>PDRI01000128.1 GCA_002748055.1 Bacteroidota bacterium | reverse complement strand
TGGCTTGCCAAGGCTCCTTTTATGCAGCTGAAGGATGATGAAGAGGTGGTTGTGAAGGATGTTCGTTGCCGGACCATCGGTGATATTTCCTGTACCGGACTTACGCTCTCAGCTGCGGACAGCCTCGAGGACATTATTCAGGAGGTGGCGACCGCCCGTTCTACAGAAAGGGGAGGGCGCTATGATGACAGGCGTTCCGAGGCTGCGATGGAAGACAGGAAGAAGGAGGGCTATTTTTAGGATAAGGAACAGAAAAAGGAAAATGAATATGAGCAAGAGGGAAAATCCTGCACCGGGATATCTGGATATGGAATTACTGCGTTTCACCACAGCGGGAAGCGTTGACGATGGTAAAAGCACCCTGATTGGACGATTGCTGTATGATTCGAAGGCCATCTTCGAGGACCAGATGGAGCAGCTTGAAGCAGCCAGCGAGAGAAGGGGTGAGGAGCATGTGAATCTGGCCTTGCTGACCGATGGCCTGCGTGCAGAACGGGAACAGGGGATTACCATAGACGTGGCCTATCGGTATTTTGCCACCCCTCGCCGGAAGTTTATCATTGCCGATACCCCCGGCCATGTGCAGTACACCCGGAACATGGTAACAGGGGCTTCGACGGCCAACCTGGCCATTATTCTGGTCGATGCCCGTAAGGGTGTGCTTGAGCAAACCATCAGGCATTCCTATATTGCTTCCCTGCTGGGCATTCCGCATATTGCAATCTGTGTGAACAAAATGGACCTGGTCGATTACAGGGAGGAGGTTTTCAATGGCATTCGCAAGCAGTTCGATCCTTTCAGGCAGTCCCTGAACCTTGCCGATGTGCGTTTCATTCCCATTTCAGCACTCAGGGGCGACAATGTGGTGGAATCGGGTGAGAACATGGCCTGGTATTCCGGTCCTACGCTGCTTGAGCTTCTCGAAACCATCGATATACGGAGCGATGCCGATCTGAAGAACTGCCGTTTTCCGGTCCAGTATGTGATTCGTCCTCAGCGCGAGGAATACCACGATTACAGGGGCTATGCCGGGCGTATTGCTGGCGGGGTATGGAAGCCCGGAGAAAGGGTAGCCGTTCTTCCAGGAGGCCTCGAAAGCACGCTGG
The DNA here is from genome assembly GCA_002748055.1 of Bacteroidota bacterium. Lineage (GTDB taxonomy): Bacteria > Bacteroidota > Bacteroidia > Bacteroidales. The sequence continues at coordinate 14,928 of PDRI01000128.1, read as the reverse complement.
AGTCTATCGATACGATGGGCGGCACCCTTGATGAGGCCTTTCCGCCACAGTCGGTAACATTCAGGTTAGCGGACGAAATCGACATCAGTCGGGGCGATATGATTGTTCCGGCCAATGACCGGCCAAAGATCGGACAGGAAGTGGAGCTGATGGTTTGCTGGTTGAGCGAGAAAGCGATGGTTCCCGGGGGAAAGTACATTATTCGGCATACAACCGCAGAACTCAGGGGAATTATTCGTCACGTTGAATTTAAGGTGGACATCAATACCCTGCAAGAGAACAGGGAGGACAAGTCGGTAAGTCTTAACGAGATTGCCAGGATCAGCATAAAGACTTCCAGGCCCATTTTCTACGATTCCTATAAGCAGAACCGCATTACCGGAAGCCTGATCATTATTGATGAGGCAACGAACAATACGGTGGGTGCAGGGATGATTCTTTAGTTTGTTTCCTGTTCGGGCAAAAGTCTTTTTATGATCCGGAGGCGATGGCTGTATCTTCCGGCCACTGTGTCGAAGATGCCTTGCTGGTCGATGCGGTCTATGCTCACTTCCCTGTGGCAATGGACGACTTGCCCTTCACCCAGAATCATTCCCACATGGGCAATCTCCCCGTCTTCATTGTCGAAGAAGGCGAGGTCTCCTTTGCGTACTTCGTGCATGAAATTTACCGTTTCTCCCAGCATGGCCTGTTGACCGCAATCCTGGGGTATGCCGACTCCCATGCAGCGGCAGAGGGTCTGAACAAGCCCTCCTCCATCGAAGCCATATCCGGATCGGCCACCTTGCACATAGGGAAGGCTGAGCCACTGTCGACAGATGCGCTCAGGATCTGTATTTCTTCCTGTAAGGCTCAGGTCCCCATCGTATTCGGGAACGAGTGAAGTATTGCCAAGTTGAAGGGAATGGCCAATCGGAACGGGCCATATGGCACCTGCCGGGAGCATGAGCACCTGCCTGCCTTCCGGTGTACGCAGGGCTGCATGGGGAGCTGTTACAATGCGATGTCCGTTTTCGGAGGCCCCGTCACTCAGTAAATCGTCTCTGAGGCCAATCTGGTACTTCTCCTCCATCCAGGCATCGGTATTGTCAAACGGCCGTACTATGTGCAGCCAGGCGCCTGCTTTTTCAAGGACTATGAGTTCTTCGCCAAATAGTTGCTGAGAAACAACGCCGGATCGGATGTCGGCATCAGCGAAGAGGGGGACCTGCCCCAGGGTGCAAATGGCATTGGTCATATTCCGGGACGATTTCTTAGGCTAAAAGTACGTTTTATCGCCGAACAATTTTACCAGGAGCCGGTTGAATGTTGAAAAACTTATTTTAATTTCACTTCATGAATTTGTTCAAAGGCCTTGCCAGGCTTTGGAAGGCCATTCAATTGGTACTGCTCTACTTAGTCGCTGCGATACTGGTGTATTTTATGTTTCCGCGGGAAGGGAAGTTTCGCTATGAATATACCAGGAACAAACCCTGGATGCATGAGACCCTGGTAGCCCCTTTTGATATCCCTATCTATAAGCCGGAAGCCCAGATAGAGGCTGAAAGGGATAGCCTCCTTAAGCACATCCACTATTATTTCGTGCATGACAGCCTTGTGGGGGACAGAATGGTGCAGGCTTTTGAAGGCGATGTTTCGACCCTGGGTATCGCGGCTGCCCGTTCCGACGGAGCTGTTGATCCCCTGGTTTTTAGTATGAATGTGGTCAGTGATATCCTGAAAGACATCTACAACAAGGGGATCGTCGAACGCCATCCCGTGCTGGAGGGGCAGGAGGCAGATCAGGGCATGAGCATTATGGTTGTGAAGGATGGTGTGGCGGGTGAAGAGCGTCTGAATGACCTCTTTCGCACACGCAGCGCTTATGACTATCTGCTGGCCGAGATGGAGCGGATCAATCCCGGAACCCTGGCCCTGAACAGCCTGGTGGCCCTGAACGACTATTTGCGTCCAAATGTCAGTTATGATGAAGAGATGAGCGACCGGGTTCGCATGGCAAGTCTCGATCAACTGACGCCTACCCAGGGGATGGTTCAGGCTGGCCAGAGAATCATTGCAAGGGGCGAACTGGTTTCGGGGCATAATTTTCAGGTGATAGAATCGCTGAGGCGGGAATATGAGTCGAACCCGAATGTGGGCAAGAACTATCTCCTGGTTCATGCGAGCCAGTTCATTCTGATCAGCTTGATTTTTATTTCATTGCTCTGGTTTGTCTATTACTTCCGGAGGGATGTTTTTGAAAGCCGAAAGCAAAGCTTTTTCATTCTGGTTTTGATTGTCTCCATGGTCGGACTTACCATGGCTGCTTCGACGAATGATGCCGTTAGTGTATACGTGATTCCCTTTGTTGTGGTGCCCATCTTCCTGAAGACCTTTTACGACATCCGTTTTGCGCTCTTTGTACATCTGATTACCCTTTTGCTTGCCGGGTTTTGGGTACCCAATAGCTTCCAGTTTGTGCTGATGAATCTTCTGGCCGGCATCGTTGGGGTTTTTGCAATGCGCTCCTATTACCGTCGGGGAATCCTGTTTTATACAGCTACCTTTGTAATGGCCTCCTATTTCCTGGTCTATATTTTGCTTACCCTGATGCAGGAGGGGGACATTCAACAGATCGACTGGATCACCGTTCTGTGGCTTGTGGGGAACTCCTTCCTCATTCTGACGGTCTATCCTTTGGTATTCATCTTTGAACGCATCTTCGGCTTTTTATCAGACGCCACCCTCTTTGAACTTTCCGACACCAACCAGCCTCTGCTGCGGGAACTGGCCGAAAAGGCACCGGGGACCTTTCAGCATTCAATGCAGGTTGCAAATCTGGCAGAAGAGGCCATATTGCAGGTGGGTGGCAATTCCCTCAGCATTCGGGCCGGCGCCCTGTATCACGATATCGGAAAGATGAACAATCCTCAGTATTTTATTGAAAACCAGAATATTGCAAACAATCCTCACGGGGAGCTTGATAGCAAAACAAGTGCGAAAGTGATTATCGATCATGTCATTCAGGGGGTTGAAATTGCCAGGAAGCACAAGTTGCCCGAACAGATCATCGACTTTATCCGAACCCATCACGGAACCAGTACGGTGCAGTATTTCTACCGGACCTATTTGATCGACAACCCCGGGGAGGAGGTGGACATCCGTGAGTTTACCTATCCTGGCCCAAAGCCGTATTCCAGGGAAACAGCTGTGCTGATGATGGCCGATTCGGTGGAAGCTGCTTCGCGGACCCTTAAGAGCTATACCCGGGAGTCGATCGATCAGCTTGTAGAGGGGATTGTAGCACGTCAGACCGAAGAGAAGCAGTTCGAGGAAGCAACCCTAACCTTTGCCGATATTACCAAAGTAAAGGCCATCTTTAAGAACAGGCTGTCGAACATCTATCACTCCCGGATAGAGTACCCGGATGCGCCCGCCGATAAGAAGGCGAATTAGTCGATCAGTTCGATGATGTCTGTATTCGGGTATTCTTCGGGATTGAAGCGGAACATCGCTTCGTCGAGTTGCTGCCTGCCTTTGATTTCCTCCAGTAGCATGGTGTACTCAATGCCTTCCTTGTGCTTGAGTAAAAAGGCTTCAAGTTTAAGGCTTTGTGGGTTCAGGAAAATCTTTAGCATTGAATAGGGACCACTCGGATCCAGGGGGTAAAGCTGAATCTCGATTCTGTCCTTTCCTCTGAAGGGGCGTTCCCCGATCAGCTGGTATTTAAAGTCCTGCTGACAGGCTTTGATGATGCGGATGGGCACAGCCTGAAGATAGGCCGGATCTCCGGGGTCGGGTACACTGATATAGACCTCCTCTGCTTCCGCGTTGTGGGAATAGAGCTTTTCACCATCAAAGTGCAAGACGTACTCATCCACTGCCATTTTGTATTTTGTCCCCTTCATCCAGATACGGCCCTCGCCCTCGGAGGAGCTGCCCCGCATAACATCTTCCCGGATATAGTTCATCCGGATCAGGTATCCTTCTTCCATGTTGAACTGCTCCGAGAGGGCCTGAAGATAGGGCTCGGCCCGGGGATCCCGTTGCGCATTCAGGCACAATGAAGCCGGGATAAGGAGCAGGAGGATGAGCTGCTTTTTTCGCATTGCTTTTGTTTTAGGATAGTTTGCTCAAAATTTGTTCCAAACTGTATTCGTCCTGTACGAGTACCTGCCGGGCCTTGCTGCCCTCAAAGGGGCCCAGTATCTTTGCAGCCTCCAGCTGGTCGACAATGCGGCCGGCTCTGTTGTAGCCAAGTGAAAGCTTTCGCTGGATCAGGGAAGTGGAGCCCTGCTGGTGCTGGACCACCAGCCTTGCGGCTTCTTCGAACTTGCTGTCGCGTTTGTTCAGGTCCACCTCGGGTCCCTCACTCCCTTCTTCCTCGACCGGTGTCAGCATAAAGGCATCCGGATAGCCCCTTTGACTGCCAATGAAATCGGTTAGGGCTTCAATTTCAGGCCCGTCAACAAAGGCACACTGGATGCGAAGAGGCTCGTTTCCACTCAGGAAAAGCATGTCACCACGTCCGACTAGCTGATCGGCTCCGGTGCTGTCGAGAATGGTTCGTGAGTCGATTGATGAGCTCACCCGAAAGGCGATCCGGGCAGGGAAGTTGGCTTTAATAACGCCGGTAATAATATTGGTGGTCGGGCGTTGAGTTGCAATGATTAAATGAATGCCAATAGCCCTGGCCAGTTGGGCGAGACGGGAAATAGGGGTTTCGATTTCCCGGCCTGCCGTCATAATCAGGTCGGCAAATTCGTCGATGATGACCACAATGAAGGGCAGATAGCGGTGCCCCTTGTTGGGGTTGAGTCTTCGGCTGATGAATTTTCTGTTGTATTCTCTGATGTTGCGTACCTGGGCTGCTTTGAGCAGGTTGTAGCGCTCATCCATTTCGCCACAGAGGCTGTTTAAGGTGTGAATAACCTGCTGGGTGTCGGTAATGATGGCCTCTTCTGAATCGGGCAACTTGGCCAGGAAGTGACGCTCGATTTTGCTGTAGAGGGAGAGCTCCACTTTTTTTGGATCGATCATCACAAACTTGAGTTGGGCCGGGTGTTTCTTATAGAGCAGGGAGGCAATAATCGCATTCAGCCCGACCGATTTGCCCTGTCCTGTTGCACCTGCCACCAGGAGGTGAGGCATTTTGCTCAGGTCAAAAACAAAGGTTTCATTGGCAATCGTCTTTCCGATTGCGATGGCCAGATCCATATCGGCCTCCTGAAAGCGCCTTGACGCCAGTATCGATTTCATGGAAACGATACGAGGCTGCTGTTTGGGAACCTCAATTCCGATGGTGCCTTTTCCGGGGATGGGCGCAATAATCCGGATACCGAGTGCCGAAAGGCTCAGGGCAATATCGTCTGAAAGATTCTTAATCTTCGAGATGCGAATGCCCGGAGCGGGTACAATTTCGTAGAGGGTAACCGTGGGACCGATGGTCACCTTTATCTTGTCGATTCTGATGTTATAGTTTCCAAGGGTTTCAACAATGCGCTTCTTGTTGGAAATCAATTCCTCATTACTCACCGTTGTCTCTCCCTGATCATGGTCCCTCATCAGACTCAGCGGTGGAAATTTGAAGTGGGGCAGATCAAGGGTGGGGTCGTATTCTCCAAGGGCACCTTCGTCTGTGTTCACTTCATCGGGATCGTCATCAGTGGCATTTTCCACTGTCATTTCAATCTCTGCACTTTCAGCACCGGTGTCGGCCGCTGTTTGTGCGAATTCTCCACTCCTTTCAACGGGCTCCCTGCCTGGCTCAAAGGCCTCATTCTCCCCGGGGCTTTCTTCATTTGCTGTGCCATTTTGTTTTGGGGATTCGGGGAAAAGCCCTTCGGCCTCATCGGCTTCCGCTTTTTCGCTTTCTTCAGGTCTTAGTTCTCCGGTTTCGACTTCATCCGGCCTGTATTTGTTTTCCTGCAGCCTGGCTATTCGGGCTCTGAGCCAGGGTAGAAAAGGGGTGGAGAACAGCAGCAATGCCGCATAAAAGATGATGAGGACGAACACCGATCCAAAGCCGCCTATGCTGGCCCGCATCCAGCGGCTGACAAAGTAGCCGTGCTGGCCTCCGGGGCCTCCTCCCAGGATGCCATTTCCATCGCCAAAGGCAAGGCCGAGCGTGACCGAGGTCAGGATGGCCATGATCAGGGTGTTGCGGATGAACTTCCAGGTCCGGACCAGTCTTAATCCGAACAAACTGGCAGCCCAGGCCAGAAGTATTCCTGGCAACAGGAGACTGCCAAGACCAAACCAGCGATTGATGAGAAGATCGGATAGCCAGGCACCGAGCTTTCCTCCCTGGTTTTCCACCATCGTCTCGGGTCCGGAGAATACCTTTTCCCAGACGAAATCCTGGTCGGTTTTCCAATGTACCAGATAGGAGATCAGGGAAAGAAACATGAAAATGGCTGCCAGCAAGAATACAATGCTCAGGATGTATCTGAAGCTGTCTTCCCTGAAGAAAGCTATCATTTTGCGCAGGGTTCTGACCAGCGGATTCGTTTTCTTCTTTTTTTTGGCCATGCGTGTTTAGCTAAGTCTTCCAAGATAAGGATAAGGGAAGCAGGACGGCTAATCTTTTGTAAACAGGCTGTTAATAATGTCCTCCATGGATGCTTTGGAAACGGGCTTATAGCCTGCAGGGACTTTTAGCAGATCGCCGGAGATGTTTGTAAACTCGTAGGCTTTACAGGTGAGTAACATATCCAGCTCGCTCAGCCTTATACGGAAAACAGTGAGTGGCTTGGACAGCTCCTGATAGGGGGTGTTGATATTTGGCCTGCGAATGGAAAAATCATCTGTAAAGTAAAAATCGAAGGATCCGTCATCCATCCGGGCAATGATGTGCTCGGAATCCAGTCCGCCAATTGTCTTGTGCAGTCCGGTCCTTGAAAAAGAAAGCTTTTTGGGAGAAATCACCCCCGCAGGCAATTCACCCGGCTTGCCGCTATAGTAGACCTTCGTTCCAAAGAAGTGCAGCATTGTGGTAACCTGCCTGCGTTTCAGGTCAGCGACCTGGGTGAGTGAGAACTGTTTGAAAAAGCCTTCTATGCGGGTGTAGATGTAATGCCTGGAGAAGTATGCTTCCATTTGCTTCGGAAGAATACGCGTGGGGATCTCACCGGCTTTGTCTTCCAGGTAGCTGACCTGGTAGTTGAGGTGATGCACCTCAATGGTTTCCGGCAGCGGGGCCGGCCTGCGGCATCCGCCGGGCACAAAGACCAGCAGGGCCAGCAGCAAAAGGGGACGGGTGAAATTCACAGGAGTGTTGTTCACGCAGGCAAATGTAGGAAAATTATGGCAGCCGGCATATTCTATAGCAGTTGTGAATATGTTTTACAATCTCCGGCCGGGGCCTTGCGCTGAATCCGGATTGTATAGCTTTGTTTTCATCAGCTTTAAGGACTAGCATCATGGATAAACTTGCCGTTGTTGCCCTTGGCGGAAATGCCCTTTTACGGGATGATCAGCAGGGTACAATCGACCAACAGGAGCAAAATACAAGCGATACGCTCGAGAATCTGGTTTTTCTGATCAGGGAGGGGTACCGGCTTGTCATCACCCATGGAAACGGGCCCCAGGTGGGAAATATTCTGCTACGGAACGATGCAGGAGAGAGTGTTTACGGAATTCCACAAATGCCGCTGGATATCTGTGTGGCTGATTCTCAGGGGGGGATCGGCTATATGATCGAGCGTATGTTGCGGAACATTCTGCATAAGCACCACATCGACCGGGAGGTGGTAACCCTCTCGACCATGGCCCTGGTCGGGGAGCATGATCCGGCCTTTAAGAATCCCTCCAAGCAGGTGGGAAAGAGCTATACAAGGGAAGAGGCCGAAAGCATAGGCAGGGAGAAATCCTGGTTGTTTAAACCCGCAAAGAAGCGGGAAGGGGCCTGGCGCAGGGTGGTTCCATCTCCGGTACCCATTCAGATTCTGAATGAAAGGGTGGTCCGGAACCTCGCCAATCAGGGGGCCATTGTAATTGCCGGTGGGGGAGGTGGTGTACCGGTTTACAAGGATAGTGAAGGCAGAATCCGGCCTTCGGAATCGGTCATCGACAAGGATCTGGCCTCCGCACTACTGGCGGAACGTATCGGAGCCGATGAGTTTTACATTTTAACCGATGTGCCTTATGTCTATGTGAATTACGGGACTCCTCAACAGAAGCATGTGGAGTTTCTGGATCATGCCGATACCACGCGCCTGCTTCAGGAGGGGATGTTTGGTGAGGGCGATATGGCTCCCAAGATTCGTGCCTGCCTGCAATTTATAGAACGGGGCGGAGAGAAGAGCGTGATCACGGAGGCCTTCAAATTGGAGGACAGAAGCTATGGGACCAAGATTACCATGGCTTATGACTGATCTTTTTTTATTTTAGCAGCTCATTTAAACCAATCGTCATGGCCTATAACCTACGCAATCGCAGTTTTTTGAAACTGCTCGACTTTAGTCCGGAAGAAATTCGCTTTTTATTGCAATTGAGTGCCAGTCTGAAACAGGCGAAATATGCGGGGACCGAAGTGCAGCAATTAAAGGGAAAGAACATTGCCCTTATTTTTGAAAAGACCTCTACCAGGACGCGCTGTGCCTTTGAGGTTGCTGCCATGGACCAGGGTGCCGGGGTAAGTTATCTGGGCCCTTCCGGTTCTCAGATCGGGCATAAGGAGTCGATGAAGGATACGGCCAGGGTCCTTGGACGCATGTATGATGGCATCGAATACCGGGGGTTTGGTCAGGAAGTGGTGGAAGAGCTTGCCGCCTATGCCGGGGTGCCGGTCTGGAACGGTCTGACCAATGAATTTCATCCCACCCAGATTCTTGCCGACTTTCTTACCATGACGGAGCACAGCGATAAAGCCCTGAATGAAATAAAACTCTGCTACCTGGGTGATGCCCGGAACAACATGGGGAACTCGCTGATGGTCGGGGCTGCCAAGATGGGGATGGATTTCAGAGCAGCCGCTCCAAAAGCGGTTCAGCCCGATGAAAAGCTGGTTGAAACCTGCAGGGAGATTGCGCTTGAAACCGGAGGATCTGTGCTGATAAGCGAGCAGGTGGAAGAGGCCGTGAAGGATGCCGACTTTCTGTATACCGATGTATGGGTATCAATGGGCGAAGCGGAAGAGGTTTGGGCCGAACGCATCACGATGCTTAAACCCTATCAGGTGAATATGGAGGTGATTCGGCAATGCGGCAATCCGAATGTTAAGTTTTTGCATTGTCTTCCTGCCTTTCACAACCGTGAAACCAGGGTTGGTGAGGAAATCTATCAGAAGTTTGGCCTGGAAGCTCAGGAGGTTTCGGAAGAGGTGTTCGAATCGAAGTATTCCATTGTCTTCGATGAGGCGGAAAACCGCATGCACACCATCAAAGCTGTGTTGCTTGCTACGCTGGCCTAGCCTTTCAGATCAATTGCTTGATATAGAAGAAGAGAATGGCCGCACAGGTCATAAACTTCAGTCCCACCCCCAGGAGGAAACCCACAAAAGAGCCCCAGGCGGCCCTGAGTGCGGCTTTTTGGTCCTTTCCACTGGTGATTTCGCCGATAAAGGCCCCCAGAAAGGGGCCCAGAATTATGCCAAGTGGTCCGAAGAAGAGACCAACTATCACCCCAATGGATGCCCCCCAGACTCCCCGCTTCGATCCCCCGAATCTTTTGGTCCCCAGTATCGGTACCACATAATCCAGAATGGTTACAACTACAACGATAAGCAGCAGGATCCAAAGGGCATTGTTGTACTGATCGGGGGCATTCCCGATGTATTTTGTCCAGCGTAAGAGCAGAAAGCCACTCCAGGATATGGGTGGTCCGGGCAGAACCGGGAGGAAGCTCCCCAGAAAGCCAAGGACGACGAGTAGGATTCCCAGTATTGCAAGTGTGATGTCCATCATTGTCCGAAAGTAAATATTTTATCGTACATTTAATAGAAATGCGCGTTGCATGGAGGCAAATGAAAACCTTTATGAGAAAATCCGGGAGATTCTTGGCGGTCAGCCGGCGAATCTAAAGGTGCTCGAGCAGCAGATAGATATGGATCTGCAGCTGGCCTATTTTGATCATGCAGGCAGGCTTCGGGAAGATTTGGATGAAGCCTGGGCCCTTGAGCGTCTTTCATGCCTTCAGGAGCCCTCCTATTCGAAAGACCTTAAGCGAGATATTCTTGCGCGCTGTGCCTGCATCGAAGATGTGGATTGCTACCGGGCCATCGAGCGCTTTCTCCAGGAAGGTGAGGAGGAATTGCGGGACTGGGCCTGTCTTGCCCTGAATGAAAGCCGGATGCGACTGGAAAGTAAGTTACTGGATGAAAGTCAGGTTTTTATCTCTACCGGCCTGGGAGGGAAGGCGGAGAAACTGAGGTATTTTGTCGTTTTGATGTCGCGAGCGAATCAGGATTTTTCAGCCTTGCATCGCAGGGTGATTTCGAGTGAGTTTGAAACATGCCTGAAGCAATTTGATGCGGACATTGAGCAACTCGAGTTTTCAGGTCCGCTCGCTTCTCTGCTGGTTCTCGTACCCATGACCCGGCCCTTAGATTCGGTGTTTAAGGCCGCCATTGATGAGTGCAATTTATATGGCGGTTTCCTGGATGACGCCTTCATTGTGACAAACGTCCGGACGCTGTCATTTGAGGAAGTCAGGGAAATGCTGGAAAAAAAAGCCCGGAAGGATTAGCTCAGGCACCCAGGTCCTCGAACTTTACACTGGTAAAGTCTCTTTCGTCCTTTTCTTCCGCAGCTACAGCATTTAGCTGTTCGTCTTCATCAGGCTCAATGGGCTGAGGGTTGGCTTCACGGATGTATCCGATCATTTCGCTGAGGCATTCCGCGAATTTGTCGAAGTCTTCTTTGTAGAGGAAGAGCTTGTGCTTCTCGTAAAAATGCTTTCCGTCTTTGTTGAAGCGCTTTTTGCTTTCGGTAATGGTTAGGTAATAGTCGTTGCGGCGTGTGGCTTTCACGTCGAAAAAGTAGGTCCTCTTCCCGGCCCTAACAGCTTTTGAGTAAATCTCTTCTCGGCCTGCGGCATCGTTTACATACTCATCATGCCGGGCATTTCCTTCATCAATCATTGCTTCAGATTTGCTAAGGGGTTTGTTAGTCAATTTCAAAAATGGAAATTATTTGTCACATTTTCAAATTTTGCCCCATTTAAGTATGGTGCTAAACCTGCTGTCGAACAGTTGTTTTCATCAAAGAAAATAAAGTGTAAATTTGCAGTGTTCAATGAAGCAGAAAGAGGTTCTTTTACACATGATCAGCAGGAGACAATTACGCATTAAGGCACTTCAGTCCTTGTATGCATACTACAAGAACGGCAGAGGTGAGATTGCAAGTTCAGAGAAGGCACTGCATGACAACATTAACAAGGCTTATGAGCTCTATCACTACCTCTTGATTCTGGTTGTGGATGTGGCGTTGTATGCCGAATCGAGGATCGAAATCGCGCGAAATAAGCGCATTCCGACCAGAGAGGACTTGCACCCGAATACCCGCTTCATCGATAACAGGCTCCTTTATCAGATTCGCAATAATACCAGCCTGCTTCGCTTCGTCGAGCAGCACAAACTGAATTGGAGCTGCTGTCCCGAGTTGCTTAAAGAGTGTTATGGCAAGCTTGTCGAAAGCGATTTCTATCAAAGCTACATGGAGGCCGAAGAATGCAGCTATGCGGCCGATAAGAAGCTGATCACCGATTTCTACACCCATGTTGTTTATCCCAGCGAGCTGCTTTCCTCTCTTCTTGAAGAGCAGAGTATATACTGGAACGACGACCTTGAGTTCATTATTCATATGATTCTCAAGACGATCAGGAAGTACAGGGAAGGTGACGGAGACGACCATCCGCTTATGGCGCTTTATAAGAACAGCGAAGACAGCGAGTATGTGCTTGAACTATTCAGGCAGACCATTGTTCATAGAGATGAATATGTAGACTACATCAAACAGAATACCCGTAACTGGGATCTGGAGCGTATCGCATTTATGGACATCCTGATTATGCAAATGGCATTGGCCGAGTTAGTCGCCTTCCCCTCGATTCCCACCAAGGTTACCCTGAACGAATACCTCGAAATCTCGAAATTCTACAGTACCAGCAGGAGCAGTGTATTTATCAATGGCGTACTCGATAAGGTTGTCCTTCAGTTAAAGGAAGAGAAAAAGTTTCAAAAATCAGGGAGGGGCCTCGTAGGTGAGAATGAATAGTTTCCAGTGTATCCCCTGTTTGCTTTCTGTTTTGATGCTCTTGTTTTCGGGGTGTGACAGCCGGAACAGCAGTCTTTCAGGAGCCGGGCCGGCTGAGGCAACTGATGATGACCTGGCCCGGGGAGTGCCGCTTATCGTTTTTGATACAGTGGTGCATGACTTTGGGGAAATTATTGAGGGAGAGGTTCTGATGTGCTATTTCGATTATGTAAACGAAGGCGATGCACCCCTGGTGATCACGGCAGTGGAAGCCAGTTGCGGCTGCACGAGTACCAGGTGGAGCGAGCTGCCGCTGGCCCCGGGCGGGAAGGCGAGTCTGCGGGTGGTGTTCGACTCGAAAGGACGCAGCGGGAGGCAGTTTAAGGAAATAAATGTATTTACAAACAGCAGCAGGGAGAGTATCGATCTGCTGCTTAAAGCAAGCATAAAATCTAGTGTTTAATCTAATATGTAATTATGAACAGTTTTTTTAGTTTTCTGACCGCTCAGGCCACTCCGGGTGCCGGTGGTGGTGCAGGTATGTCATCCCTTGTATTCCTTTTGCTCATCATTGTGGTTTTCTATTTTTTTATGATCAGGCCGCAGGTAAAAAAGCAAAAGGAGGCAACGAATTTCAGGAATGCTTTGAAGAAGGGTGATAAGGTGGTGACCACCGGAGGAATCTATGGTAAAATCAATGATGTAAAAGAACGCAGTGTTACACTGGAGATCGCTGACAAGGTCGTTGTTAAAGTGGATAAGACCGCTGTAATGGCCGAACCCGCCGAGGCAGAAGCAAAGAAGTCATAAAGATTTAAGCAGCACAGAGTGGAGCATGGATTTTTCCCACGCCTGGTCAAAGTGACCGAAGGGCAGAAGCTTCAGCTTCGGAAACGGCTTTTGCTGTTTTCCGTTTTCCTCCTGCTTTCTGTCTTTATCTGGATTCTCAATGCTTTGAGCAAGAACTATAACACGGTTATTGAGTATCCGCTGATCTATACCGATTTTCCGGAGGACCAGGTTTTTGTGGGGGAACTGCGGGAGCATCTCGATCTCCAGGTAGAATCACATGGTTATGCGCTCCTGCGCTATAAGGTCTTTAAGAAGCCCGTGCCGATTAGCTTTAAGGTGTCGGGTTTTACCCTGCATCGCAGGGAGGGGAAGCACTCCGAAGCCTATATCCTGACACGATACCTGAAGGACCAGATTTCGGGGCAACTGCCCGAGGAACTGAAGCTTATTGAGGTTGAGCCCGATACCCTTTTCTTTCGGTTTGCGGGACGGATGACAAAGCGACTCCCCCTGAAGCCGGGCTTTTCTTTCTCTGTCGATAAGCAGTTCACAGTGATGGACGGGGTTCAGCTCGACCCCGATTCGGTTGTGGTTACCGGGCCCGATATCCTTTTGGATACCCTCTCCTGCGTCCGTGTAGGGCATGGTGATCTGGGGGAGCTGAGCCGGAATTTCAGTGATAAGATGCGGCTTCAACGCCATCCCGATATCGAGTATGCGCGTTCAAAAGTGCATTGCCGAATCGAGCTCGAACGCTTTACCGAAGTGCAGCTCTATGTGCCGATTGAGGTTGAGCACCTGCCCGGGGACATGAACCTGCAAACCTTTCCCTCGCGTGTAAAGGTCAGCTGCAAACTTGGGCTGAGTAAGTACGACAGGATGAATGAAGGTGTTTTCAGGGCCGTGGTCGATTACAGGGATATTGAAGCCCAGACCAAAGTGCTGGAGGTTCGGCTCCTGAATGCCCCGGCCTACCTGATATCCTACCAGTACTATCCTGCAACCGTTGAATTTTTACAGTCGAGGGTGCCATGATGCACATTGGTCTGACAGGAGGGATGGGAAGTGGAAAGAGCCTGGTCTGCGCAGTGCTCGGGCGTATGGGTGTGCCCGTTTACTATGCCGACCAAAGGGCCGGATTCCTGCAGGATCATGACCCGGGGCTGCGGAAGGACATTGCGGCCTTGCTGGGGCCGGAGGTTTATGATGGATCCCGGCTCAATCGGAGCAGGGTTGCTGCGCTTGTTTTTTCCAATCCGGATCTGCTGGCCCGCCTGAATGCGCTGGTGCATCCACTTGTCCGTTCCGACTATCTTGAATGGCGGGAAGCCTGTTCCGGTGTGGCTTATACGGTGGAAGAGGCCGCCATTTTGTTTGAAAGCGGGGCAGCTGATCTCATGGATAAAACGGTGGTGGTTACTGCGCCCGAGGAACTGCGTGTGCAACGGGTGATGCGCAGGGACGGACTTGGCGAAGAGGAGGTGCGCCTCAGAATGGCCCGTCAAATGACCGAGCAGCGTCGTATCGAACTGGCCGACGAGCTAATCGTAAACGACGGGCAGCACCTTCTCCTGCCCCGGATTGTTAAATTGCATGAGCAATTCATGCGTCAATAAAGAAGAATACATGGCAAAATTTGGTAAGTGGGTTGGTCTTGGCCTTGGGTGGGCCCTGGGAGGCCCTCTTGGTGGCATACTTGGCCTGGCGCTGGGTTCCATCTTCGATTCAGGAACGGATGCCCCTGCAGGGCAAAGCGGTTCTAAAGTCAGCGGACGAACCACCCGGGGCGACTATGCCGCCTCTCTCATTGTGCTTATCGCCGCTGTTATGAAGGCCGATGGCCGGGTGATGAAGAGTGAACTCGACTATGTGAAACGCTATTTCGTTTCCCGCTTTGGGGAAGAAACGGCATCGGAGGCCATCGTAATGCTCAGAGACATTCTTAAGCAGGACATCCCCTTGC
>PDRI01000097.1 GCA_002748055.1 Bacteroidota bacterium | reverse complement strand
TTCGGCAGGGGGGGTGACAACGGTTGAAGAGGGGGGAACCCTCCAGCTCTCGGCTACGGTCCTTCCTGTCAATGCCAGCGACCCCACGGTAAGCTGGAGCGTTGAAAATGGCACGGGCAGTGCCAACATCACTGCCACGGGCGAGCTGAGTGCCATCAGCGCGGGAACGGTCAGGGCCATAGCGCGGGCAAACGATGGCAGCGGGGTAAGCGGTGAGCTGGAGCTCAGGATAAGCGCGCGTCCGGTTTTAGTGACATCGGTATCGGTCTATCCGCTTTCCGGCACCAATGAAATTACTGTTGGCGACTCGGTACAACTGGTGGTGAAGGTCCTGCCCGGGAATGCCACCAACCCTTCAACAGAACTGAGCATTGTGGATGGCAAGGACATTGCTTCACTTGATGCCGGGGGATTGTTGAAAGCACTGGCGCCGGGCCTTGTCAATGTGATGGTGGAGGCCCTGGATGGCTCCGGGGAATGGGATTATTGCAGCTTGATAATAAGTGAGGTCAACAGCAGTGGACCGTCATTTGCTGACGAAAAGCCCCTGGTCTATCCCAATCCCGGGGAAGGCAGATTCTTCATACAAAACAAGGCCGGTAAAATAGACAGGGTGCAGGTGAGCAGTCCGACAGGGGCTGTTATAGCCGACCTTAAGGTTGCCGATGGTGTTTCACCGGTGGTCATTGAGCTTAGCGATCGCAGCTATGGCATGTATGTCTTTCGGATCTATTCCGGAAAACAGCTTGTACAGACCAAAGTCATTCATATACAAAAATAAAGTGGTTTCAAAAGCCCCGCGACAGGCCCTGGCAGATCATGGGATTTGAGAGACTGACCTTCAGCTTGCTTTGGCTTCCGTCCCGGAGTTCATAGAGGAGTTTGCTTTGTAATCGAAAAGTTGTGTGAAATGGTAGTGGATCATATTTGTTTTGCAGTAAAGAATCTGGAAGAGGGTATCCAAAACTGGGAGAACTTGTTTGCGTATCGACAGATGACAGAAATTGTTACCAACAGCAGACAGAAGGTTAAGGTTGTTTTCCTTACAAAGGAAAACAGCCTGCTGGTTAAGTTGATCGAACCCTGCGCCGACAATCCGGCACTACAGAAGTTTGTAGCTGTGGGGGGGGGATTTCATCACCTTTGCTTCAAATGCGATGAGATTGAAGCTGAGATGAAGGACCTTAAGCAGAGGGGGGCGGTTAAGTTGGTTGGGCCCCAGCCGGGAGAAGCTTTTGACAATGAGAACATTGCCTTTATGTTGGCACGGTTTGGGCTGAACTTTGAACTGATTGATACCGATAAAAAAGCAGCCCTTCTCTGAAAGCGGGCTAATTGTTTGAATGGACGATCTGGTGACCCAGGAGTTTGTCGTAGCGGTCCGAAGGGCTCCGGTGGTAAAAGAGGATGAGGTATTCGTTTTCGGTTTCGAAGAAGCTCCCTTCGATCTCCCCGACATCAAATTTTGAGGAAGCCTGCGGAAGGAAGAGATAGCGGTAATTGTAGACGCCCTGTTTGAGCAATAAGCTCAGGGTGTAAGCCCTGCGGGAAGCATCCCAGCGCATGCGGTTTTGTTCGCTAAACTGCCAGTTGGTCAGTGCCCCGGCCAGAAAAACCTCTCCCTCCAGGGGGTTGGGCATTTCAAGTGTAAAATGTACGAAGACGTAATCGGCATCAAGGCCGGGATCCTGTCCTCCTTCTGCTTCGATGGCGTAACGTCCGTTGATGTCTTCGGACGATAGGTATACATGGGCCGGCTTCAGTTGGTCGGCTTTTAATTCGAAGTGGAAGAAGGGGGCAATGTAATCGATATGCCGGACGTAGTAGGTAGGGGTGCGGGTATTTTTGGTGTCGAAGAAACGAAATTCGTTCCCCCCCGGGAATACGTTTTCCTCCTGGTAATCATAGATCAGTTCTTCGGGGTTTACCTGGTAAGGAGGCAGGTCTTCGACCGCCATGTCCCAGACGCCGTTTTGCAGGATGGTCGCATGGCATTCGCTGTATGGATCATTGAAGAGCAGGCCCTGATGCCTGACGGTAAAATCGATTTCCTGGCAACAGGCCTGAAAGCGGCTGAGTACGGGAACGCCGGCTTTTGCATCGATGCTTACGCTGTTCTCGGTCACCATGAAGCGACGTGCCAGGACCACCTTTTGGGGATCGTAGTCCTGGTAAACAATCAACAGATAGTTTCCCGAAATCAGGGGTTTCAGGTCCTCGTTAGGGATGCTCAGTTCATAGTGGAGGTAGCTTGTGTAGGTATTAAAGGAGGGGGTGCCCCCCGGGAGGTTGTTTTCAGGATATCCTTCGAGGTATTCCTGCTCACTGATATCGGAGAGGGTCCAGTCGGCATTGCAATGGAAAATCCGGTATTGGAATCCGGATCTGTCTTCAGCGAGATCATCGAACTCCAGAATGAGCGGAACATCGCCCCGAAGCCGCATGATCGGATAGCTCATGGGCCAGCCTTCACGGTACATACGGATTGTTGCGATTTCGCTGTCCCAGAGTCCTTCCCGGGCATGCTCTTCGGCGTCAAGGTAATGATCCTGAGCCTGAACGCTGAGAAAACTGGGCCGCAACAGAAAAAGGCAGATTAGAGGAATGGTGCTGATTTTCATAGGAAGACTATCTCTGTTTGTGCAGGGGAAATCAAAAATTGTGCCGGTACGCAAATTTAGCTATTTTTAGAAAATTCTTTTGATAGCAAGCACAGCATGGCAGAGGTAATTAAGATTAAAAAGGGCCTTGATATTCGAATGAATGGCGAGGCCAGAAAGGCATATACCGACATTCCGAGGGCGAAGTTATTTGCTGTAAAACCCGGTGACTGGCATGGATTAAGCCCTAAGACTGTCCCAAAGCCTGGGGACAAGGTCAGGGTGGGCAGTCCGCTTTTCTACGACAAGTCTAATCCCGGGCTGAAGTTTTGCTCACCGGTTAGTGGAAAGCTCTTAAGCATAAACAGGGCCGAGCGCAGAAGGATAACTGAGGTGGTTGTGGAAGATGACGGGAAGGATAGCCAGGAGGTCTTCCTTCAGGGAGATCCGGATGGCCTTTCCAGGGAACAGATTGTTGAAAATCTCCTGAACAGCGGGCTCTGGCCGCTCATCAGGCAGCGCCCTTATTCTGTCATTGCCCGGCCCGACCAGCAAGCGAAGTCTGTTTTTATTTCTGCCTTCAGCACCCAACCCCTGGCACCCGATATGGAATTCGTCCTCAAAGACCGTGTGGAGGATTTTCAGTGGGGGGTAAAAGCCCTTAGAAAACTTACAGAAGGGAAGGTCTATCTGAATCTGGATGGCCGCAGTTCGGCGGAGAGTGTTCTCGCCGGAATTCAGGGTGTTGAGTTACACGCCTTTAAGGGCCCCCATCCTGCAGGAAATGTGGGCATACAGATCCATGCCCTGGATCCGGTGAATAAGGGAGATGTGGTATGGGTCGTGCAGCCCCAGGATGTAGTAACCATCGGGAGGCTTTTTAAAACAGGCCGTTACGATCCGTCGATAGTGGTAGCACTTACCGGTGCACAGATGCGCGAGCCTGCTTATGTGAGGACCATCAGAGGTTCGGCTGTTGCTGCTCTGCTCGAAGGTCGCCTGAAAGAAGGCAATACCAGGATTATCAGTGGGAGTGTGCTGAACGGAACACAGGTCGATGGCGAAAGCGGCTATCTTGGTTTTTTGGATGGACAGCTATGTGCCATTCGGGAAGGAAATGAATATGAAATGTTTGGATGGCTGAAGCCGGGCTTCCGGAAGATGTCAGTTTCCAGGTCCTTTGTTTCGACCTGGCTACGGCCCAAACAGAAATACAATATGGATACAAATTGTCATGGCGGGGAGCGTGCTTTCCTCATGACCGGGGAATACGAGAAGGTGCTTCCTATGGATATTTACCCGGTTCAGCTGCTCAAGTCTATTCTGGTTAATGACATTGATAAAATGGAGCAGTTAGGTATCTATGAGCTTGATGAAGAGGACCTTGCTCTTTGTGAGTTTGTGTGTACATCGAAGACTCCGGTGACCAGAATTCTGCGTGACGGGCTCAACGCACTGAGAAAAGAAATGGAGGACTAAAAGAATAAGCTGACTGGCATGAGTGGATTAAGAAGATTTGTAGACAAGATCAAGCCATCCTTTGAAAAGGGAGGAAAGCTTCATATGTTCTTGTCGGGATTTGAAGCTATCGAGACTTTCTTATTTGTCCCGGATACGGTGACAAAAGGACGGGTCCATATCAGGGATGCCAACGACATGAAACGTTCCCTGATCATTGTCATTTTTGCCATGATTCCGGCCCTGCTTTTCGGGATGTGGAACACAGGCTTTCAGCATTTTCAGGCCATTGGCCGGGAGGCTGGTTGCTGGCAGATGCTCGGACATGGATTTATTAAGGTTCTGCCCATTATTCTTGTTACGTATGTCGTGGGGCTCAGCATAGAGATCGTGTTTGCCCAGATCAGGGATGAAGAGGTTGCTGAGGGTTACCTTGTTTCAGGTATGCTGATTCCCCTAGTGATGCCCGTGGATGTGCCGCTCTGGATGGTGGCTGTTGCAACGGTTTTTGCAGTCGTGATTGGCAAAGAGGTTTTTGGGGGGACTGGTATGAATATCCTGAATCCGGCTCTTGTGGCCAGGGCTTTTCTGTTCTTTGCCTATCCGAGCCAGATGTCGGGCGATTTGGTATGGATCAGTGGCCTGAGTGAAGGGACGGGCGTTATTGATGGCTTTTCAGGTGCTACCATTCTGGGCCAGGCTGCTGCCGGTGCCGGCAGTTTTGTGAATGGAGTCGGAGAGGCCTACACGGTGCTGGATATGTTCCTTGGGACGATTCCCGGCTCAATTGGGGAGACTTCCACACTGGCCATCCTCATCGGTGCCCTGGTTTTGATCGTGACGGGAGTGGCCAGTTGGAAGATTATTGTTTCAGCATTTACAGGAGGAGCCCTGATGGGATTGATTCTGAACCTGTTTGCCGTGAACCCCTATATGGAGCTTCCCTTTTGGGAGCACCTGCTTCTGGGAGGTTTTGCTTTTGGTGCTGTGTTTATGGCGAC
Organism: Bacteroidota bacterium; assembly: GCA_002748055.1. Lineage (GTDB taxonomy): Bacteria > Bacteroidota > Bacteroidia > Bacteroidales. The sequence goes on along the minus strand of PDRI01000097.1, from coordinate 55,547 downwards.
AGACCCTGTGTCTGCCGCGCAGACCGAAAAGGGAAAATGGATCTATGGCTTCCTTGTGGGTTTCCTGGCCATCCTGATCCGGGTGCTGAATCCGGCCTATCCCGAGGGGGTAATGCTGGCTATTCTCCTGATGAATGTCTTTGCGCCGCTGATTGATCATTATGTGGTGGAAGCGAACATCAGGAGACGTCTCAAACGAGCAAATAGGAGTGCCAATTAATCAGATAGAGTGATGAAAAGTTTTAGCAACAGATACATTTTTGTTTTTTCGCTGGTGATGGTGACCATCGTGGCTGTTCTGCTGTCCTTTGTTTCGATGCAGCTCAAGCCCAGGCAGAACATGAATATGGAGATTGAGAAGAAGCAGGACATCCTGCGTTCGGTCGGACAGGCCGAGGGCGTTGATGAGGCGGAGAGTAAAAACGACTATATCAATGCAGAGTTCACAAAGTATATCACCGATTCTTACGTGATCGACTTCGATGGTAAAAAGGTCGATGCCGATGCTTTTAATGTGACACTCAGGATCAAGGAGCAGCTGGATAAGGATCCAAAGGACAGGGCCTATCCGGTATTTGTTTATTCCGACGGGGCCGATCAGAAGTACATTGTGCCGGTCAGAGGGAAAGGGCTCTGGGGGCCGATCTGGGGATATGTGGCTTTTGAGGAGGACATGAATACCATCAGCGGAGCGGTTTTCGATCACAAGGGTGAGACCCCCGGCCTTGGCGCAGAGATTAATGCCGACTGGTTTCAGGAACCCTTCAGGGGGAAAACGGTTTTTGAGAATGGCGAGTTTGTTTCGCTTAGTGTGGTTAAGGGGGGAGCCCATCCGGATGATCCCCATGGTGTGGATGGAATCTCGGGTGGTACAATTACCTCCAAGGGGCTTGAAGATATGCTGAAAGATTGTCTTCAGGGTTATGTAAAGCATTTTAAAGCCAAAAGCTGAAAGATATGAGTAAGGAAAAGGAACCATTGTTCTCCCCAAAGAATATGAAGCTCCTGAGTGAGCCTCTTGGCCAGAGCAACCCCATTACAGTTCAGGTGCTTGGCATTTGTTCGGCCCTTGCGGTCACCGTTAAGTTGAAGCCATCAATTGTGCTGGCCATTTCGGTAATGGTGGTGATGGCCTTCTCCAATGTGGTGATCTCTTTGCTGAGGAAAGCTGTTCCGCCAAGGATCCGAATCATTGTTCAACTGGTGGTCATAGCCACCATGGTGATTTTGGTTGACCAGGTCCTGAAGGCTTACGCCTACGATGTGAGTAAGCAGCTTTCGGTCTTTGTCGGGCTCATTATTACCAACTGTATTATTATGGGACGGCTTGAGGCCTTTGCCCTGGCGAACAAGCCCTGGCCATCCTTTCTCGACGGACTGGGGAATGCGGCCGGTTATGGCATGATTCTGATTATTGTGGCCTTCTTCCGTGAACTCCTGGGGTCGGGAACCCTCCTGGATATGCAGGTCATTCCCCAGGCCTTTTACGATGCCGGCTATGTGAACAACGGGATGATGATCCTGCCTCCTATGGCCCTGGTAGTGGTTGGTATTATTATTTGGGTACAGCGTGCACGAAAGAAAGATCTGATTGAAGAAAACTAGTAAAGCAGCGACATGGAAAATCTGATCAATATATTTGTGAAGTCGATTTTCATCGACAACATGGTCTTTGCCTACTTCCTGGGCATGTGTTCTTATCTGGCGGTTTCGAAGACCGTGAAGACATCTACCGGCCTGGGGATCGCAGTCATCTTTGTACTGGGCTTTACGGTACCAATCAACTACCTGATCGAGAATTACATCCTAAAAGCAGGTGCCCTGACCTGGATCAGCCCCTCGCTTTCCGATGTGGACCTGAGTTTTCTGACCTTCATCATGTTTATCGCGGTGATTGCTTCCATGGTGCAGTTGGTCGAAATGGTGATTGAGAAGTTTGCTCCGGCTCTCTACAGTTCCCTGGGTATTTTTCTGCCCCTGATTGCAGTGAACTGTGCCATACTTGGGGGATCTCTCTTTATGCAGGAACGCGAGTATGCCAATATTGCCGAGGCAACGGTCTTTGGACTGGGGTCCGGTGTAGGCTGGTTTCTGGCCATTGTAGGGATTGCCGCCATTCGGGAGAAGATTCGTTACTCCAATGTGCCCGCTCCCTTACGCGGACTTGGGATTACCTTCATTATTACCGGACTCATGGGGATTGCCTTTATGAGCTTTATGGGAATCAAGTTGTAGCTTTCTAGTAACTAAGAAATAAAGAGAAGGAATTATGGTTTTTCTGACTTCCACGGGCGCCGTTATATTGATCAGTATCGGGGTCTTTCTCATCGTGATCCTCCTGCTGGTGGCCATGTTGCTGTACGCCAGATTAAAGCTGACCCCACAGGGGGAAGTTAAGCTTAAGGTGAATGACAAGGAGTTCAATGTTTCTCCCGGGAGTACCGTCCTGAGTACCCTCACCTCGAACGGGATCTTTTTGCCCTCGGCTTGTGGAGGAGGGGGTACCTGCGGGATGTGTAAGTGCCAGGTGGAAGAGGGAGGAGGAAGCATCCTGCCAACCGAGACCGGATTCTTCACCAGAAAAGAGCAGCAACAACAGTGGCGTCTCGGCTGCCAGGTCAAGCTAAGGGAAGACATGAAGGTGAAGGTGCCGGAAGAGGTTATGGGCATCAAGAAGTGGGAATGTGAAGTGGTATCGAACCACAATGTAGCCACCTTCATTAAGGAGTTTGTTGTAAAACTGCCCGAGGGAGAGACCCTGAATTTTAAGTCGGGAGGATATATTCAGATCGACGTTCCTAAAATTGAGGTTGATTTCAGCAAGGACATAGATGTTGAGGAAGCCTACAGGGACGAATGGGACAGGTTTAAAATGTGGGATCTGAGGATGAAGAATCCGGAGGAAACATACCGGGCCTATTCCATGGCCAACCATCCGGCTGAAGGAAACATTGTGATGTTGAATATCCGGATTGCCACCCCGCCCTGGGATCCGGGCCAGGGGCGGTTTAAGAAGATTAATCCGGGTGTTTGCTCATCCTATATTTTCTCCAGGAAGCCCGGAGACAAGGTGTCGATATCGGGCCCCTATGGCGAGTTCTTTATTAAGGATACCAGCAATGAGATGGTGTACATCGGTGGCGGTGCAGGCATGGCTCCCATGCGCTCGCACATCTTCCATCTTTTCCATACCCTGAAGACAGGGCGTAAGGTGTCTTATTGGTACGGTGCGCGCTCGAAGCGGGAGATCTTCTACGAGGATCACTTCAGGAAGATTGAGAAGGCATTTCCGAATTTCACCTTTAACATTGCTTTGTCGGAACCTGCACCTGAAGACAACTGGGACGGTATGACAGGCTTCATCCATCAGGTGCTTTACGACAATTATCTGCGCGATCATGAGGAGCCCGAAGAGATTGAGTACTACATGTGTGGACCACCCATGATGAATGCGGCTGTATCGAAGCTGCTCTATGATATGGGTGTTCCCGCGGAGATGATTGATTTCGACGACTTTGGCTGATAGCTGCATGAAAGGCTTTGATTGTCTGGCGGCCCTTGTTTTTTCGGGTATGGTGCTTTGCGCTGTACCGGGCTGCATACCGGGCGGTGATGCTGCTTACTGTTCCGTTCAGGGTTTTACCCAGGGCACAAGCTACAGTGTGACCTATCAGCATCCCGATCAGCTCAATCTTAAAGCCGAGATTGATTCTCTCCTGCGTGTTTTTGATGCGTCGCTCAACACCTACGACTCGACCAGCCTCATCAGCCGGATAAACCGGAACCTTAGTTTTGAAGCGGATTCTCTTTTTCAGCTTGTCTTTCGCGAAGCGGAACGCATACACGAGCTCTCAGGGGGGGCATTCGACATCAGCCTGGCCCCGGTTATCGATGCCTGGGGTTTTGGAGACGGAGAGCGACTGGAAGTAGATACGGCAATGATAGACAGCATGCTGGCTTTTGTCGGCATGGATGGTTTGACTTTGGAAGGGGGCCATATTCAGAAGCGGGACCCCCGTATTAGCATGAACGTGAACGCCATTGCGCAGGGATTTGCGGTCGATTTTCTGGCTGACTATCTGGAAGGCCTGGGATGCAGGAATTACATGGTCGAGGTGGGAGGCGAGATTCGTACCAGGGGCCGGAATCCCGGCGGCCAGTTTTGGCGCATAGGGATCGATCGGCCCGATTATGGAAATATGTGGCCGGGACAGGAATTACAGGCGATTATCAGCATGCACAATCGTTCACTTGCCACATCCGGTAATTACAGAAAGTTCTACATGAAAGACGGGAAGCGCATTACGCATTCCATTGATCCCTCAACAGGCTTTCCGAAAGAATCGGAGCTGCTTAGTGTCACCATTCTTTGTGATGACTGCATGACTGCCGATGCGCTTGCGACGAGCTGTATGGTAAAGGGCCTGGAGGCTTCCATTGACTTTATTCAGCATCTGGATGGTGTTGATGCCTTTCTGATCTATGGGGATGAGTTTGGCGCCTACCAGGTATGGATGAGTGACGAACTGAAGCACTACATTGAGAAGCCCTGAGCTCAACCGGGCTTTGCTGGATGGATCCGGATGAGCCAGCGGGGGAATAGCGCAGAAATGCGTATATTAACTGAATCTAATTCCTCTTGCCATGAAACTGAGTACTCTTAAAGATCGTCTGCAACGCCTGATTGCCGACAAAAGCGGATCGAAGAAAAGGATTGCGTATCTGAGGCGTCAGGGAATGCAGATTGGGGAGCGATGCCTTTTGAATACGATGTCGTTTTCGACCGAGCCTTATCTGGTGCGTATCGGAGATCACTGCGCGATTGCCAATGGAACTGTATTTCTGACGCATGACGGAGGAATCCGCTGTTTCAGGGAAGATTTTCCAAAGGATGATCTTTTTGCCCGAATCGAAATTGGAAACAATGTATTCATCGGTGCCAATTGTACGGTTCTGCCCGGTACGGTCGTTGGGGAGAATTGTATTGTAGGGGCTGGCAGCGTATTGAGAGGCACCTATCCCAGGGATTCAGTGATTTTTGGAAATCCCGCCAAGGTGGTGATGGCCATGCGTGTTCAGAAGATGATGTATAAACAAAGCAGAAACCGCTTACCAACGGCAGGCATGAGTGATCCGGCAAAAAAACCCATTGTCATTGAACATTTTGCCAATTCGTAGCATTTTACTTTAAACAAGAAATGATGAGAAAGCTCGTATTCATATTTGCCCTTTTTATTGGCCTGACAGCCTGCGAATCGAACAATGATCAAATTGAAAGCCCCATGAATAAAATTGTATTTCTTCACCATAGCACCGGACTGAAAGTCTGGAAAGGCAAGACCAACCGTTATGTATATAAGCTTACGGGAAAGGGAGATGTGCAGTCTTTTATCAACAAGTACAACCGCTCCCATAAGACAAACTTTGAGATCAGGGAGCAGGCCTTCCCGACCAAGGAAGGCTATGGATGGAAGAATTATCCCTATGACTACTATCACATCTGGGTGAAGAATGCGGGAGAAGAGGCCTATATGGGGCAGCCAACCCTTGAAATGCTTAGCAAAGAATACGGTGTCATCATTTTCAAGCACTGCTATCCGGTCAGCAAGATTCAGGAGGATACCGGGAATCCCAATATTGATTCGGATGAGCGGACTTTGGAGAATTACAAGTTGCAGTATCAGGCGCTCAAAGAAAAATTGCATGCCTTTCCCGATACGAAGTTCATCCTTTGGACCCCTGCTGTTCATGTGAAGGCCAATCTGACCGAGGGCATGGCCGATCGGACACGCGCGTTTTACAATTGGATCATGGATGAATGGAACGAAACCGGTGACAATATCTACCTCTGGGATTTCTATGCACTGGAGACAGAAGGCAGCCTCTATCTGCAGGAGAAGTATGCTTCTTCACCGAATGATTCCCACCCCAATGCAGCATTTGCCGCACGTGCAGCAAAGGATTTTGCATCTTTTATCATTGCTGTTGCTGAAGGAAGCGCTGAAAACTGATTCCGAAGATTTCCATCTACAAGCGGATATCTTTGACAGAAGGCTGTAGCCTGTTGGCGAGCAATCGTGCTTGTTTGACAGCTGTTGTAGGCCCTGTGAGCCTCCGCTTCGATTGTTTATCAAATTGGAAGCCAAAATCACATTGGTTCCATTACTAATTAGTACATTTAATGGATGTTGTAAAGGTTGCCGAAAGCGATGCTGACCTTTTACAACACCGGATTTCACTGCTTAGGACTGTGCCTGCCTTTGCTCGGTTATTGGGACCGAGGTGGCGGAGCAGTGCCAGGAGTGGATGAATGCCGCTTTTACAGTAGTAACGCAATATAAATTTTAAAACCCGGTGATGGTACATCGTTGCAGCAAAGCTTTTCTTTTGGTTTTTTCTGTCTTCAGCCTTGCCTTGATCAATTCGTGCATAACAGCTGAAAAGACCGCCTATCTCCAGACTTACAAAGACTCATCCTACCCCGATGAGTCCTATACCCCGGAAACATACAGGATTCAGCCATTCGATCATCTTTTTATCCGGGTAACCACCCCCGATCCGCAATGGTCGGCCATGTTCAACACGGTGGCTGCCGGTTCTACGACCATCGGGCACTCGGAACAATCGGTAAATCTTCTTTCCTATACCGTAAATCAGGACGGGTCCGTCGAAATTCCCTATCTCGGTGCGATTGAAGTTGCAGGTAAAACCCTGCAGGAAACGAAGGTTATTCTGGATGCGGCACTGGCCGATTATATTTCCGATGCCGCGATTACGGTCAAACTCGTAAACACCTATGTCTCCATACTGGGAGAGGTGAATCGGCCAGGGCGTTATCCAATTTACAAGGATCAGCTGACCATATTTCAGGCGCTTTCCATGGCCGGAGACCTGGCCACATTCAGCAACAGATATGAGCTGAGTATTATTCGGCAAACCCCGGATGGAACGATTGTGAAAGATTTTGACCTGACAGACAAAAAAATTCTCGATTCGGAGTTCTATTATGTAATGCCCAATGATGTCATCTATGCCAAGCCCTTAAAGGGTAAGTTTTTTGCCATGTCCCAGTTTCCTTATACGGTTGTCTTGAGCACGATTACCACCTTTATTCTTGTATTGAACTACATACAGTCCGGACGATGACTCAGCCAAAACAGATCAGTAATGAGCACCTGCAGAACAGCGCGCGCAGTTTATTCAATTTCAATAAGTTTTTCATTGTTGTAAGAGGGAAATGGTATCTGTTTCTGATATCCGTGCTTGTTGCAATGATTGCACTGGTATTCTATTTCAGGTACACCATTCCCACCTATTCGGTGAGCTCCAGCCTGCTTGTAGAGGATGGCGAAAGTTCGAGTCTGCCCGGTCTTGACAATAACCTGATGGAGGGCTTCAGGATTACCCCCGGTGCAGCCAACCTGGATAACCAGATCCTGATTCTGAAATCCTGGAGCCTGATCAAGGAAACCCTGGAGACCCTTCCCTTTAAGACCATTGTTTATAAGCGGGGAATCAGGCGTACGGTATCTTATTATCCGCTTGATCCCATCCGGGTCCTCTCTTCTCCGGGAGCTCCCCCCCCCTCAGATATCGAATTCGTGTTTGAATACCAATCGGGCGAAAAGTTCGCGCTTTCGACTTCGAGGCGTTCAACTATTGATCTGGATACCATTATCCGTTTTGGCCAGCGTTTCTCTCTTGGCCGGAGTTCCTTTACCATTTATCCCCAGCAGGAACTGGAAGACATCTATAAGAGCGGGAAGAAGATTTATTTTAAATTCGCGAGCATTGATAAGCTGACCAGGAGTTTTCAGGACAGGTTGTCTATTGCTGCGGCTTCCAGAGATGGAACCATTCTCAGAATGAGTTTGATCGGCACGAATCCGACCAAGGACATACTGTTTCTCGATCGTCTCGTGGAGATGTCGATGCAGCGAAACCTTGAGAAGAAGAATCATGAGGCCCAGCATGTAATTGCCTTTATCGATGAGCAATTGGTCGATGTAGCCGATTCTCTGGCGGTTACAGAGAGTCAGTTACAGGAGTTCCGTTCGAGCAACAGGATTATGGATGTCTCGGCGCAGGCCCAGCAGATTATTGATCAGGCTGTTGTGCTTGAGAATGAAAGGGCAAGCCTTAAACTGAAAGCGAGCTACTACAATTACCTTGACGAATACCTTTCTCAGGAAGAGAATAAGGAAGTTCCCATCTCTCCGGCTACCAGCGGAATAGATGATCCGCTGCTGACAACGCTTATGCAGGAACTGGCGGGTTTGCAGGCCCAGTACTTCGGGAGTGGAATCGGTGAGCGGAATCCCATGCAAACCCAACTCGAGCTAAGGATCCGCAATACGAAGCAGAGCATCAAAGAAACCCTCGAGGGGATCAGGCAGGCCAACCAGTTGGCCCTGAAAGAGAATGAGGATCAGATTCGTATTCTGAACTCCAATGCGGCCAGGCTTCCGGCCAAGGAAAGGCAACTGCTTGGAATTGAGAGGAAGTTCAATCTGAATAATGTGCTTTATACCTTTCTTCTGCAAAAGAGATCGGAAGCGCAGATTCAGCGCGCATCGAACCGTCCCGATAATGAGGTGGTTGATTATGCAAGGGCAAATCCGCTCCCCATTTCTCCGAACAAGCGGATGGCCTTTCTTATGGCTCTTTTCCTTGGACTGGTGCTCCCCTTACTTGGGATTTATTTATGGGACTTCATCGTGAATAAAATCAGCTCGGAGGAGGACCTTAAAACCCTGACCAGTCTTCCGATTGTGGGCTATATTCCTCATTCCCGGGTGACGGCAGCCAATGTTGTATCGACCGATCCGGGGTCAAGGATTGCAGAAGCCTACAGAGCGATCAGGAACAGAATGGAGTTTTTTACCCAGGATACCCCCTGTCCTGTTATATTGGTTACATCTTCCATGCCCGGTGAGGGAAAGACCTTTTCTTCAATTAACCTGGCCTCGGCCTATGGTCTCACGGGCAAGAAGACCCTGGTGCTTGGCGCGGACCTTCGCAGGCCCATCCTGCAAAAGAATTTCGAGCTGAATCCGGAGCTGGGTTTTTCGACTTACCTCATAGGGAAGCACAAACTGGATGAGGTTATTTTTCCGACCGATCAGAAGAATCTCCAGATTTTACCAGCCGGCCCTGTTCCGCCAAATCCATCCGAACTGCTGAGTTCGCAGCGGGTCAGGGATCTTTTTCTTCAGCTGAAGCAGCGCTTCGACTATGTGATTGTTGACAGTGCACCTATGGGCATTGTCACCGAGAGCCTTGGTCTGGCTGCACTGTCGGACATCACCCTGATCGTTGTCAGGCATGAACATACCAAGAAGGACATGCTCAGGGCAACGCTTCAGGAGGCCGCTAGCATGGGGATTACAGGAATTAGTCTCTTGTTGAATGATTTGAAGATTTCGCGCAGTAGCTACAGGTATTCCTACACCTACAAGTACAGGTATTCCCAGAAGCAAACTCCCGGGGCTTAAAAGAAATTCGGAGTGACAGAAACAATGGTGCAGGCAGCCGGATTTGACAGAAAGGAAAGAATGGGCCTTTTTGCCGTTTTTCTCGTATGGCCGGCTGCTCTGCTCTACAAATCGATCAGGTTTTACAGGTCTTCTCATGCCAGGAATGCCCTGCTTTTTTTTATTGCCTTTTTTGGATTCACCTTTGTGGCCCGGCATAACAATGATGCCTTTCGCTACATTGAGTGGTTCCAGGATATCCGGGCTACGAATATCAGTCTTAAGGAGTTCTTCAGCCTCCTTTATTCCGAAGATACGAGTTACCTGGATGTGGTTGAACCATTGTTGGCTTTTATTGTTGCGCAGTTCACCGGAGACCACAGGGTCTTATTTGCTGTATTCGGGCTTGTATTGGGCTATTTTTATACCCGGAATATCTGGTACCTGATTGACAAGGCTCCGGGTGAGCACTCGATTTACGCGAGACTATTGCTGCTTACCTTTGCGGTGACGGTTCCGTTCTGGAATCTGAATGTGATTCGTTTCTGGACGGCGGGCCATCTTTTCTTCTATGGAACAATTCGCTTCCTCATGGAGAACAGAAGATCGGCTCTTCTGATTGCAGCCTCTGCAATGCTTATACATTTCAGTTACATCCTTCCGATTACCATGCTCTTGCTCTATGCCCTGATTGGCAGCAGGACAAGGGTCTTCCTCCTGTTCTTTATCATCTGTAACCTGGTCTCCGAGCTTAACGTTTCCCAGCTCAGAGACCCCCTTATTGCCTATACCCCGGTGGCCTTTCACAACCGGATCGAGGGCTATACACAGGAGGACAACATTGAGCGAAGAAGGGAGGATCTGGCTGGAAGGAACTGGTATGCCCGTATGCATACAAAAGCCTTGCATCTGGCAGCCAGTGTTCTTTTGTTACTGGTGTTCTTTAAAGGAAAAGAAGTCTGGGAAGAGCAAAGAGCCATGAGACGCTTTTTTTCCTTCGTGTTATTCTTCGGGGGCTTTAGCTCACTGAGTTCACTGGTTCCTGTTCTGATGCGTTTCCATACCCTGGGGCTTTTGTTCTTCATGGCCTTTTTATTCCTCTATTTCTGCTATAAGAAGGACGAAGCAATGAGCGATAAGGTACTGGTTGTGCTTCTGCCTGCATTTGCTTTATTTTTCCTTGTGTCTGTAAGAATAGGCTTCGACAATGCCAGTATTTATGCTTTTATTTCAAATCCGCTTATTGCACCGGTGATCGAAATCAATGATGTAACATTGATTGATTTCATAAAGTAATGGCGATAAAGGACACTCTTCTGAGAAATCTGTTGAACCTGCCGGGATGGCGCAGCAGGAGGAAGATTGTTGTTTTTGAGAGCGATGACTGGGGGAGTATCCGGATGCCCTCATTGCAGGCCCGCAGAGCGATGGAAGCTGCCGGTCTTCGACTTCAAAGCAAGTACAATCAGTTCGATCATCTGGCGACCCCCGATGACCTGAGTGCCCTGTATCAGGTGCTGGATTCCTTCAGGGATCGAAATGGCAATCGCCCCGTTTTCACAGCAAACAGCCTGATGGCCAATCCCGACTTCGCAAGGATCGAAGAGGGGAAGTTTGAAGCATATCACTATGAAGTATTTACCGAATCATTAAAGAAGGCCGGGGGATGTGCTTCTTCTTTCGATTTATGGTTAGAGGGGATGGAACGAGGCCTTTTTTACCCTCAATACCACGGCCGCGAGCATGTGAACATCAGGCTTTGGATGAAGGCGCTCCGGGAAGGGGATGAGGAAGCCCGTCTTGCATTTCGCCACGGTTTCTGGGGGCATTCCTGCACTTATCCGGGAGCAAGAAGGCGGCATTTTCTGGCCTCCTGTGACCTGGAAAAACTGGACGAACTTCCCGCATTGATTCATATTTTGTCCGATGGCCTGGGCTTGTTCGAAAAGGTCTTTGGATATAGAGCACGCTCTTTTATTGCCTCAAATTACATCTGGCATCCAGGCATAGAACCGGATCTTTTCAGGGCCGGAGTTCTCTTTATGCAGGGAACACGCAGGGGCCTTGTCCCCAGGGAGGAGAGCAGAGACTTTGACAAGAAATGGCGCATCCTGGGTACACGAACGAATGCCGGTCAATACAATCTTGTACGGAACGTGCTTTTTGAGCCCAGCCAGTCGCAGCAGAAGGATTGGGTCCGTGGCTGCCTGAAGGAAATCAACCAGGCCTTTCTGGTTCATAAGCCAGCCATTATTAGTACCCACAGACTGAATTATATTGGACGGCTTGTTCCCGAAAACAGGGAGCGAAACCTAAGGCTTTTGCATTCCCTGATCGGGCAGATTCTGGCCTTGTGGCCGGAGGTGGAATTTATGCATTCCGAAGCGCTTGGCCGGTTAGTCGCCGGGAAAGACCAGATTTAAGTTATACCTGAAGAATGAGAATAGCTATTCACAAAAGAAAAGGATCCTACAGTGAACGTTGGATACAGTACTGTCAGGATCAGTCAATCGACTGGAAAGAAGTCAATTGCTATGCCAGCGATATCATGCAGCAACTGGAAGGTTGTGATGTGCTGATGTGGCACTTCTCCCACATTAGTACGCGTGATTTCCTCTTGGCCAAACAGGTCCTCTATGCAGCTAAGGCACGCGGGATGAAGGTGTTTCCCGATTTTGATACGGTCTGGCACTTTGATGACAAGCTTGGACAAAAGTACCTGCTGGAAGCCATTGGGGCACCGGCGATTCCCACCTGGGTTTTCTATGACAAAGCAGAAGCCCTTCGCTGGGTAAGGCAGGCAGCTTTCCCCAAGGTTTTCAAGCTTCGCTGCGGCTCAAGTGCAGGAAATGTACGCCTTGTCCCCAACAGAGCCAGCGCTGAAAAACTGGTGCGTAAGTCTTTTGGCAGGGGAATCAGGATCTATGATCCCTATGGAAGTGTGAAGGAAAGATGGCGCAAGTACAGGCTGGGAATGGCCGGATTCTTTGAGGTGCTCAAGGGAATAGCCAGAATTGCGCTCCCCCCTGCTTATGCCCGTATGATGGGGCGGGAAAAGGGCTATGTTTATTTTCAGGAATTTGTTGCGGGGAGCGGCTATGATATCCGGATGTATGTGATTTCCGGAAAAGCCTTTGGCGTTAAAAGGTTGGTAAGAGAAAATGATTTCAGGGCTTCCGGAAGCGGCTATCGCCTGGCTGATAAGGAGCTCATTGATGAGGCGACTATTCGCCTGAGCTTCGCGTTGGCCGATAAAATAAAGGCCCAGGTGATGAGCTTCGATATCATCCATATGGATGGAAAGCCAAGGGTGCTTGAGCTCAGTTATGGTTTTGGCTACACCCAGGGAGGCCCGGACGTTTGTCAGGGTTATTGGGACAGATCTCTGCAATGGCACGAAGCTAAAATAGATGCCACCTCCTGGATGGTGGACTTGATGATGGAGCAGGATTCATGAGCGGGCCAAAGGGATATAGCCATCGAATATGCCTGGCAATTCACGGGCTGATTCCCGGAGGAATGGAGAAGGTAATGGCTCAGCTGGCCTGGCAGTTTTCTGCAAAAGAGGGAGTCGATCTGCACATGCTCCTCTATGGAAGGGAGAGGGAGATCTTTTACCAGCTTCCGGAGTCTGTTCATATCCATCAGCCCGGTTTTCCTTTCGATAACAAATGGCGATTGTTGAACACAATCAGAACAGCCGCTTTTATCCGGAAAACCGTCAGGCGCATAAGGCCCACTGCATTACTGAGCTTTGGGGAATACTGGAACAGCTTTGTATTGCTGTCTTTGGCAGGAACAGCTGTACCTGTCTTTGTTTCAGACAGATCGAGTCCAAACAGGAAGATGGGGAGCTGGCAGTCATGGCTTAGAAAGATGCTCTATCCCCGGGCAAAAGGCCTGGTTGCACAGACGAATTATGCCAGAAGGGTGGCAGAAGAGAGCCGCCGGAACAGCCATATCCGGGTTATTGGCAACCCGATTCAGCTGCATCAACCCTCTGCGTTTGTCGAAAGACAGAATACCGTACTAACGGTGGCACGGATGGTAAGGACCAAGCATCTCGACCGCCTGATCGATCTCTTTATGCGGGTAAGGCATCGGGACTGGAAACTGGTCATCGTTGGGAACGATGCACAGAATCAGGGTGTGATGGCTGAACTTCGGCAACAGGTAAAGCTCCTGAATGCGGAAGATTGGATTGAGTTTGCAGGCTATAGTAAGCACCCTGAGGACTATTACCTTCGCAGTAAGGTCTTTGCCTTTACATCGAGTTCTGAGGGCTTTCCGAATGTCATTGGCGAGGCCTTGTCGGCAGGGCTCCCTGTGGTGGCCTATGATTGTGTGGCCGGACCGTCGGAGATGATAAGGGATGGCGAAAACGGCTTTTTGATCCCGCTATTTGATGATGAACTGTTTGCAGAACGACTGAGACAGCTGATGAATGACGACAAGCTGAGGGAGGAAATGGCTTGCCTGGCCGCGAGTTCGGTTTCGCAATTCAGTTCTGCAGCCATTGCCGAACAGTACTATTCCTTTATTACCGGAGGCCAGGGATGAAGGAAAGGATTGTCATTGTCAATCAGGCAGCCAATTATCTGACCATAGGTTTTTGCAATGCCTTTAAGTTGCAGTTCAGGGAGGTCTGCCTGATTACAGGGAGTATACATGTGCAGGGCGAATCCCTCGATCCGGAAGTTCAGGTGCGGTACATCAATAAGTGGAGGGAGCGCCCGGCCCGGAAGAAATTGACTTCCTATCTACTGGCCTGTTGGCATATCGTTCGGCTGCTTCGTACAAAGTACAGGAAACATGAGGTCTTGTTTGTTTCTCTGCCGCCTATGGCCTACCTGCTCAATCTTCTGGTTCCGAATAGATGCAGCATGGTTGTCTGGGATGTGTATCCCGATGTATTTAAGGTCACAGGGATGCGTGAAACCCATCCGCTTTACAGAATCTGGAGGAGGCTGAACCGAAAATCCTTCAAAAAGGCCTTCAGGTTGTTTACGATCAGCGAAAAAATGGCGGAGCTGCTTGGCCAGTACACATCGCAGGAGGACATTGTAGTCTTACCCATCTGGTCGATATTTCAGGAAAACAACCGGATCGCCAGGGACCAGAATCCCTTTGTTGAAGCACACAGGCTTCAGGATAAATTTGTCGTGCAATACTCGGGCAACATTGGTTTAACCCACAAAGTAGAGGTGGTGGTCAGGCTCGCCGAATTGCTCAGGTCTCATACATCCATTCTCTTTCAGATTATCGGGAGGGGACCCAGGGTCCCCTACCTCCGTGCTATGGTGGAAGAGAAGGGGCTTCCGAATTGTGTCTTTCTTCCTTTTCAGTCCGATGAGATGTTTCCCTACTCACTGTCGGCTGCCGACCTGGGCGTCGTGGTACTTGATGAAAGCACCTCAAAAGGCAGTGTTCCAAGTAAGTCCTACAATCTGATGAGTTTTGGAATCCCGTCTTTGTACCTGGCATCAGAAGATTCCGAATTGATGAATTATACCAGGAGATTTGGGCATGGGAGGTGTTTCAGGGATGCTGAACTTGAGGATGCTGCGCAATTCATTCAGGAACTTGCCCGCGACAGGGAGAAATGGTCGAGCTATTCCCGGAATGCAGAGCAGGCGGCGGAGAACTTTCGAAGGGGAAATGCCGACCGCTTTGTTGAGGCTTATATAAAATGATGCTATGGCGTTGAAGGCGAAAGTGGTACCCTATCTGAAGAATTTAATCGGTTGGCGTACAAAGCGAAAGATTCTGGCCTTTTTTGTTGACGACTATGGAAATGTCAGAATTGATTCTGAGGAAGCAAGACGTAAAATGGCAGAGGCCGGATTACGGAATGCGGGAAGGTTTGATGACTACGATGCATTGGAGAGCCGGCAGGATCTGGAGCAGCTTTATGAGGTCCTTTCGTCGGTACGCGATCTGAAAGGCAGGCACGCTGTTTTTACGCCCCTGGCTTTGCCCTGCAATATAGATTTTGAAACCATGGCCGGTGAGGACTACAGGGAATTCAGGAAGGAGGAGCTCCCTGTGACTTTTCGTAAACTGGAAGCCCGGCACCCGGAATCCTACAAGGGGGCCTGGGAGATCTGGCAGGAGGGCATCCGTGAGGGCTTTATGGCCCCTCAGTTTCACGGGCGTGAGCATTTGAATCTGAAGGTCTTTAATGAAAAACTTGAGAAGAGAGATCCGGATCTGTTAACGGCACTTAAAAACCGTTCATTTACAGGCATATCCGATACCGGGTACAGAACCATCTCCTATACGGCAGCTTTCGATTTCTGGGATTTGAAGGAGAATGTTGCCTTTGCACCCATCCTCGAAGATGGCCTGGCCACTTTCGAACGTGTCTATGCCTGCCCTTCTGTTCACTTTAATCCGCCGGCGGGAAGAGAACACCCCATGATCCATCAAACCCTCTATGAGCACGGCATACGCTATATCGACACCCCTTTTATCAAACATGAACACCAGGGATATGGCCGTTACAAAAGGGTAATGAATTACACGGGGAAAAAGAATGCACTGGGGATGGTTTATTTGGTTCGTAATGCTGTTTTTGAACCGACCGAAAAGGCGCCATTTGATTGGGTTTCACGTACACTTGCCCAGGTGGATGCTGCTTTCCGCCTGAACCGCCCGGCCATCATCAGTTCTCACCGGGTAAATTTCTGTGGCCATATCGATCCGGCCAACCGGGAAGAGGGGCTGTCAGCCCTCCGGAAACTATTAAAGGAGGTTGTCCAACGCTGGCCCGGTGTGGAGTTCTTGAGTTCATCCCAGTTGGGGACTTGTATTGAGGGGAATGGTTGTGAAAACTAGGAAAGGGATTTATGCGCTGTGTCTGAAAAGGCTGTTCGACCTTTTTGTAGCCCTGACAGCCTTTATCATCCTTATTCCGATATTTCTTTTCCTGATATTGATTTTGTTTTTTGCCTTTAAAGGGAAGCCTTTCTTTACTCAGCTCAGACCGGGTTTGCATGAGAAGGCGATACGGGTTCTCAAGTTCAGATCGATGAATGAAAAGAGGGATGCCGGTGGCAAGCTTCTGCCCAATCACCTGCGGACCACTCCACTCGGGGCTTTTCTCAGACGAAGCTCACTCGACGAACTGCCCCAGTTGATCAATGTCATCAAAGGAGACCTGAGCCTCATTGGACCGCGTCCCCTGTTGTTCAGATATCTTCCGCTTTACAGTGAAACACAACGACGCAGACACGATATCAGGCCGGGGATTACGGGTTGGGCACAGGTGAACGGGAGGAATGCCATTTCGTGGCAACAAAAATTTGAGTACGATGTCTACTATCTTGAAAACCTTTCCTTCGGACTCGATCTGAAGATTCTGTTAATGACTTTGAAAAAAGCCCTTGCCCGGGAAGGGGTGAATGCAAGCGAGCAGGTGACCATGCCGCCATTTGATGGTACGAACTGAGGCCTTATGAATTGTTTCAGACGATTTCTTTATCTGGTCTACTATTGCAGGAAACTGGACCGAGCTACCTTTTGGCGTTTCTTCAGGGTCGTCAGAGCGCAGAAGCATTGGCCAGGCCCGAAGCTTTTCAGGGACATTGTTTGCTCGGTTTTCCGCTACAACATCTCATTGATGGAATACTTCTACTTCCGTTTTTACGAACGTGATCCGGAAGAAAGAAAAGGCTATGCGGGCACCGGTTATATGTATGAATACCAGTTGCTTATGAATCCCAGGAAGTACAGAGAGGCACTCGAGGATAAGCGTAGGTTTCTGGAGTTGTTCAGGGACTTTGTCAGGCATGATCATGCCGATCTTGACAGCTTTGAAAAGAATCCGGAGCTGGCCAAAAAAATGCTGGGTAACAAAAGTGGCAAGCTTGTGCTCAAGAAGCACAATGGGCAATGTGGGATAGGCGTTGAGCTTTTTCCGGTCGATGGTATGGGGGTTGAAGATG
Source organism: Bacteroidota bacterium (assembly GCA_002748055.1). Classification (GTDB taxonomy): domain Bacteria; phylum Bacteroidota; class Bacteroidia; order Bacteroidales. Next base: position 38,128 of record PDRI01000097.1, on the reverse strand, counting down.
TCTTAGGCCGCTTGAAGGAAACGGGGAATGACCTGGTTGAAGAATGTATTACCCAGCATCCCGATCTAATGGCCCTGTCGCCCTCCGGCCTTAATACCATTCGGATTTTCACGCAGTTGAACAGCCAAGATGAGGTGGAGATTCTGGGATGTCGCCTCCGTATATCGGTCGATTCTGTGGTAGACAACTTTGCTGCCGGGAATATTGCTGCGCCCGTTGATGAAGAAAGTGGAGTGATCTCCGGCGAAGGGGTATATAGTGATATTACGAAAGCAAATGTAGAAAAACACCCGATTACCGGCGTGCGTATTCCGGGATTTCGCATCCCTTTCTGGAAGGAAACGCTTGAGATGGTGAAAAAAGCGGCGCTGTTCTATCCTCAGTGCAGATCTGTGGGATGGGATGTTGCAGTAACAAGCGATGGGCCCGGCCTGATCGAAGCAAATCATGATTGGTGTAAACTCGTTTGGCAATTACCCGTCGATCGGGGCTTAAAGGAAGTACTGGAGCGACACCTCCGTGAATACAGGAAATACTTCTCAGGGGCGTTTCCTGAATGAGGACCCGGTGCTGAATTTCTGCCGGGAAGCCGTGGACCTGATCTGTCGAAAACTGGGTGTAGTTCCCCATGGTGTATTGAGCTGTGATTTGAAAGAAGACAGCCAGGGGAAGCCAAAGATGACTGAAACCTCTTTGTCAAATACCTGGTCTTTGTAGAAGTTTATGGCCGGATTTTTCGTTATACTGCTGTTATGAGGACAAAGACTTATCTGCTACTGCTATTGGTTCTGGCCGGAGCTTTGCTCGACTGCGAGGGGGGCAGGCTGGATATTGACATACCCTCTGTCGACTACTATGTGGCTCCGGACGGAGACGACAGCAATCCCGGTACATTTGATGAGCCCTGGGCCACCTGGCATAAGGCCTTTGTGACGGCTCAACCCGGGGATACCGTCTATTTCAGGGGAGGTGTATATCCACTTGAAAAGCCTATTTATCTTATTCAGCTTAGAAATTCGGATGGAACACCGGAGCATCCCATTTGTTTTTTTAACTACCCGGGTGAGGTTCCCATTCTGGATGGGGATAAGCATCATCCGAAGCGTTTTAACACCGGGATAGAGTTGCAGGGAATGTCCTATCTTCATTTCAGAGGCTTGGTTATCAGAAGGCTTTGGCAGTTTGATTCATCCATCGAGGCTGTTGGTTTCTCGGTCCACAGCTGTAAGGGGATCGTATTGGAGAACATAAGCGTGCACGATATTGGAGGCGTGGGGATCAAGGTCTATCAAGGGGATGATATACACCTGATCAACTGTGATGCCTATAACTGTGCCGACCCCTTTAATCCGACCACGGCACGGCCTGGGGGGAAGGCCGATGGTTTTGGTTTGTATAACCTTGAACATGCGAATACGACCTACTATGTTCGTGGATGCAGGGCCTGGAACTGTTCCGATGACGGTTTTAATACAAACAGCCAGGGAATGGTTTATTTTGATTCTTGCTGGGCAATTGCAAATGGGCTTTATCAGGGCGATGGGAATGGATTCAAGTATGGCGGGTTAAAGTCCGTTCCGCCACTTTCCAGGTCCCTGACCAATTGTCTTTCGGTGCTGAACCGCTTCGCCGGCTACAATGAGAACAATAACCACGATTACAATATGAATCTGCATGTTTATAATTGTGGAAGCTACGGGAATCGCGTTGGATTTCAGAACTTCAAGTTTTACATTGGCGACATGAAAGACAATATCTATCGAAACAATGTTTCCTATAAAGACAGCAGCTCGGCGGTTTTCTATGGTAGGGCCAGGGATGAGCACAATAGCTGGACAATGGGGCATCTGGATATAGACGACAGGGATTTTCAAAGTCTGGATGTTTCGCAACTGACCCGGCCAAGGAAACCCGATGGTTCGCTGCCCGACGTCGATTTTATGAAGCTCACCAAAGGCAGTGACCTGATTGATGCCGGCGTTGATGTTGGAATGCCCTATCTGGGCAAAGCTCCGGAAATGGGTTATCACGAAAGGGAATAGCTTTCAAATTCCAGGGATTTAGTGGGCACAATCAGATCGAAAGCAATTAGCGGACTCAAATGGTCTACCGCAGGGCGGGGGGCGCAGGTTCTCATTCAGATTGTTCAGTATGCCATCCTTGCCCGCATACTGACTCCGGCCGATTTTGGTTTGTACAGCATGACCAACATTGTTCTCGGCTTCTCTATGAGACTCGGAGATGCAGGCCTGAACAGTGCAGTGATTCAGAGTAAGGAAATGAACAGGAGGCGATTCTCAACATTGTTTTTTCTCTCTTTGTTAATAGGTATTCTGATTTTTGCGGGGATTAATCTGGCTGCGGCTCCGGTAGAGCGGTTTTTTAAGACAGATGGCTTGATCGAACTGCTTTTTCTGGGTTCAATTATCTTTTTGGTAATTCCTTTCGGTAAAATGTACCAGTCGATGTTCCAGAAAGAACTCATGTTCGACACGGTTATAAAGATTGAATTTGTCGGCAAATTGCTTGGTGCCTCGATTGCTGTTCTTTTGGCTTTCATGGGGAAGGGGGTGGTGAGTCTGATCTGGGGACTGGTTGCAGACCATGGCTTCAGATACCTCACCTTTTTTGTGCTCGGCTATCGCATTCATTATCGGCTTCAATTGGTTTTTCGTCTCAGAGAGGTTCGCTACGAAGTGATGTTTGGTCTGAATACGCTGGGAACTACGTTTATGAATTACTTTGGGAGCCGGATAGATAAGATTCTGATTGGGCGTTTTCTCGGGGAGGGGGCGCTGGGCTTTTACGAAATTGCCTATAATCTGGTGCTGCAACCTTTGTTTAATGTCCGTCCGATTCTGAACCGGGTTGCCCTGCCGTCATTCGCGAAAATCCAGGATGACAGGGAGAAAATAAAGAAGTACTATTTCGATGCCATGGAATACCTTAGTCTGCTTGCCACGCCCCTGATGATTGGCATAGCCCTGACAGCAAAATCCATTGTGATGATTCTTTATGGCCCGCAATGGGAAGCTTCAATCATTCTGGTCGAAATTCTGGCACTCGTCGCCCTCTTTGAGCTGCTTGGTGACACTTTCCGTTCGGTCTTACTGGCCCTGGGGAAGCCACGCAAGACCTTTTACTGGGAGATCTATGTGACTATTCTTACGATGGTGGCGATTGGTATTTCAGTGCAGTTTGGTATTCTTGTCGTAGCCTTTGCTCTATTGGCTACCAGGGTGCTGAATTTTTTCGTGAAGTACTTTTGGATGGTCCGGTCGGAGTTTTCAGGAGTCTCTGCTGATTATTTTTTCAGAACCTTCCTTTTGCAGTTGCTTTACTGCATTCCCATGGTACTTGTTCTGGTTCTTTTGAACAGGTACTTACCCGAATTTGAAGCCTACATACAGTTTGTAATTAATGGATTAGCAGGATTTGCCCTGTATTTTACAATGGTCTTGTTGTTTGAGAAAAGAAAGATTGCCCATGTCAGATCCTTTATTGGCTTATCCTGAGCAGGCAGCCCCTCAGAAGGAGCATCAGGCCCGGCAAACTTGCTTAAAAGGGGAGGAAAGATGAAGATCATTCTCAATACGGCTACCCTGCGTTTCGGAGGGGCCATACAGGTTGCCCTTTCCCTGATTCATGAATGCAGGCACTTTCCCGAGCATGAGTACCATGTTTTTGTTGGGGAGGGGGTGGCGAGATCGCTGAAAGAAGAGGACTATCCGGATAACTTTCATTTCTACAGCTTTTCTTTTGGCCCTGTTAGTCTGCAGAAGAGCAGGGTGATTTCGAAGGCGCTTTCGAAGCTTGAAGCCCAAATTGTGCCCGATTGTGTGGTCTCTACCAGTGGCCCTTCGTACTGGCATTCACAGGCTCCCCAGCTCATGGGCTACAACCTGCCACTGTACATTTATCCTGATTCGCCCCATTTCTGGAGTCTTTCGCTCTACCGCAGACTCAGGGTGCTTGTGAAAAGGAAGTTGCATTTTTACTTTTTTCGGCGCGATGCCACCGCCTTTCTGGTGCAGACCGATGATGTAAACAGGAGGCTGCGGAAAGCGCTTGGCGTTGAGAAAGTATATACCGTTTCAAACAACCACAGCAATCATTTCCTTGCACCGGCCCGGGGGCACAGTCCTCTGCCGCCAAGGGCTGAGGGGGAGTGGAGATTGCTTACGCTCACTTCCTATTATCCCCACAAGAATCTGGATATTATTCCCGCTATTCTTCGCTTACTTGAGAAAAGGGGCTATAGAAAACTGCGTTTTGTTACCACGATTGACGATGCCAATTATCAAGGCCTGGTTCCTGCGGAATACCGGGACCGGGTGATCAATCTTGGCCGGGTTAATCCGGAGGACTGCCCTGCATTGTACAGGGATAGTGACATCCTTTTTCAACCTTCTCTGGCAGAGTGCTTTTCGGCCTCCTATCCCGAGGCCATGGTTATGAAAAAGCCGATCGTAACCACCGATCTGGGTTTTGCCAGGGATATCTGTGGAGATGCTGCCCTTTACTATTTCCCAAAGGATCCGCTTTCTGCCACAGATGCCATTATCAGGCTGGTTTCTGATTCTTCCCTGCAGGAAAGGCTGATTGATCAAGGCTTGCAGGAACTGAAGAAATTTGACAGTGCCCGGGAAAGGGCAGAAAAAATACTGAATATATGTAAAACGCTCTCCTGGGAGCAAACAAATGCACAATAGCTAATGTCAACTAAGCATCCCTCAAAACGAATCCTGATTACCGGCGTAGGCGGCCCAACACCCAGAAGCTTTGCCCAGGCGCTTAGAAAGTACAGTCGCTATGCCGACTATTATCTGGTGGGTACAGATCGGAGTCCCTATGCTTTCGGGCTCTATATGAAGCATCTTTTCGACAGGACCAGACTGGTGCCCTCGGCATCAGATTCCGATTACTGGCCGGTCATCGAGGAAATTATCCGGGAAGAGGACATTGAAATGGCGGTGATTCTGCCCGAACTGGAAGTCCTTGAATGGGCAAAAAGGGCCCAAACAGACAAGCTCCCATGTAAGGCCCATATACCGGATGCCCGGCTGGCACAGCGTTTATTTGACAAGGCGGCGATGAGTGCTGTTCTTGAGCCACACGGCCTGGTTCCGAAGTCTTTTTCAATAGACCCTTCCGACATTTTGTCCGGGATGAAACTCGATTTCCCCTTTTGGATCAGATCGGCTTCCGGGTCGAGCGGACTCGGATCGCTGAAGGTGCATTCAGTGGAGGAACTGCAAAACTGGATGCATATTAATCCGGGTGTTGAGCATTTTCTGGCCAGCGAGTATCTCCCCGGCAGGAACCTGGGGTGCAAGATGCTCTATCACAATGGTGAGCTTTTACGTTCGGCCATTGCGGAGCGGGTAAACTACATCATGTCGAATGTGGCCCCTTCGGGGATTACGGGGAATACTTCTTTCGGACGACTGGTCAATGATGAAAAGGTGTTTCGGGTTGCGGAAAAGGCCATGGATGTTTTATTTGCCGAAACGAAGGCGCCCAGGCACGGGTTCTTTACAGTAGACCTGAAAGAAGATGCGGAAGGCCTGGCCAAGGTTACCGAGGTTAATATTCGCTTTGTGGCCTTTAACCAGTGCTATGCGGCTGCAGGAGCGAATCTTCCGGAGGACTATATCCGTGTTATTGATGGGGATCCGGCATTTGACAGGAACTTCAAACTCTATGAATTTGAGGAGGACCTGATTTTTCTGAGAGATGTTGACGAGCAACCCATTGTTATGAAGGAAACCGATTTGTTGAGTTTATAGATGAAAAAGCAGGATCGCATTTTTTTGTCCCCACCTCACCTCGAAGGAAAGGAAAGGCAGTATGTAAACGAAACCTTTGATTCGAACTGGATTGCCCCCCTCGGGCCACAGCTGGATGCCTTTGAGGCCGATCTGGCTGCTTATTGTGGGGTGGAACATGCAGCAGGGCTCAGTTCAGGAACAGCCGCCCTGCACCTGGCCCTGATCATGCTCGGTGTAGGGCCCGGAGATGAGGTCATCGTTTCCAGCTTTACTTTCTCGGCATCGGTCAATCCGATTGTTTACCAGGGAGCTACCCCTGTTTTGGTCGACAGCGAGCCAGAGACCTGGAACATGAGTCCCGGGCTCTTGCACAGGGCCATTGAAGAACGCATAGCTCTGGGAAAGAAGCCAAAGGCCATCGTTCTGGTCCATCTTTACGGCATGCCGGCAAAACTTGATGAGATTCTTGAACTGGCCTGTCACTATGGTATTCCGGTGATTGAAGATGCAGCTGAAGCCCTGGGCAGCAAATACAAGGGCAGGGCTCTGGCTTCTTTTGGTGAAATGAGCATGCTTTCCTTTAATGGGAATAAGATTATTACAACCTCCGGAGGCGGGGCGCTCTTGTCCAACAGGGGGGATTTTATAGCGCAAGCCCGCTTCCTCTCGTCACAGGCAAGGGAGGATGCTCCCTACTATCATCATACCCAGATTGGGTATAACTACCGCATGAGCAATGTTCTTGCAGCGATTGGTCGCGGACAGCTTGAAGTGCTCGATGAACGAATTGCGCAGACCAGGCATATTTTCAGTTCCTATCGGAAGGGACTGGCCGACATACCGGGCCTTGTTTTCCATGATGAACCCGAAGCCGGGTTTTTCTCAAACCGATGGTTGACATGTGTATTACTTCCCCCTAAAACCGGAGCGTATAGCTGGGAGCCGCTTATGGCTCATCTCGAAGAGCATAACATCGAGAGTCGGCCCTTGTGGAAACCCATGCATTTGCAGCCGGTGTTTTCGGATTGCCCGGCATATCTGAACGGGGTATCCGAATCTTTGTTCAGCCGGGGGCTGTGTCTTCCTTCAGGTACTGCGCTCAGGAATGCTGATTTGGACAGAATCATTGGCCTTATCAGGGGAGTGCTTGTCTAAGCGTTTTGGCTAAACCTTTCGTAATAAGGATAAAAGGCCTGTTTCCTGTGTCTAAAGATCAATTATCAAGGACCAGCCGTTTGAGGGTCTCGCTGTCTTTTGGTTGAAAGAATTAATTTGGAAATCCACAATTGAGGCCTATTAATCAAATACGCGACTTCGTTGAAAAGCAGTGCAGGGAGATTTTATAAATTCATAGCTAGAACGCAAGCTAAAATGGCCATAGACAGACCCCAAAAAAAAAGCAGCCTGCGGGAAAAGGTGTTTTACCTCTTCCGGCAATATACCGTTCCCAGGTGGCTGATCTTTCTCTTTGATGGAAGCACTGTCCTTCTGACCTTTTTCGTTTCCTATTTGCTCAGGTTCAATTTTGAGTCTTCCGGGATTGATTTCGCCCTGGCATTCAAACAGTCAATCCTTGTTTTCGCTGTTTATTGCGGATACGAACTCCTGTTTAGATCCTTTTCCGAGCTGATCCGGCATACGACCGTTAAAGACATCTTTAAGGTCATCCAGGCGAGTACTTCCGGGCTGCTCACACTTATTCTGATTACACTCATCAATCGCTATTCCGGGCGCGTAAGCGCATTCAACATTCCCCTTTCGATTCTGCTCATTCATTTTGTGACCCTGAATATTGTGCTGTTTTCGGTCAGGATTGCCATTAAGATGTTCTATGAGTTTGTGACCCCTCAAAGGAAAGGACGCAAAAATGTGATCATCTTTGGTGCCGGTTCTATGGGGACCATCGTGTCGAAGGTTATGGCAGAAGACACTTCCGGGAAATACAATATCAAGGCCTTTGTCGACAATAACATGCGATTGCATGGGAAGAAACTGAACGGGATACCGGTTTTCAGCCCCAAGTATCTCTCGAAAGAATTCCTTCGTAAGCATCATATCAGTACGATGATTTTTGCAATAAAGGATATTCAGATATCGGAAAAGAGAGGTATTCTGAAGTTTGGGCTCGATATGGGATTGGAGGTACTGGATATTCCCCCGGTTCAGGAATGGTGGAACGATCAGTTTCAAATGCAGCAATTACACCCAATCAGGGTGGAGGACCTTCTGCGTCGCGACACGATCCAGATGAATCTGAAGGCTATTGAAGAAGGGCTTAAAGGAAAAACCATTCTGGTAACCGGTGCTGCCGGTTCCATTGGTTCGGAGATTGTGAGGCAGTTGAGGAATTTCGATGTTGAAAAACTCGTTCTGATTGACAGTGCAGAGACCCCGATGTTTCACCTGAACAATGAACTGCAGGAAGCTGGTTTTGGCGACAAGACCAGGACCTTCCTGGCCGATGTTACGGACCAGATAAAAATGCAATCCCTGTTCGATCAGTACCGTCCCGAAATGGTTTTTCATGCCGCAGCATACAAGCATGTACCCTTGCTCGAGTCGAATCCCCATGAGGCTTTGCGGGTGAATGTAAGAAGCACCATGGTTCTGACGAAACTGAGTCAGACCTATGGTGTCGAAAAGTTTGTGATGGTGTCAACCGATAAGGCCGTTAATCCGACCAATATCATGGGTGCATCCAAACGCATGTGTGAGATGATCCTGCAGGCCAGGTCGGTAAAACCCGGCAATGAGGTCCAGTTTGTGATCACCCGTTTTGGAAATGTACTGGGCTCGAATGGTTCGGTCATTCCGATCTTCCAGAAGCAAATTGAGGAGGGAGGACCGGTGAAGGTGACCCACCCCGAGATTACCAGATACTTTATGACCATTCCCGAGGCCTGTCAGCTTGTATTGGAGGCTGCATTTTTGGGGATGGGTGGTGAGATTTATGTCTTTGATATGGGGGATCCGGTGAAGATTGATGAGCTGGCCAGGGATATGATACGTCTGTCGGGTTACACACCCGATAAGGAGATTAAAATTGTGTATACAGGCCTGCGCCCCGGCGAAAAGCTTTATGAGGAGTTGCTGGCTCATAAGGAAAAGACATTGCCCACATACAATCCCAAGGTGAAGGTGGCCGAGGTCTCATGGATCAATCACGAAAAGGTGCTTTCAGACATCCACAGTCTCCTGTATGAGGTCCCCGGCCTCAGGAACACAGAGGTTGCTGCCCGCATCAAGCAGGTGGTTCCGGAATTTGAGTCGAGCAATGCGGCCTATGCTTTCAGGGAAGAGCAGGCACCGGGAGAGGCTTCAAAAGAGCTTGAGATTTATCCCGATTAAGCGGGGGGCTACACACAGCCGGCGCAACCCTGCTTCTCTGGGTTTTTTTTATGGCAACGGAGCTCCTCGTGTTTCACACAGTGGATTCCCGCTTTTTTCATGTGTTTGTTGTGGCCCACCTGGTAGACAGGAAAACGGCCGTTTTTCTTTAGCAGAATACTCAGCGCCATGCCCAGCATGCCTATGCACAGGAGGATGAAGGCGGGTAGAAGAATCTTCAGAAACATAGTGCTAATATACGAATTCCTAATAGTCTTTGCGTTCTGCTTCGGAGATGGCTTCATGGATTTCCTCCTCCGGATCGATCCTTCTGATTTTGTAATTGAGATAGGCAAAGAGTATGCTGAACAGGGGGCTCAGGAAATTGAAAAAGGCGTAAGGCAGATAGTCCACTGTAGCCACGCCCAGAACCCGTGACTGGGTAGCACCACAGGTATTCCAGGGTACCAGGACGGAGGTGATGGTCCCTCCGTCTTCGAGGGTCCGGCTCAGCAGCTCTGCTTTCAGTCCGCGTTTGCGATAGGTGTCGGCAAACATTCTGCCCGGGACAACAATGGCAATGTACTGGTCCGAGGCGGTGATGTTGAAGAAGATGCTGGTGGCTATGGTTGTGGTAACCAGTGAGCCGGTCGATTTGGCCCAGCGAATCACTGATGAAGTGATCTTTACCAGGAGCCCTGCCGATTCCATGGTGCCCCCAAATACCATGGCCGAGAGGATGAGCCAGATGGTATTCAGCATGCCGGCCATCCCGGAGCTGCACAGCAATTCATTTACCATCGCATTGTCGGTAACGATGGCAATGTCTCCAAAGATCGATTGCATCACCGAGAGGTAGGCCGACTTAAAAGCTCCGTGACTGCCGGGTTCCAGGGTGCTGGCCACTTCCTGTATCAGATGTGGCTGAAAAACAATGGCGAAGATGCCCCCCAGCAATGAGCCGGCGAGCAGGGCAGGAAGGGGAGGGACCTTCCTGATGATGATGATGATCAGAAAAGCCGGGACGAGCATCAGCCAGGGTGTGATGTGGAACTGGGACTCGATGGCCGAAAGCACAATCTGTATATCGTCGGGGGTAGATTCAAAATTGTAGGTGAAACCAATGATGAGGAAGATGATCAGGGTGGCGGCCATCGCAGGGACCGTGGTGATGGTCATGTAGCGAATATGGGTGAAGAGATCGGTTCCCGCCATAGCGGGCGCAAGGTTTGTGGTGTCTGAAAGGGGCGACATCTTATCTCCGAAGTAGGCTCCCGAGATAACCGCTCCTGCAATCAGCCCTTCATGGATACCCAGGGCCTGCCCGACACCGATCAGGGCAATGCCAATGGTTGCGACTGTCGACCAGCTGGACCCGGTTGCCAGGGAGACCATGCCTGCAATGATGACTGTCGCAAAGAGGAAAATCTTTGGGTGGAAGACTTTCAGCCCATAATAGATAAGGGTGGGAACGACTCCGCTGAGCAACCAGGTTCCTGCCAGGGCTCCGATCATCAGAAGAATAAGGATGGAGGGCATGGCCGAGGAGATGCTCTTCACCATTCGGCTCCTGATCTCGGTCCAGCGGATACCCAGCCGGATGGCAATGATGCTGGTTACTGCGGAAGCCAGAATAAGTGCAAACTGGTTCGCCCCGTCCAGGGTACGATCCCCGAAATGGATAACATTCAGTATCAGTAAAGTAATTAGCACCCCAACGGGAATGAGTGCCTGAAGCAGGCTTGGAGAACGCTGCACGGAATGGTCCATCAACTCGTGAAAGATAAGCGGCCAAGATACTATTTTTTCGTCGACCATCGTTTTTATTCTTGTAAAAATGACGTAGCTTGTAGATCGGCTGCATTTTATGAGCGATGGCCAATAATTAAAGGAATGGAGTGATGGATCTTAACATTGATTTCTTTCATATCGTAAATGAAAATGTGGCAGAGAAAGGGCATGTCCTGATCTCGGAACCGTTTCTGAGTGACAATTATTTCAGGCGCTCTGTGGTGTATCTGACAGAACACAATGAGGAAGGCTCCATGGGCTTTGTACTGAATAAGCCTGTTCATGTGGCGCTCAAGGATCTAATGGAAGGCTTTCCCGACATGGGCTTCAAGGTTTCCGTGGGTGGCCCGGTGAGCAATGATACCATTCACTATATTCATACCCTGGGTTCGGTGATTCCCGGGAGTATAGCTGTTGCCGATGGAATTTATTGGGGAGGGAACTTTGACCGCATCTGTGAGCTCATTGCTGAGGGGCGTATTCAGCCCCATGAACTGCGTTTTTTTCTGGGTTATTCAGGCTGGGGTGAGGGACAGCTGAAGGACGAGATGAAGAAACACGCCTGGTTGGTAGGGAAGATCTCTCCGGGATTGGTTATGCAGGGCGTGGATCCGGATTTCTGGAGCTCAACCCTGGAAGGCTATCACAATAAATACAAGGCCTGGGCTAATTTTCCGGAAGATCCCGGCCTGAACTAATCATGGGCAAATGAGGGGCAGGATTGTTCGCAGATCCTGGTTGGCCTCCACGCGGATGCCCTTTAAACCGGCAGCCTCGCCGGCTTCGATGTCTCTGTCCATATCCCCGATCATCCACGAACGGGCGGGGTCGATCCGGAATCTTGCCATGGCTTTTTGGAACAGAAGGGGAAGCGGTTTCCTGCACAGACAATTGCCCGTTGAAGGGTGGTGGGGGCAGTAATATACGGCATCGAGCCGGGCTCCGCCTTCAGCCAGCCGGGCAAGCATTGCAGCATGGAAGTTTTCTACGTCCTTTCTGCTGTATTCACCTTTTCCAACTCCGCCCTGGTTGCTGATGACAATGAGCAGATAGCCCCGTTCTGAGAGAGCTTTGAGGCTGTCCTCCACACCCGGATTGATCTGCAGATCGGCTTGCTTCCATACGTAATAAAGCCCTTTGTTACTGGTAATCACACCATCACGGTCAAGGAAGACGGCTTTGTTTTTGCGCGTTGCTTTCATCCCCTAAGCTGATTGATGAATACTTTTATCAGTCCGGGCTCGAGCAGCAAGGGGAACAGGAAACCGGTAACGGCTCCCCAGAAGTGAGCCGAGTGGTTAATGTTGTCCTGTTGTCTGCGTTCCATATAGCTGGAATAGAGGAGGTAGAGTATGCCAAACAGAATTCCGGGAAGGGGAAGTATGCCGTAAAAATACACCTTATCCAGGGGCGAAAAAAAGATGTGGGTAAAGACCACTGCCGATACGGCTCCCGATGCACCAATGGAGCTGTATGCCGGATTGTTCCGGTAACGAAATATGCTTGTCAGCGAGGAAAAAGCAATGCCTGTGACATAGAGCAGGACGTAATAGAAGCTGGCCGAAAAGATGAGCCCTTCCTGTTCAAGTTGCATGAAAATGGCCTCTACAGCTCTTCCAAAGGAGTACAGAACCAGGATGTTAATTCCCAGATGGATGTAGTCGGCATGTAGCAGGGCATGTGTGAAGATGCGGTAGTACTGCTTGTTGTGGACGATTTTCGAGGGGGCCAGGTCGAAGCGGTACATCAGATCGCGCCGCTGAAGGGCGGCAACGGAAAAGAGGGTGGTGGCGATGACAATGCTGAGCGTGATCAAGCGTAGAGGATTTTTAGAATCAGTTCACGCTGCAATTCTCCCTGGTCCGTGGCATCTCCGCCATAGCCTTTCGATCGCATGTCGTATTCGCGCAAGAGCGAAATAATCCCTACCAGCTTCATGGCACTGTAGCGTTTTGCAGCGCTCAGATACTCCCCGGCGAAGTAGGGATGGATTTTCAGGACAGAGGCCACGCTCTTTTTGCTCCTGTCTTTTAAATAGTGGATCATGAGGAGCTTTGAGAAATAATAGTAAAGCGAGGCGATGGTTAGTGAGATATGATGGTTCTTCGGGTTCCGACAGAAATAGCCTACGATGCGGTTGGCCTTTAAGGCATCGCGTTCTCCCAGTGCAGTTGAAAGCTCCAGCTGGTTATAGTCTTTGCTGATCCCCGTGTTTTTTTCAATAAGCTTAGTGTCAATCTGCTTATTTTTGCTACCCACAGCGATGAAGAGCTTATCCATCTCACTCGCAATCCGTCCCAGATCACTGCCCAGGAATTCGGCCAGGAGTGCAGATGCTTTGGGCTCAATGCTGTATTTGTGTTTTTTGGCATAAGCCGAAATCCATCCGGGCAGCTGGTTGTCGTAAAGCCTTTTGGACTCGACACAGACCGCGTGCTTTTTCAGGGAAGCAAAGACCTTTAGCCGTTTATCGGGCTTCTTATACTTGTAGTTTATGACAAGCAGGGTGGAGGCCAGGGGGGCCTCTATATAGTGAATAAGACTGGCAAAGTCTTTCATATCCTGGGCTTCCCGGAGCACCACTACCTGGTGAGCAGACATCATGGGGAAACGACGGGCAATGTTAATGAGCTGGCTGGCAGTGGTGTCTTTCCCATAGGCGATGGTCTGGTTGAAGCTTCGTTCGGCCTCGGGAAGGGTATGCTCAAGGATGTAGTCCGTGAGCAGATCAATGTAATAGGGCTCATCTCCGGAGAGGAAATAGATGGGCTTGAAGTCCCTTTTCTTTAAGTCATTCAGCACTTGCTCATAGCCTGCCATATACTACTTGAATTTGAGGTGTTTGACCGATTCACGATGGTGCAGGATCTCCCGCAGGGACTCGATTCCGATTTCAAGGTGGGTCCTTGCAAACTGTTCCGTTACCATTTTATCGCTTTTCCGGGTTTTTACCCCCTCGGGAATCATGGGTTGATCGGAGACAAGCAAAAGCGCACCCGTAGGCATGCCATTGGCAAAACCTACAGTAAACAGGGTGGCTGTTTCCATATCTACGGCCATGGCCCTGACCACCCTCAGGTACTTTTTGAACTTGTTATCGTGCTCCCAGACCCGCCGGTTTGTGGTGAAAACGGTGCCCGACCAGTAGTCCCGGTCCATGTTCCGGATGGTGGTCGAAACGGCACGCTGTAGATTGAAAGCCGGCAGCGCCGGAACCTCTGCCGGCAGATAGTCATCTGAGGTTCCCTCACCTCTGATTGCAGCAATAGGCAGAATAAGGTCGCCCAGTTGGTTCTTCTTCTTCAGGCCACCGCATTTGCCCAGAAAGAGGACTGCCTGGGGAGAAACCGCAGAAAGCAGGTCCATGACTGTGGCAGCATTTGCGCTGCCCATGCCAAAGTTAATCATGGTAATTTCGTCCGAACTGGCTGCAGGCATGGACACATTTCGGTTCACGATCTGCGTTTTTTGTATTTCGGCAAAGAGTTCGAGATAGCTGTTGAAGTTGGTGAGCAATACATATTTCCTGAATCCGTCACCGGGTATTCCGGTGTAGCGGGGCAGCCAGTCTGCTATGATTTCCTGCTTTGTCTTCATACGCTTAATTCTTATATTGAACCCTGCTGCGAAGATATGCATATTCATGCGAAAACTGAATCTGCCCGAATACGAATTCAGGTACAGGGATCTTGAAGGCCGGCGTGAGGTCCTGGATGTTTACCGGAAAAAATATGTACTTCTGACACCGGAAGAGGAAGTACGGCAGCGTTTTGCACGCTACCTGGTCGAGGACAGGTCCTATCCCGCTTCCCTGATCATGAGTGAATGCAGCCTGTCTTTGAACGGTATGCAGAAGCGCTGCGACCTTCTTGTGCATAAGCCAGCCGGTCGCCCCATGGTGCTGGTCGAGTGTAAGGCACCGGATGTGGCGATTGGCCAGGGCGTATTTGAACAGGCTGCACGCTATAATCTGAATCTGAAGTTGCCTTATCTCATGCTGACCAACGGCCTGAAGCACTACTGCTTCTTTGTTGACCACAAAGCCGGAAAGGTTGAGCCGATGGGAAGTATCCCCGACTTTGAGGCCTTATAGAGGCTGCAGGCATTGCAGGAAAAGCATGTCGTGGAAGCGGCCGTTGGCAAAGTGCCAGGCCTTTATTTCCCCACTTACTTTGAACCCCGCTCCTTTAAACAGGGCAAGGCTGGCTTCATTGTCGGGCTTCACCAGACAATGAAGCTGATTCAGGTTCAGGATGTTGAAACTGTATGAGATCAGGGTTTCCAGTGCTTCACGGGCATAGCCCTGCCTTCTGTCGGCCGGTTCTGCAATGAGGATGCCCACGCCGGCCCGCCGGTGATGGGCATCAAAATCATGGAGGTCGATGGCCCCAAGTGGCCGTTCGTCGTCCCGCGTTTCAATAAGCAGCCTCAGTTGTTTCTGCGTGTAGATATCTTCGGCAGCCTGGGCCAGGTATTGCCTGAGGACATGCCGGGACCAGGGGGCCAGAATGGTGGAAAGATGCCAGATATCCGGGTTGTTTTCCCAGGTATAGAGAATGTCGAGGTCTTCAGGCTCCAGGGCCCGAAGACGAATACTCCTGTTTTCCAGGCCTTTCAATTATTGCTGCTTGTAGGAAATGACTTTGTACTTCTGGCCCTTGGCAGAAAGGGCGCTGAAACTGTCCTTTTCCGCATTGTAAATGATCTCAATTTCCTGTCCGTTTTCCTCATCTACAACAACGATGGCAAAGTCTTTACGGCTTAGTCCTTTATCGGGGTCGATAGAGAGTGAGAGCCCCTCGCTGATGAAACCATCTTCGGGAAGCACCTCAACATACCAGAGGTCCTGTTTACCCACAGCATCATTGCTATAGCGGGTATAGAGCCCACTCATGCCATTGTTTAAGGGGACATAGTAGGTATTGTCAGCAGTGGTATTGATCGGATAGCCCATGTTGTTGGGTTCGCTCCAGCCTTCGCCTTCCCTCAGGCTGCGGAATACATCATAGCCCCCCATGTTGAAGTGGCCCTTCGAGCTGAAGAGGAAACTGCTGCCGTCCGGAGCCATGTAAGCACAGGTTTCATCCTTGTCTGTGTTGATGGATGGCCCCATGTTTACAGCCTTTCCCCAGCTTCCATCGCTCTGTCTGTCGGAATACCAGATGTCGGATCCTCCTTCACCTCCCCGCCGGGTGCTGGTAAAATAGATCCGCTTACCATCGGGACTGAAAGAGGCGTGACTCTCATCAGACCTCGAGTTGATGTCACCATAGAGGGGCTGAGCGGGACTCCAGAGAAGGCCGTCGAACTGGCTGTACCAGATATCGGAATCGCCTTTTTTAGGCCGCTTTACCAGCAGGAGGGTTGTGCCATCCGCCGAAAGCCCGGAGGGGAAGAGGTCCCCGTCGGAAACGATTTGGGGGGTGATCAGTTCCGGCAGGCTCCATTTATTGCCTTCGCGCCTCGACATGTAAACGGCCTCATAGAAGGCCTTGGAATTTACCCAGATCAGCATTTCTCCGTTGGCCGAGATTACACCGTTGTAGTCATTCTGAACCGTATTAATGGGCTTGTTAAAAAAGAGTGTGCGCAGGTTCAGCTCAGCATCCCGGATGATTTTGGAGCGCTCAACTGCGGCAATTTCATCGTTGGTAATCCTGAGGTTGTAGTGTTTTTCAAAGTCTTTCAGGTCTTTAAAGCGGTTCAGGGCATTCAGGGCACTGTCGATCTGGTTGGTCTTTCTGTAGGCCTCAGCGAGGTAAAACCAGGTGTGATGCGGGGCCCTCTTTTCGCTAAAACGGCCTGCTTTGTATTTCAGGCTGATGTCCTTTGTAGCCTCCAGGAAATAGGGAATGCCTTTGGCTTCCAATCCCAGAATATTGTTATAGCACTGGCCCAGCATGAATTTAACATTGGCATTGTCGGGTTCGGCCAGCAAAACCATCTCGAACAGATAGGCCGCTTCCTCGTAGTCTTCCTCCTCACTGAAAAAGAACTCTGCATCATAAAACTGCTCTTCTGTTGTTTGGTTCTGGGCCTGAAGCCCCAGGCCGCATAACAAAAGAAGTAAGGGGATAAGGCGCTTCATTTTCAATCTTTTATTTTCAGGTGCTGGGGCACTTCAATTTTTTCCATCTCAATCACTACATCCAGATCGACCAGGACATCGAATTGCACCCGCCGGTTCAGTTTTCGTCCTTCCGGAGCATCCCGTTCATCCCTGGTTTTATTAATGGCTACAGGCATAGCTTCGCTCTCTCCTTTTAGCTCGAGCCGGTTGGCATCAATTCCTGCTGCAATCAGATAGCGGGAAACTGCTTTCGCCCTCTTCAGCGAAAGCCAGGTATTGTATTCGTAACTACCCAGGGCATCGGTGTGTCCGATTATCCTCAGTTTGAGTGCGGGGAATTGCTCAAGCAGGTTATACAGCTCGTCAAGCTTGGCCTTGGAAGCGGCCGTAAGGGCATCGCTCTCAAATCCAAAGAAGATGGGCTTGATCAGGTAGCGTGAAGCTTCGCTTACCGGCGCAGGCTTTTCCACAGCCTGCTTTGCTTCTTCAGGGGCTGCAGGCTCCCCGGCCCGGGCCAGGGGTTCCTCTTTCTCCGTCACGGCTGTTTCCTCCGTCTGAACCGGCACTTCCGGAATCTCTGATACCTCTTTCCCTGCGACATCCCCGGAGTCCTCTTTTTCCGGGTTTTCTTTCTCTGCCAGGGCATGCTGTGAAGGATTAACCTTCCCGGCAGTGAGTACCAGTATTTCATCGGCAGGAACAGGTGGGTAGCTAAAATCAACCGGCTTTGCAGTAGCTTCCGGGTCAATTAATCCGAATTGGAAGAGGTCGTAGGTATCTACGCCTTTGGCAAAAACCAGGGTGCTGCCATACTTCAGCAGTCCGTTGGGCGAGAAAGCGAAATCATCATCTGTGCTGTTCAGCGGATAGCCAACATTTACGGGACTCCCCCAGCTTCCATCTGTATTTCGATCGACATAGAACAAGTCATAGCCCCCAATGGTGTTGTGGCCCTGGGAGCTGAAATACAGGCGTTTCCCGTCGGGACTGAGAAAGGGGCAGTCTTCATTCAGCGGGGAGTTGATGCCCTCGCCCATGTTGACCGGATCGCCCCAGCTGCCATCTGGCTGCAGATCAGACCTGAAGATGTCCATGCCTCCGAGTGATTTATTGTTGTTGCTGGTAAAGTAGAGCGATTTTTTATCGCTGCTGAGGGCGGCATGTGATTCGTAGAAACGCGAGTTTACAGGTTTTCCGAGGGGAACTGCGGGATTCCAGCTGCCATCTTCATTTCGGGTCGAGCTGTAAATGTTGCTGTCGAACTCGTCATAAACAGCCAGCAGCATAAGGTCTCCTTTCGCGGAAAGACCAACCACGTCCATATTGCTGTCCGAAACAATCTCTGCAGACAGGTCACGTGGTTCTGACCAGGTTCCGTCTTCCTGGATATAGGCATAGAGGACGGCATTGTAAAAGGGGTTTTTACCCATATAGGCCAGGTGTTTGCGATCCTGTGAAAAGACCACGTTATAGGGTGCCGGATGGGTTTGTTTTACTTCGCCCAGGTTTCCAATGCTGAAATCGACAGGAGAATTGATCGCTTTAACGGCATTTTGGCAGGAGAGAATCTGGGCCTCGGTATAGTCCTTTTGAAGCTTGTCACGGTTTTTGGTCAGGTACACCAGGTACTCCTGGTACTTCTCAATTGCCTTCTCCAACTCCATGTTGATTCGATAGGCATTGCCCAGGTAAAGGAGGGCATCGGGTGGGGCTACTTCCTCTTTGAAGGTTCCTTTGTAACGATCCGAAACCGACAATGCAGCTTTTTCGAGGTAGGGTATGGATTCTGCTTTCCTGCCCGGTATATTCAACAGGCAGATTCCCATTCTGTAGTTTAGGCTGGCATTGTCCTCATAACCGTATTTATAGACCTTGCTGTAGGCAAAGAGCGCTTCCTCATATTCTTCCTGAGCGAGGAAGAATTCGCCATCGAAATAATTCTCCCTGACAGTTTGTGCGTGTGACAGGCTGGCTAAAAGTAAGAGCCAGAGCATCCATATTGATCTTCTCATCCCGGGTGCTTTTAGCGTGAATACTACAAATTTAAAAATTTAATCGACAGGGCAATAGGGCCTCACTCTTTCTTTCTGCGCCTCACCAGCAAGATGATAAGGATCAATAATCCAATGCCGGCGGCCGCCAACAGAAGGCCGGTGGCGAATTCAATCTGTCCCAGGGTATCGATGAATGCTTTGTGGCCCGGCATATATTCGGAAAGCAGGTTCCGGGCTTCTTCATCGCTCAGGCCCATCTTCAGAAGGATCTCGTAAATTCTGGTAATCAGTGCTTCGGGACCGTAAATCCTGTCCCGTCTTAAGGCGATCTTTTCCAGGGCCTTGCTAAGCGGGGGCTCTGCGACCTCGAGCAGATGTGCAAACAAGTCCTCAACCGCCAGTCTGTTTTCCATTGCACGAACCAGGGTGTCCCTGACGTCTTGCATGTCGAACCGGCCTTTGGCGGCTTCGAGTTCCAGGAGCCTGACGAGTTCAGCTATTGAGCCGAGTTTTTCCAGATCTTCTCCCTTTTCTGTCAGGAAGTCCGAAAGGGCGCCATCGGCCTGTTCGAGCAACTTCCTGAAAAGAAGTGCGGGGTCGCCTCCTCCCGCAAGTTCTGCAAGGGTTCTGATTTCTTCCTTTTCCAGGGCTGCCAAAAGGGCTTCTCTGCCTGCACTCGCATCCATGCCCAGCTGTGCGGCAAGCAATCTATCCACGTCTTCCTCGGTATAGCCGTATTCCCCGGCCAGCTCATAGAGCTTTTCAAACAGGGCCCTGGATGACAAGAGATCGCCGGATGTCGGATCGAGGTCCTTTAGTGCTTCAAGCAGCGGGCCATCTGCACTTTGCCTCAGATCGATGAGGGTCAGGGCGGCAGGCACTGCTGAAGCCGGCATTCCCGGTTTATAGAGTGCCTCAATCATCGCGTCCCAGACCTGCTCCATGTTAAAGCCCTTTGAGTCTCCAAGCTCTTGCAGATGAAGGAGAAGTGCCTTCGGACTGTCGATGCCCAATGCCTTTGTATCCAACTCAAGGAGATAGTCGTGCAGGGCTCCGTCGGAATGCTTGATAAGGGCCTCAATGAAAGCCTCAAGGTTGCCGCCCGAGATTACTCCGGCCAACAGGTCGGTTACCTCCCTGGTGCTGTAACCCTTTTCTTCAGCGTGCTGGTAGAGGTGCTCAAAAAGAGCTCTGCCTGAGTGGATTCCTTCTTTTTCAAGGTCGAGCTCATCGAGTGCCTGCTTGAGTTTTCCCCGGGCTTCGTCCCTGAGGTCCATGAGCATGAGCTTCGTGGTAAGCTCCTCGCCCGGATGCCTGCTCAACACCTCCTCGGGTTGCAGGATTTCAGTCCCATCGGACCTGTTCACGCCTGCCGTTTCCACGGCCTCTTTGTTTCGATCGGCCTGGATCTCCGTACTCGGATCGGAGTTGTCAGCGATTGCTTTCCGGGGATCTTCTTTGCCGGCGCTGCTCCCTGCATCACTGGCCTCTTTATCACGGGCTGTTTCTGCTTTGTCTCTGCGGCTCTCTTCACTTATGGTTTCGCCCTTCAGCTTCAGGGTATTCCGGTGGATGTTTCCGGCTTTATCCCTGGTTTCGATTTCGATGAGCTGTTCGCCCGGATGTACCTCCAGATCCAGATTTATTCGCCTCTTCCTGGCCAAAATGGTATCTGTGTCAATAAGCACGCCATCCTTGTATGTTCGGATCAGGAGTTCACTTCCCTTTTCCACCCTGACCGGAACCTTAATGGATTCGCCGGCCTTTGCCACATAGCTGTTTTCACGCAGCCTGATTATGCTTTCGTCGCCTTCCAGAACCAGATGTTCTTCCCCGGCTTCCAGGGGAGTAAGCGTGATATTTCCGCCCAGACTGATGCCGTTTTTGTCTTCAGGAGAACCCACCTCCAGAGGCACCACCAGGGTTTCGAAGCCCTCAGCAGCCATATGAAGGGCATAGTCACCCTTTTTGACGCTGAAAATAAAGTCGCCGCTTTTCGGGTCGGCCGGTAATCGGAGTAAGGTATCTCCGTCATCGGCTTCCAGGACATTGACCCAGGCATCGGCAGAAGTCCCGTCCCTGTCACGCGCGCTCAGGTTTCCGGATACGGCATACATCCGGGGATTGTCTTCGGAGTAGATGTCCATGTAGTAAATATCGTGCCGGCCCAGCCCTTTGGAACTGTAAACAGAATAGTAAGCTCCCTTGCCGTTGCTGATAGGCGCGAAGGACATGTCATCATCTGTGGTATTGATCGGATACCCCATGTTTACGGGGGTGGTCCAGCTGCCATCTTCATTCTGGCTCGAACGGAACACATCATAGCCACCCATGTTGCTGTGGCCGTAGGAACTGAAATAAAGCGTTCCGTCCTCTGTGATCGCAGGTGTTTCCTCGTTGTACTGCGTATTGATGGTTGGGCCCAGGTTTTCCGGGCTGCCCCATTTATCCCCGTCCAGCCGCTTCGAACGGTAGATGTCCAGCCCTCCATAGCCCCCCTTGCGGTTACTGGTAAAATAGATGTACTTCCCATCGGGACTGAAACAGGCATTCGACTCCCAGTATTTGGTGGAAATATTCTCTCCCATTTTTCTGGCCTTCTGCCAGATTCCCTCTTTCAGACGGCTGTAGTAAAGGTTTCCGATGTACTCGTCATTGTAGTATAGAATCATCTCTGTTCCATCGTGGGACAGGGCAACCGGATAGACGCCTTCGTCGAAACCCAGGGCAGAGGTGATGGCCTGGGGGTAGGACCAGCCATCGGCTTGCTTCCTGGTGATAAATGCCCCGTCGTAAAAGGGGAGCTCCTTAATGAAAGCCATTGTCTGCCCGTCTCCGGATACAACCGGATTGAGCTCGGCGTATCTGGAGTTGATGAGGGTGTCGAGCAGGAAAAGGTCAAGGTCAACCGGTTTTCCAATGAGCTCCTGGGCATGTTTACAGGCCTCAATCTGGTCAAGCACAAGTTCTTCATCGTAAATGGCTTCGTCCATGATTTTCAGAAAGGACTCATAGGATGCTACGGCCTGATCCAGCAACTGGTTTACCAGATAGGCATCCCCCAGGTAGTAAAGCACGTCGGGTGGAGCCGTTCTTTCCTTAAAACTGTTTTCCTTGCAGTCGGGATTGATGTTTTGGCTGGCTTCACGCAGGTAATTGATGGCCTTGTCCTTCTGATAAGGGTCGTTAAGCAGACAAATGCCAATCTTGTATTTCAGATTGCTATTGCCTGGATCGGCACTCAGCAGCTTGCGATAAAGCGGGAGGGCTTCTTTGTATTCTTCGTAGAGCATCCAGGACTCGGCATTGAGGAAAACCCGTCGAAGGGTATCCCGTTGAGCCTTCATTGGAAGGGATGCGATGAGCAATAAAAAAGCGGCAGAGAACAGGAGTCGTTTCATGCGGATACAATTTCCCTAAAATTAGGGAATTCTGGCTTATATCTCTCTGAAATTTCGAGTGATTATCAACAGATCGTTGATCACACTGTAATCCCGGGCATAGACCATGTTTATTTTTCGGACACGTTCGGGGTTTTGGTGATCGATACGCAGGCCCATTCCCGGGTGGAGAATTCCCTTTCGCAGCGGAGGGAGTTCAGACAGCTTGCCTTCGTCCAGGTTCATGTAGCCCACCCAGCTTCGCTTTCCAAGAATAACCCTGATTACATTGCCCAGGCTTTTGAAGTGGCCCCTGACAAACAGGATCCAAAGGGGAAAGGTGAGCAGTAAAGCCATTCCGAGTACGAGGTCGAGCAATCTTTTGCTGCGTTGGTTCGAAGCCTTTCCAATGGTGTTTACCGGGATGGTGTATAGCTCCCCGGCCGTGTCAATGGAGTTGCTTCCAATTACCGAGAGGCTTTCGGGTGGAGCGATCTTGAAATCGGGTGAGTTTCCGTTAAACCGGGTCATGATCCGGATGATTGACCGGGCAGAGAGATCTTTCGAACAAAATACGATTTCGTCGATTCGGTTCACCTTGGCTATTTCATCGATTTGTTCCGCCTTTCCAATGAACTCGCTTCCCTTTTCTTCTGTGTCGGGCGAAACGTAGCCGACGACGTCGGGTTTGATCTGGGTGTCAAGGAGAAGTTCGTGAACCCTGCGGGATTCCTCAGCATGGCCGACAATGAGCAGCCGTTTTTGTTTATTCAGGTCGATTCGGTAGTCGGCACTGCCCGCGAGGTGACCGAGGAGCCTGAGTCCGAGCATGCTCAGCATGCCCCAGGCAGAACCCATGAAAATGAGGGCTCTTGAAAAGCGCCAGTCGAGTGGCAGGAGGGCATAGATTACCAGGATGATCAGGGTTCCAATCAGATGCCCCTTCAGGAAGGCCAGGGTTTTTAAAGGCCGGTCGTAGCCTCCTGCATAGTAGATGGATAAAAGCCAGATCAGAATATAGCCGGGCACCACCGCTTGCAGGAAGAAGGGTGGATAGTACCCGGCTATGTCGAAGCGAACCTGTTCCCATAGCGGAAGGGCAAGGGTATAGCCTCCGAAGATGAGCCCGGCATCGAGCAGCGGACGGTACAGTTTTCGGGCAAACCTTTTCATGACCGACAGGCCCGCTCTGAAATAGATGGCCAGGTTGATGAGCAGGCTGTAACTGCGGGCCATACGCTGGCTAAAGTGCTTGTTCGCGAAGATGATCATAGCCTGGTAGAAGATCCTGACATAGTTGAGGCTGCCTTTCTTCGTGCTTTCCCCCTTGTAGTGGATGATGGTGGTTTCGGAAAAATACAGATTCTTGTATCCGGCTTTGGTAATGCGGTAGGAGAGGTCGATGTCCTCGCCATACATGAAGAAGGCTTCGTCGAGCATTCCTGCCCGATCCAGGGCTTCATGCCTGATAAACATAAAGGCTCCTGCCAGCACCTCCACCTCGTGATTCTGGTCCTTGTTGAGATGTCCCAGGTGGTACCTTCCAAAGACCTTCGAACGGGGGAAGAGCCGGGTCAGGCCAAACATCTTATAGAAGGAAACAAGGGGGGTGGGCAGTGCCCGTTTCGATTCGGGCAGGAACTGGCCCTTCCCGTCTATCATCTTTACACCCAGTGCCCCGGCATCGGGATGGGCATCCATATGAGCCAGGCACTTGTGAAAAGTATCTTCTTCCACCACCGTGTCGGGGTTGAGCAGCAGAACATACCGGCCCTTCGAAGCCCGGATGGCCTGGTTGTTCGCCCTGGAAAAGCCCAGGTTCTTCGGGTTTTTGATTGTGATGGCCCGGGGAAACCTTTCGGCCACCATGGCCATGGATCCGTCCACTGAATTGTTGTCAACAACGAAGACTTCAGCTTCTATGCCCTCAATTGCCTCAAAAACCGAATGGAGGCATTGCTCAAGGAAATACCTGACATTGTAATTGACGATGACGACCGAGAGTTCCATGCTCGGGTGCGGGTTAAAGGACCTCGATCTGGTTGCGTAAAAGGTCGTCCATGCTTTCCCGTTTTCTGATCAGGTGGTCACGCCCTTCATGTATCAGTACCTCGGCCGGACGGTAGCGGGAATTGTAATTCGACGACATGGCATAGCAATAGGCCCCGGCGTTTCTGAACAGCAGATAGTCGCCCTCATTGGCTTCGGCAATCTTCCGGTTCCATCCAAAGGTGTCGGTCTCGCAGATGTAACCGACTACAGTGTATATCCTGGTTTTCCCCTCCGGGTTGCTGATGTTGATGATCTCGTGGTGCGCATCATAGAACATGGGCCTGATAAAGTGGTTTAGCCCTGTATCCAGGCCTGCAAATACCGTAGAGGTGGTTTGCTTGATGACATTGACCCTCGCAATAAAGTAGCCGGCCTCGCTCACCAGGAACTTTCCGGGCTCAAAGACCATGCTTAGTTCTTTCCCGTAATCGCTGCAGAAATCATTGAAGCGCTTCCCCAGGAGAAGGCCCAGTTCCTCGATGTCGGTAGCCACGTCATCGGCCTTGTACGGAACCTTGAATCCGCTTCCGAAATCAATGTATTCCAGGTCTTTAAAGCTCATGGCTGTTTCGAACATGATTTCGGTGGCCTGCAAGAACACCTCTGTATCCAGGATGTCGGATCCGGTATGCATGTGCAGGCCTTCGATTTTCATTCCGTTGGTTTCAATGATGCGGTGCACATGGGGTAGCTGGTGATAGGAGATTCCGAATTTCGAGTCGATGTGCCCCGTCGATATTTTTCTGTTCCCCCCGGCCATTACGTGAGGATTGATGCGTACACACACGGGCCGGGATGCGCCATAGCGATCGCCGAACTCTTCCAGAATAGCGATGTTGTCGATGTTGATTTTTACCCCGAGACCAAGGGCTTCCTCAATCTCTTCAATGGAAACACAATTGGGGGTATAAAGAATGTCCTCCGGTGAGAAACCGGCTTTAAGCCCCAGCCTCACTTCCTGAACGGAGACCGCATCGAGGCCCGATCCCAGGGACCTGAACAGCTTAAGGACGTTGATATTGGTGAGGGCTTTACAGGCGAAATTGACCTTCACCCTGGTGGAGCTGAAGGCTTTGGTGATGCGCTCGTACTGTTGGCGCATGATGGCACTGTCGTACACATAGAGTGGTGAACCATATTTTTCGACCATTTTCTTCAGGGCGATGCCCCCGATGTAGTACGTTTTATTCTTTAGTTCCATGCCGGTGGGATTGGATTCACAAATATAGGGCATCACTCAGGATCCGCCCATCGATTTGAAGGTATTTTCAAATGCGGTCCGGTTCAGGATGGACCTGCCCAGGGTTACTTCATCGGCATACTCAAGGTCGTCACCAATCGCAACTCCCCGGGCCAGTGTGGAAATGGTCAGGGGAAGGGCCCTCAGCTTACGGTAGATGTAGAAATTTGTGGTATCCCCTTCCATGGTGGTGGGCAGGGCAAGGATGATTTCTTTCACCTTTTGCTGCTTTACTTTGGAAACAAGGCTATCAATGGTCAGATCGGCCGGTCCGACACCGTCCATGGGCGAGATAATGCCCCCAAGTACATGGTAGCTGCCCGTGTATTGCTGGGTATTCTCAATGGACATCACGTCCCTGATCGATTCCACCACACAGACAATGTCCCTGTCCCGGTAGGGGTCGCTGCAGATCTGGCACTGCTCCGAATCGGCGATGTTGTGGCAGATTTTACAGCTTTTAATCTCCCTTTTCATCTTCAGGATGGTGTTGCCGAAGCCCTCCACTTCGCTGTCGTCCTGTTTGAGGAGGTGTAAAACCAGCCGAAGAGCACTTTTCCTTCCAATGCCCGGAAGAGATGCGAAGGCATCGACCGCTTCTTCGAGCAGCCTGGATGAATATGAATGGGGCATGTTCATAGGCTCGCGCCAAAATTAGCACTATTTATTTTTTTCATCCTGACAATTTCCACACTTTTGTTGCCCTAAATCAAGGATATGTCGGCTACACTCATTGTCATTATCATCGCCATTTACTTTGCACTTCTTTTGCTCATCGGCCGGATTTCGTCACGAGGGGCAGGAAATGAGGCCTTTTTCATTGGTGAGCGCAAATCGCCCTGGTATGTGGTGGCTTTTGGGATGATTGGCGCTTCACTGTCCGGGGTAACCTTCATATCGGTCCCCGGCTGGGTGACCGACAGCCAGTTCTCTTACATGCAGATGGTCCTGGGTTATCTGGTGGGCTATACCGTCATAGCCCAGGTCCTGATGCCCATGTATTACCGTCTCCGGCTGACCAGTATCTATAGCTATCTGGATGGGCGTTTTGGAAAAGCATCTTACAAGACCGGGGCCTCCTTTTTTCTGCTTTCGCGGGTTATTGGAGCCTCCTTCCGCCTCTTTCTTGTGGCAAGTGTTCTGCAGATGACCGTTTTCGATTCCTGGAATCTTCCCTTTTTCGTCACCGTGCTGGTCACCCTCGCCCTCATCTGGCTCTATACCAACAAGGGGGGAATCCGCACCATCATCTGGACCGATACCCTTCAGACCTTTAGTATGCTGACTGCCGTGGTGGTTTCGGTGATCTTAATTACCCGGTCCATGGATCTGCAAATGGGCGAGATGATCAGACGCGTCATCGACAGTGCCGACAGCCGGATCTGGGTTTTCGACGATTGGCACAAAGGGAACCATTTTGTGAAGCATTTTCTCAGCGGGGCTTTTATCACCATAGTAATGACCGGACTCGATCAGGATATGATGCAGAAGAACCTGAGCTGCAAGAATATCCGTGAGGCAAAAAAGAACATGTACCTGATGAGCCTTTCCCTGGTTCCGGTGAACCTGCTTTTTCTTTTTCTGGGTGCGGTTCTGATTCAGTTCGTGCAGTTTCAAGGCCTTTCCATGCCAGAGGCCAGCGACCAATTGTTTCCGATGATTGCGACAGGGGGCTACCTTCCTGCTGTTGTAGGCATCTTTTTCATGGTTGGATTGGTGGCCGCAGCCTACTCCAGCGCCGATTCGGCCCTGACCTCCCTTACCACCTCTTTCACGGTCGACATTCTGGAAGCGGGAGACTGGGAAAGCGGGCGTTTGAGCCGGACCAGGAGGCGGGTGCACATTGCTATTTCGTTCGTGTTGGCCCTGGTTATTCTGGTATTCCGGGCCATTAATGACGAAAGTGTGATCTCTGCCCTTTTTCGTTTTGCGGGCTATACCTACGGGCCCCTGTTGGGGCTCTACGCCTTCGGCCTTTTTACCCGCCGTCGGGTGAGGGACCGCCTTGTGCCTGTTTTCGCCATCCTGTCGCCTATCCTGTCTTTTCTGCTGAGCCGTTTTTCATCCCTGCTGTTCGGGGGTTATGAATTTGGTTTCGAATTGCTGATCGTAAACGGGGCCATCATGTTTGGCTTCCTCTTCCTCATCAGCCGGAAAAACGACGGCTAAGCAGGCTTTTTTGCTTACTCCGCCTGGCCAAGGGCTTCCAGAATCGCGCGTCGCCCGGCCGAAATGGCAGCCTCCAAACCAGCCGGGTTCTTCCCGCCGGCCGTGGCAAAGAAAGGCTGGCCACCGCCACCGCCCTGGATGGACTTGGCCACCTCACGGATCATTTGGGCGGCGTTGAGGCCCTTTTCGGCATGTAAAAAGGAGGGAAGGAGGATGGCCAGGTTGGCTTTGCCCTCTGTTTCGGCACCCAGGATCAGGGCCAGGTCCGGATCTTTGGATTTAAGTTGGAAGGCCAGGTCGCGGAGCTGTCCGGCATTCTCGACCTTTACGATGGAGGCATTCAGCCGGAAGCCCCTGTAATCTTCAGCATCGCTTTCCAGCCTGGCGGCTGTTTCTGCCAGCATCTTGCGGTGGATGGCTTCCATCGCTTTGGAGAGCCTGCTGTTGTCTTCCAGGGTGCTTCGGATGGCCCTGACCAGATCCTTTTGTTTCTCGAACAGGCCATTGATTTCGGCCATGGTGTCGAGCCGGGCATCGATGTATTCTTCGGCAGCCTCTCCGGTGATGGCTTCAATGCGGCGGATTCCGGCGGCAATGGAGCTTTCTTTAAGGATGCGGAAGCTGCCGATCTGACCGGTCGACTTTGCATGGGTACCCCCGCAGAGCTCGATTGAGTCGCCGAAGCGAATGACCCGTACCGTGTCTCCGTATTTTTCACCAAAGAGGGCAACAGCCCCCATGTTCCGGGCTTCATGCATGGGTACACTGCGCCTCTCGTCCAGCTTGCTGTTCAGCCGGATCATCTCATTGACCCGGTGTTCAACCTTGCGGATTTCCCCGGCACTCATTTTTTGGAAGTGGCTGAAATCGAAGCGCAGATAGCCGGGTTCCACCAGTGAGCCTTTCTGCTCGACGTGGCTCCCCAGCACCTCGCGCAGGGCATGGTGCATCAGGTGGGTGGCTGTGTGGTTGTTTGCAGCGCAGAGCCTTCTGTGCTGGTCAACCCTTGCCTGAAAGCTGGCGGTCGGGTCCTTCGGGAGTTCAGTGCTGAGATGAAGGATGAGTTCATTCTCTTTCACGGTATCGATAATCTCGATTTGTTCCCTGTCGTTTTCCAGAACCCCTTTGTCACCGATCTGTCCGCCACTTTCTGCATAGAAAGGTGTCAGGTTGAGTACGAGCTGGTAGTAGGTTTTTTTCTTGCGGGTAATCTCGCGGTAACGGGTTATTCTTACCTCGGTCTCGAGCCAATCATAGCCTACAAATTCTTCTTTGTCGTCCTCCTCCAGTACGATCCAGTCGCCCGACTCCCTTTCCGCGTCTTTTCTGGAACGGTTTTTCTGGGCCTCCATTTCTTTTTCAAAGGCTTCGCGGTCGACGCTCATTCCTTTTTCGGCGAGTATGAGTTCGGTCAGATCGAGGGGAAAGCCAAAGGTGTCGTACAGGGTGAAGGCATCTTTGCCCGATAGAAGCGTTTGTTCGGCTGCTTCGGCTTTTTCGCTAAGCTGGTCGAGCAGGCTGATTCCGGTCTCCAGGGTGGCCAGAAAGGCCTGTTCCTCTTCGCGGATAACCTTGGTAATAAGCTCCTTTTGGGCATCCAGTTCGGGGAAGGTTCCGCCCATGATTTCGATCAGTACCGGAACGAGCTCATGGATGAAGGCTTCTTTCCGGCTCAGATAGGTATAGCCATAGCGGACGGCCCTGCGCAGGATGCGCCTGATGACGTAACCTGCCTTGTTGTTGGAGGGGAGCTGGCCATCGGCGATGGAGAAGGCAATGGCCCGGAGGTGATCGGAAACCACCCGCATGGCGATGTCGGCGGCTTCATTTTCTCCGTAGTCCGTTCCGGTTTTTTCTCCAAGGGCCTTGATGAGGGGTTGGAAGAGGTCCGTATCGTAGTTCGATTGCTTGCCTTGCATGGCCATACACAGACGCTCAAAGCCCATCCCTGTATCCACGTGCTTTTCCGGCAGGCTTTCAAGTGATCCGTCGCTTTTTCGGTTGAACTGGATAAAGACCAGGTTCCAGATTTCGATCACCTGGGGATGGTCCTTGTTGACCAGGTCGGCACCATCGATGGCCCTGCGATCGGGATCATTGCGCAGATCGATGTGGATTTCGGAGCAGGGGCCGCAGGGGCCTGTATCGCCCATCTCCCAAAAATTGTCCTTTTTGCAGCCATCCAATATACGGGCTTCGGGCAGATGCTTTTTCCAGCATTCGGCAGCCTCGCTGTCGCGTTCCAGTCCGTCTTTTTCATCCCCTTCAAAAACAGTAACATACATCCGATCGGCTTCGAGTCCAAGCTTCCCGGTAAGAAATTCCCATCCCCAGCTTATTGCGTCTTCCTTGAAGTAGTCGCCAAAGGACCAGTTTCCCAGCATTTCGAACATGGTATGGTGGTAGGTGTCGTGGCCCACTTCCTCAAGGTCGTTGTGCTTGCCCGTAACCCGCAGACACTTTTGTGTGTCTGCAATTCTGCTGTACTCAGATTCTTTATTTCCCAGGAAGAAATCCTTGAACTGGTTCATTCCTGCATTGCTAAACATCAGGGTGGGGTCGTTTTTCAGCACCATGGGTGCAGAGGGGACGACATGATGGCCACGGGTCTCGAAGAATTCCAAGAAAGCTTTCCTGATAGCTTGTGAAGTCATTGTGCTGTTACCAGTTAAATTGTTCATATTAAGGTAACCCGGATATAAAAGTTACGTAGAAGTCAAGCAGAATGCAAAAATAATTTTTTTGACGAACAGTTGGGAGATAGTGATGGGTTTTTTATTTTTGGCCTTTAGAATTTGAAATATGTTTAGTCGAAACTACCGCATAAATCCGGAAAACCTTAGAATTGAGAAGGTTAGGATGGGAAGGGATCAGCGACTCCGTTTTACGGCAGGCTGTGTTCTGGGTTTGGTTTTTTTGGCAATCGGTTTACGGATTGCCTACGAGCGAGTTTACGAAACACCTCGTGAGTTGGCTTACATGAGGGAGAATACTGAATTGCGTGAGGCCTATTCTGCACTAAATACCGAATTGGAACAATACGAAGATGAGCTTATAAGGCTCAGGGATCGGGACGATCGCTTTTACCGTTCCATCCTCAGTCTGGATCCCATTTCTCCGAGTATTCGTAAGGCCGGTACGGGTGGTTCGGTCCCTTATTCCTCGATTGCTTCGGTCCGTGATGCCGGGGAGCTGATTGCGGTTTCCTCCCACATGACCCAGCTTTCGGGTCAGCTTGAGGTTCAGTCGAAGAGCCTGGAATCGGTCTATAAGGAAGCCTTGCTGACCCATGAGTTCCTGGCCTGCAAGCCTTCGATCAATCCGATTTCGACCGCTGACACCTACTGGCTCACTTCTCCCTATGGTTACCGTACCGATCCCTTCACAAAGAGGCGTACCGCGCATCATGGGATTGATCTGGCAGGTGCCCGGGGACTGAAGGTTCACGCCACCGGAAATGGCAGGGTAAGCTTTGCTAAAAACACGGGCAGTGGCTATGGACTGAAGGTTGTTGTGGACCACGGTTTTGGGTACTCGACGGTCTATGCTCATCTGGGTACGATTCTTGTAAAGCCCGGCCAGGTCGTTAAGCGGGGAGAAGTGATTGCTACGCTTGGTAATTCGGGGCGTTCTACCGGTCCCCACCTTCATTACGAGGTGCGTTTTCATAACCAGACCAAGGACCCCATGTATTTCTTTTCGAACGATTTCGGGCCGGAAGAGTACACCCTGCTGGCGAAGATTGCAAATAGTCCGGAAGGCTGAATGGCTCCGGGCTTCTCCACAGAAACTGTCCCCTGAACGACTTCTTTTTATTAAATTCGCGCAAAATGGTGTGAATGACCGGTTCACAGTTTAAATTCGATCCCGAGAATCTGAAGTATGCCAGTCTCGACAACAGCCTGAAGCGCAGGCTCGGGCGTATCGGGCTGTATGCAGCAGCGATCATCTTCATTGCCATCCTGCTCAATGTGCTGTACTCCTTTTTCTTCGACACCCCCCGGGAGCGATCGATCCGGCACGAGAATGAGGCATTGCGCGAGCAGTACGAGATTCTGAGCCAGCGCAAGCAGATGGTCGATACGGTAATGAGTGAGGTGGAGCGCATCGATAAAGACATTTATCGGGTCATCTTCGAAACCGAACCTGTGGACCCGGGGTTTTATCCGGGTGGCGGAGCCGAGTTTCAGGAGTTGATGGAGGCCGGGAATAAGGAGATTGTCTATTATACAGCCGGTCGGCTCGATTCCCTTTTTCTGAAGAAAAAAAGGATGCAGGATGTTTATGTGAAAACGAATTACAGGGCCGATCAATATCGCAAAAGCTTATCTGCTGTTCCCGGTATTCAGCCCATAGCCAATGCCGATCTTTCCCTCATTGCTTCGGGCTTTGGCTACCGGATTCATCCGATCTATAAGATCCGGCGCATGCATAGCGGCATCGATTTCTCTGCACCGGTGGGCAGTCCCGTGATGGCAACTGCCGAAGGGGTGGTGCAGAAGGTGATTCGCTCGAGAAGGGGGCTGGGTAACCAGGTCCTTATCAATCACAGAAACGGCTACCACACCCTCTACGCCTGTATGGATGAGATTACTGTCAGACAGGGGAATAGTGTGAAGCGCGGAGAACAGATTGGAACGGTAGGGGACTCGGGACTGAGCGTGGCACCTCACCTGCACTACGAGGTTCACAAGGATGGCAAAGCTCAGAATCCGATTAACTTTTTCTTCCTGGAGCTTGGGCCGGCCGACTACGACAAGCTGATCCAGATCTCGGTCATGTCGGGCCAATCGTTTGATTAATTTGACTTTTTTCCTATATTCGTGGCCTATGGAGAGATACCAGTTCAGTCCCGATACGCTGTCTTACCAGCTTGTCGTTACTACCCGGAAACAAAAGTTGATCCGGTTTTTTAGTTTATTGGGACTGACCTTCCTTCTGGGTACGGCTATTTTGCTTTTGAGGGACAGCCGGATGAACTCGCCGCGGGTTGACAGGCTGGTGGCCGAGCAGCAGCAGATGACCCATGAGCTGGGCCAGATGAACAGGGATATCCGCCACTATGAGCAGGTCCTGCAGGATGTGGCTTTCCATGATGACCGTATTTTTCGGGTGTATTTCGAGGTCGAAGCCTTTCCCGAGACCCAGCGCTTTGCAGGGGTTGGAGGATCGAGGCGTTACGACTATCTGCAAGACCGGAAACATGGTGAGCTTCTGGCCTCTGTCTTTCGGGGAATAGACCAGATTGAACGAAAAATTGTGGTGCAGTCCTCCTCCTTTGATGAGGTTATCGAAATGGCTGCCAACAAAGAGGCCAGGCTGGCTGCCAGGCCGGCGATACAGCCAATCAGTATGAAGGACCTGGTCCACTTTGGTTCCGCTTTTGGAATGCGCTACCATCCCATCTTAAAAATCATGCGGCCGCACAATGGGATCGACCTGACTGCGCCGCGTGGCACCAGCATCTTTGCCACGGCCGATGGCACGGTTCTCCAGGCAGGCTATCGCCCGGGAGGCTTCGGAAACAAGGTTCTGCTGGATCATGGTTATGGTTACCGCACCCTCTATGGGCATTGCGATGAGGTCCTTGTAAAGCCCGGCCAGGAAGTCAAAAGGGGGGAACTGATTGCCAGGGTCGGGAATACCGGCCTGTCCAAGTCGCATCACCTGCATTATGAAGTGCATGTAAATGGCCGCCCGGTCGATCCCATCGACTACTACACTTCGGATCTCTCGGCCGCAGAATACGAGACCATGATCGAGATGTTGGCCGATGCCGATCCGAACTTTGACATTAACTAGGCGAATGCCTTTCCGGTTTCTTTTGATGGCTGCCCTTCTTTTATCCGGCAGCCCCTTTTTGCATGCCCAGCGGGGGAAGAAGGTGCAAGCGACACCGGTCCTCCCGGATTCGGCTTTTTCCGGCTGCCCAGCCCTTTCAATGGGCATCGACAGCCTGCAATGGGCTCGGATCATGGCCGGCTGCAATGATCGCTTTGTTCCCCTTTCCCCGCCCGACAGCCTCTGCATTATCGGGACCGGCGATATTATGCTGGGAACCTGGTATCCCTCGGAGAACTACCTCCCTCCCGGAGGGGACTGCAGCCCTTTGCTTCGCCCTGTTCATCACATTCTTCAGTCGGGCCACCTGCTCTTTGGCAACCTGGAAGGGGGGCTGGGCGACTACGGAGGTGTGCCCAAGCACTGCCGCGATAACGGCAATTGTTATGTGTTTCGGATGCCGGCCCGTTTTGGGCAGTGCCTGGCCGATGCCGGTTATGATCTGCTGAGCGTGGCCAATAACCATGTGAATGATTTTGGTCCGGAGGGCCGGGCCATTACCGCAGGTATTCTGGATTCCCTGGGCTTTGCCTTTGCGGGTTTTCTCGAGCGCCCCTACACGGTATTGGAGAAGGATGGCCTGCGCTATGGCTTCGCGGCTTTCGCCCCCAACCGGGGGTGCATGGACATGCTTAATTACAGGGCGGCAGCTGATATTGCCCGCCACCTCGACAGCATCAGCGATGTTGTGATCATTTCCTTCCATGGGGGGGCAGAGGGGCGCAACCATCAGCACGTGGTGAAAGGGGATGAGGTCTTTCTGGGTTACAACAGGGGCTCCGTTTATCGCTTTGCGCATGCCGTAGTTGATGCGGGGGCCGATATTGTTTTCGGGCACGGTCCGCACGTGAGCAGGGCCATCGAATTGTACAGAGACCGCATCATCTGTTACAGTCTTGGGAATTTTGCAACCTATGGCCGCTTTAATCTGTCGGGCCCAAACGGCATTGCGCCCATCCTGAAGCTGATGGTAAGCCCTTCCGGGCGCTTCCTGAAGGGGCAGATTGTTCCGATCTGCCAATCGGGCGAGGGCGGGCCCCGTCCCGATCCGTATAAGAGGGCCACCGAGAAGATCAGGACCCTGAGTACGTCCGATTTTCCCATGCAGGAACTGGAAATCGGCAGCGATGGGAGCCTGAGACGGAAAGAAAGCCGGCATCTTTCACCCTAATCTGGCCGGGTATCTTCATGTTTTTCTTAAATTGGAGTCTGTTTTAATCGGCAAGTCTGCTTACTATGCCTTATAAGGAAGCAAAAGTTGAGAAGCTCTACTATTCCATCGGTGAGGTGGCGGAGATGTTTGACGTGAATACATCTTTGATTCGCTATTGGGAAAAGGAGTTCGACATGATTAAGCCCAGGAAGAACAAGAAGGGCAACCGTCTTTTTACGCAGCGCGACATTGAAAATTTCCACATCATCTATCACCTGGTGAAGGAACGGGGCATGACCCTCAAAGGAGCCAGAAAGAAGATGAAGGAGAACAAGGCTGATACCGAGCACAATTTTGAGATTGTCAAGGCACTGGAAGGCATAAAGAATATGCTGATCGAGGTCAGGGACAGCCTTTGATTCAAGCCCAATTCGAATAAGATGCCAATCTTGAAGGACATTATCAGGGTGCTGGAGGCCTTTGCCCCTCCGGCTTTGCAGGAGTCTTATGACAATGCCGGACTGCAGGTGGGAGATGCCGACATGCCCATAGAGGCCGCACTGCTTTCGCTCGACATGACCATCGGGGTCCTTGACGAGGCAGAAAGAAAGGGCTGCAATCTGGTGCTTACACATCATCCCCTGATCTTTGGCGGGCTCAAATCCCTGACGGGCAGGAATGAAACCGAGCGTATTGTGATTTCGGCCATCCGCCGTAATATTGCCATTTACAGTGCCCATACCAACCTGGATGCCGTGCCCGGAGGTGTGAATGGCATGCTGGCCTCCCGGCTGGGATTGCAGTCGCCCCGTATTCTTGATCCGATGAAAGGGCGATTGAAGAAGTTGGTGGTGTTTGTTCCACACGACCATCTGGAGCCGGTTCGCCAGGCCATCTTTGATGCTGGTGCCGGCCACATCGGAGCCTATGACCAGTGCAGTTATCGCAGCGAGGGACAGGGCTCTTTCAGGCCACTGGATGGCAGCCGGCCTTATGTGGGCAAAGAGGGAAGCCTGCATCTTGAAGCCGAAAGCAGGTTGGAGACCATCCTGCCCGAACACCTTGTCGGCAGGGTGGTGGAGGCCATGTGTCTTGCCCACCCCTATGAGGAAGTGGCTTACGATCTTTACCCCCTCGACAATCCCTGGAACGAGGCCGGTATGGGCATGATCGGAGAGCTGGAAGAGGCCCTCTCCGAAAGGGCCTTCATGGACAGACTGAAGGCAGTAACCGGGGTGCCGGTGGTTCGGCATTCCGCCCTCCTGGGCAGAAAGATCTCAAAGGTGGCACTCTGCGGGGGAGCGGGGAGTTTTCTTATTCGTTCTGCACTTCGGGAAGCTGCAGATGTTTTCCTGACCGGTGACCTGAAGTACCACCAGTTTTTTGAGGCGGAAGGCAGGCTGGTGCTCATGGACATCGGGCATTTTGAGAGTGAGCAGTTTACCCGGGATTTATTTTATGATTTACTTACGAAAAATTTCCCTAAATTTGCAGTCCGAATAGCGGAAATCGATACAAATCCTATTAAATACTATTAGTACATGGCGAAAGCAAAAAAAGGTGCAGAGCCTGCGGAAATGACTGTTGCTGAGAAGTTAAAGGCCCTTTATGACCTTCAACAGGTAGATACTTCCATTGATAAGATCCGCATTCTTCGCGGGGAGCTTCCCCTGGAGGTTCAGGACCTGGAGGACGAAATTGAAGGACTCCAGACCAGGGTTTCCAAGTACGATGAAGACATCGAGAACCTGGATAAGTCCATTGCCGGAAAGAAGCAGGAGATTCAGAACTCGAATGAGCTCATTAAGAAGTATGAAGAGCAGCAGAATAATGTGCGCAACAACCGGGAGTACGACAGCCTTTCGAAAGAGATCGAATTCCAGACCCTGGAGATTGAACTTTGTGAAAAGCGCATCCGGGAATTCACTGTCCAGATTGAAGAGAAGAAGGTCGTGATTGAGGAATCCAGGGGTGTTTTGGACGAGCGCAAACTGGATCTTGAAAACAAGAAAAAAGAGCTTGAGGACATCATTGATGAGACCCGCAAAGAGGAAGGAAACCTGGAAGAGAAATCGGGCTCCCTGGAGGAGATTATCGAGCCTCGTCTGCTGACCGCCTACCGGAAGATTCGCGGCAATGCACGTAACGGACTGGCTGTTGTGCCCGTCGAGCGTGATGCCTGTGGCGGATGTTTCAACAAGATTCCCCCGCAGCGTCAGCTGGATATTGCTTCCAGAAAGAAGATCATCGTCTGTGAGTATTGCGGACGCATTCTGGTCGATCCCAGGATGAGTGAATAAACTGGTGGAGGAAGGGGGGCCGGTTTAGAGCCAGTCAGGCTTTATTTCCCGCTGTCCGCTAAGGTGCTGCCGGGTTTCTTCCAGAAACTGTTTCATCCGGATCCGGTCGGCAGCAGTTAAATCCAATCCGGGTATTTTACCGGGATCAACAGCGGCAGGCAGCAGTGTAAACATGCTGCCTGCCGCTGTTTTTGGCTTGGCTACCCAGACGGGCAGATAGCCGGGGTTTGCGATACGGGCCCCCTCCTTGTTTTTTACAAGCTCCAGTTCGAGCAGAATGCCTCCATCCCTGAACCGTTTGCGCTGGTTCGAGATCAGGTTGCCCAGGGAATAAGCTACCAGATTGCCTCGTTTGCTCCCCCTGATGGGCTGTACTACGTGCGGATGTGAGCCGATGATGGCATCTACGCCATGGGCAAAGAGAAAGTCTGCCAGTTCGTGTTGTGCCTTGCTTTCGAAGCGCTCATATTCCCTGCCCCAGTGTGCAACCACAAGAATGAAATCGGGTTTGGCACTTTTGGCTTTTTTCAGATCCTCTTCGATGATGTTTCGGTCGATGCGATTGATGATGGTGGGCGGTCGGTCGGGGATGCCGTTGGTGCCGTAACTGAAGTTCAGAACTGCGATTCGGATGCCCTTCTTTTCTACCAGGAGGGGATAGCGTCTGGCCCGGTCGAGGCTGTCCCGAAAGGTGCCGGTTTGTATCAGGGAACGGCTGTCGAGCTGGTCGATGGTTCGTTCCAGGCCCTTTCGCCCCCTGTCAAGGCCGTGGTTGTTGGCAGTGAGCAGGATATCGAATCCGGCCTCTTTCAATGCATCGGCAATTTCGTCCGGACTCGAAAAGGCAGGATAGCCCTTATAGGGGGTGCCGGCTAGGGTAAGCTCCAGGTTGCCAATGGCCATGTCGGCGGCCTCGAGATAGCCTTTCAGGTAGCGGTAGTTTGGGGAATAATCGTAGCCGGGTTCACCCGTGGCCAGGGCCGAGCTAATTTGCGAATCATGTCCCATGATGTCGCCGCCGAATACCAGTCTGAGCCTTT
>PDRI01000127.1 GCA_002748055.1 Bacteroidota bacterium | reverse complement strand
GGTTATGGACGACAGTGAATTCTGGATGGTGGGAGAGGTATACAACTACAACATCAACAATGGACGCTGGTTCGACTTTGGTGATAAAAAGGTGGACTTCTTTGCACAGGAGATACACAGCCTAATCAACTTTGGCTTCAAGTATGATGCTGAAAAGGACTATGAATCACTGTTTTCCTCTTATTCCAGGCTCTTGCATAATGAATTGAAGGGACAGGGGGTACTGAATTACCTGTCTTCTCACGACGACGGACACCCCTTCGATCCGGAGCGAAACAGGCCTATGGAAGCGGCAACAAAGCTCTTGCTAAGCCCCGGTGCCAGCCAGATTTACTATGGCGACGAACTCTGCAGGCCCCTGATCGTTGATGGTGCTGAAGGGGACGCGAACCTCCGTTCTCTGATGGACTGGTCGCTTATTGGTTCGGAAGATACGGCGAATGCAAACAAAATCCTGGAACACTACCAGAAACTGGGGCGCTTCCGCAGAGGCCATCCTGCTGTTGGTGCAGGCATCCATCAGATGATCAGTAAGGAACCTTATCTGTTCAGTCGAAGCTATGAGGACGCATCCCTCGAAGATCTGGTATTGATTGGCCTGGATCTTGAACCGGGCCTGAAGATTCTTAAGACCGGCTCCGTTTTTAAAGATGGTTCTGAGCTCAGAGATGCCTATTCCGGTTGGACGGGAAAGGTCAGAAATGGCCAGGTCTCAATAGATTCTGAGCATGGCATTGTGCTGCTCGAAAAGCTGGAAAAAGCGCTCTGATGAAGCCCTGTTTTGTCAATCCCTGCCCCTTCCCCCTGGAGAATTTTCCCGGCATCCCCGGCGAATACTGTGGAATTCTGGCTTCAAAAGGCATAAAAACCACGGAAGACTTCTTTGAAAGCCAGAAAAATGCCACCGACAGAAATAAAACGGCCGAAGATACAGGCATCCCGCCCGAACGCCTGAACGAGCTTTTTGCCCTCTGCGATCTGAGCCGAATCGAAGGTATCGGCCCCGTGCTTGCAAGGCTTGCATATATATGCGGTACAAAGTCTGTGGGGGCTTTCAGTAAAACAAGGGCGGAAGAAGAGTACCGCAAATACATCGAACTTATCGACCGTTATGGCTATAAGGCTGAAGACTTTTCGGTCGAAGACCTGGCGCAGTGCATACAGCGTGCTGAACTGCTCATGGAAATGGAGCAAAAAAACACAGATACATGAAAACTTTAGCAGAAAACCTTAGTTTTATGAAACCGCTATCTATCTTCATTATGGCTGCCTCCCTGCTTGTCGGCAATGCAAATATACAGGCCCAAAGGAATCTTTCCGATTCAGATATCACCAAACTGGTTTTGCTTGGAACGGGAAACCCAAACCCCGATCCAAAGCATTCTGGCTGTTCTCTCGCCCTGGTGGTAAACAATTGTCCCTACATCATCGATTTTGGACCGGGCCTGGTAAGGCAGTTTGCTGCCGTTACCGGAAGCTATGGAGGCCCTCTGAAAGAACTGGCTGTAAAGGACCTTAAAACGGCCTTCGTAACCCATCTGCACAGCGACCATACCGCTGGCTATCCCGATCTCATCCTCACCCCCTGGGTGCTGCACAGAGACGAGCCCCTCAAGGTTTATGGCCCAAAAGGGATCGCCCGAATGACTCACCATATCCTGGAGGCCTACCGCGAAGACATTCATTATCGCATGTATGGTGCTGAACCGGGCAATATAAAAGGCTGGGAAGTTGAGTGCCATGAATTTGACGCAGAAGGTGAAATTTACAGGGACAGCAATATTATCGTGGAGGCCATTCCCGTGGTCCATGGCAGCTGGCCCTATTCCTTCGGCTACCGCTTCACAACCCCCGACAAGGTGATCGTCGCATCGGGTGATGCCACACCCTCGGAAAAGATTGTCGAGTATGCCCGGGGGGCAGACATTCTGATACACGAGGTATACAGCAAGGCCGGCTATGACAAGCGCAATGCCGAATGGCAGGCCTATCACAAGGGGCATCACACCTCCACCCTTGAGCTTGCAGCATTGGCTAAAGAGGCAAAACCCAAAAAGCTCTTACTCTACCACACCCTTTTCTGGGGCGCGGAAGAAGAGGATTTGCTGAATGAGATTCGAAGCATTTACGACGGTGAGGTCTATGTCGGCCGTGACCTGGATATTTTTTAATTCATGCGCATTGATGCTCATACGCACCTCGGCCTGAACGGCTATACGTCTGACAGCCTGATTCAGTATATGGACAGGCATGGCATTGATCGCTCCTGCCTGCTCAGCTGGGAAGAACGGGAACCTCCCCTGCCCTCGCTGCACATCGACCTTCGGCCTGAACCCATCCTGGAAGCAGCAAAACGCCATCCGGACCGCTTCATCCCCTTTTATGCCCCCGACCCAAAAGACCCCAAAGCCCTTCAGCGGCTGAAACAGTCTTTCGGGCAGGGATTCAAAGGCTGTGGCGAACTGAAGGTCAGCCTGCAATGGAAGCATGAGCTACTTACGCCCTACCTGGAATGTCTGAACGGCTTAAAATCGGCCCTGATTGTCCATATGGAGCAGCCCCGCCAACACTATCTTCAGGAGAAGGAAGGACGCATGGAATGGGTATTGGAAAGGCTGATGAACGACAAATTCAACGGCGTTTCGGGCTATTACCTGGATGCTTTCGCAAGCCGCACCGGCATCCTGAAAAAGAAGATCAGGCGAAATCGGGTCCCCTTTCCCGGCATTCTCTACGATTTTGAAGGACTTGAAAACCGTTTAAAGGCCTTCCCCAACATCCGTTTTGTGGGCCATGGCCCCGGGTTCTGGAATGCCATTGCTGCACACAGCCATCCCCGTTACATCCACCAGAAGGGGCGCATCCGTAGCTTTGGGCTCATCGACAGGCTCCTGGAAGAGTACGACAATCTCTACTGTGACCTGTCGGGACACAGCGGTTTTAACGCAATGAATCGCGATAGGCCTCAGTCAAAGCTGTTTTTGGAAAAGCATGCCAACAAGGTGATGTTTGGAAGCGACAACACCGGCCTTCCGCTAATCGACCTGCTTGAATCCCTTAAGCTCGAT
Source organism: Bacteroidota bacterium (assembly GCA_002748055.1). GTDB lineage: Bacteria > Bacteroidota > Bacteroidia > Bacteroidales. The sequence continues at coordinate 13,692 of PDRI01000127.1, read as the reverse complement.
AAGGGTCTAAGCAAGGGCATCATGGGAAGGACTGCAGAGAAAGTACTCCTTAATTAGGGCTATTTTTCTTAGCTTTAATGCTCGGAAAAAGAACGCACAAGGACTTATGAAGACACGCTTACTGGCAGGATTGCTGGTTTTACTTTCCCTGCAAACCCAGGCACAGAAGAAAAAATACGGATCACTGCCCGAAGCCCTCTATGCAGGCACATCGCTACGGGGCGATCGTGGCCCTTCGGGACTCCAATGGATTGATGAAGGCTGTGATTACTCCTTCACCAAACAAGAAAAGGGCAACCAGCAGATCTGGACTTATGACATCGGGAAGGAGGCCGAACACCTGGTCTTCTCCAGCGCCGATCATAGCTTTCCCGGGACTGAGGAGGCATTTCATTACCGTAGCTTTGCCTGGACCCGCGATTACAAGTACCTGCTGTTTCAGACAAATTTTTCCCCGATCTGGCGCCATTCAGGAAATGCAGATTACTACTACTATTCGATCGAAGACAAAAGCATGCGCCCCATTGTGAAACAGGCTTTCACGGCCGAGGTAAGCCCCGATGGAAAAAAGGTGGGCTATGGCAAGGATGGCGACCTTTTCGTCTTCGATCTGGCTACAGGCCGGCACAGCCAACTTACCCACGACGGAGCGAAAGACTTTTACAACGGCCGCTTTGGCTGGGCAAATGAAGAAGAATTCGGACTTGTACAGGCCTGGAGCTGGTCGCACGACAGCCGCTATATCGCTTTCTGGCAAACCGATGAACGGGAAGTCCCCGTCTATAAACTCACCGATTTCTCGGGCCAGCACCCCGAGTACACGGAGTTGCCCTACCCCAAGGTAGGTGATCCCGCTCCGATTGAGAGGCTTGGGGTTCTGAACATTGAGGATGGAACACGGCAATGGCTCGATCTCGACCCGGAAGGGGGCTACATGCCAAGAATTTACTGGACATCCAGGCCCGATGTTCTGGCGGTGGTGTGGATGAACCGGGCACAGAACCATCTGAAGCTCTATCTCTTCAATCTGAAAACCGGGGACAGGAAAGTCATTTTGGAAGAAAAGCACGAGCAGTGGATCGACATCTTCGACTTCTTTGCAGGCGAGATGCACCTCTTCTATTTCCCCGAGGATATGGACAGCTGGTTCTGGCTTTCGGACCGGAATGGCTATACCCATATTTACCGGTATGATTATAACGGAGAGCTGATTCAGCAAGTGACCAGTGGGGACTATGACGTTGTAGGCATTAAAGCCATCAACCCCGATAAAAAAAGCATTTACTACCTCTCCACCGAGGTTTCCCCTATGGACCGCAAGCTGTACCGCATCAAATTCAACGGAAAGGGCAAAACCCTGCTTACACCGGAAGAGGGCAACCACCGGGTAAATGTAGCTCCCGGCGGAAGCTGCTTTGTCGACTCCTGGTCCTCGACCACCACCCCCCGGACCATTGTTTTGAGGAACAGCAAAGGGGGAGCCATCGACACACTCGCCGGTCACGAAGGAGCCCTAAAACACATGCAGGAATTTGACTATGCCGGACGCGAGCTTTTTTCCTTCACGACCTCCGACGGGCAGCCCATCGATGGCTACCTGATCAAACCCATGGACTTCGACCCGGATAAAAGCTACCCACTCGTCCTTGCCGTTTATGGGGGGCCTGGCTCACAGGGCGTCTATAACAGCTTTGAAACCAGTGGATGGAAGCAATACCTGGCCCAGAAAGGCTTTGTGGTGGCCAACATTAACAACCGTGGCAACGGAGGCTATGGCAGCGCATTTGAAAAGCTCGTTCACAAGCAGCTCGGAAAATGGGAGACCCACGATTTTGCAGAGGCTGCATTGCACCTGGCAAAGAAAGACTGGATCGACGGTGAAAGGGTGGCTATTATGGGCCACAGTTATGGAGGTTTTTCTGCCGGAACAGCCCTCTTGCAGCACGGGGATGTATTTAAGGCCGGTATTGTTACGGCTGCCATCTCCGACCACCGGAATTACGACTGTGTGCTTACGGAGAAATACATGGGCCTTCTGCACGAGAATGAAGAAGGTTACCGGCAAAGCTCCATGGTTGCCCAGGCCAAAAACCTGGAAAGTGCACTTTTACTTGTGCATTCGCTGATGGACGACAATGTTCACCCCCAGAATACCTTCCAGTTTACCCGGGCCCTTCTGGATGCCGGAAAGGAATTCGATCTGAAAATCTTCCCTCCCGGAAACCATGGTGTGGCCTACGATATGGGAAGCCAGATTCTGCTCTACCAGGCCTATCTCGATTTTCTGCTGAAACACCTTGAACCCGATTCACATTGAACACGAAAACGATAAGCCTCCTATGCCTTGCAGCCTTTTCCCTGCTTCTGCCCAGGGCATGTAATAGCAGCGAAAGCTGCCCTGATAACACCAGCGCTTACCTGGTCGCCGGATTCAGGCAATTGCCTGTTGAAAGCGAGCAGGACAGCACCCTGGAAGGGCTAAGCGTCAGTGCAATCCCTGAAAACGGGAATCCGGTTTCGCTGTATAGCAATACCAATGCTGCCCGAATCAGTCTCCCGCTGGATCCAAAGGCGAGCTCAATTCGTTTTGTCTTTGAGCTGGGAGCAAGCAGTGATACCCTGCTGCTAAACTACGAGGCCAATGCCTACCTCCTGTCTTATGACTGTGGCTTTGCAAGCCGGTTTGGGATTGTAGGATTCAGCTGTTCGGGGAGTCTTTTTAAGGAGATCTTACTGGACGACAATACTGTGGACCCTGAAAACCCTGATGATGTTCTACACCTGCGACTCTTCCTTTAAGACCGGGGCTAAGTACCTCATTCTTTTGATGATCCTGCTTGCTTCGGGTGGCCTGATCAGGGCGCAGGAGGCAGGCGATACCCTGCGCAGCTATGGACCGCGCTTTGGAATTGATATCGGCAGGCTGGCCTATGTCATCGGCTATCCACCACAGCTGGGATCGGCCGTCTTTCTCGATTTTGAAGTGAGTAAAAACATCTATCCCGTCCTGGAACTGGGTTATAGCAGCAGTCATGTTGATTCGACCAGCTGGGACTACAACTCTTCGGGATTCTTTGCCCTGGCCGGCATCGATTACAACCTCCTTCACAATGCCGGGCGTTCGGAACACCACACGATTACTGCAGGCCTCCGCTATGGATTTTCGAATTTCAGCCAGGACATTAGCAATATCATCGTACATGATGGAATCTGGGGTGACTATTCCGCTCCCGACCATCGGGCCGAGCTGCATGCCCACTGGATCGAAATTCTTGCCGGAATGAGGGCAGAGGTGGCTCCAAACTTTTTCCTGGGCTGGCACCTGCGCTATCGCTTTCTGCTCAACCCCGAAATGGATCCCCTGGTGAGCCCCTTGCATATTCCCGGGTATGGGAAAGGAAGTGCGGTCAAAAGCTTTGGCCTTTCCTACAGCCTGGCCTACAAGATTCCACTGTTTAAACGTTAAAACCACGATTTATCATGTTCAGCAGCGCACGTTATGACAAAATGCCCTATCGCCGCTCGGGCCGCTCCGGACTCCGCCTGCCGGCTGTATCCCTTGGCCTCTGGCACAATTTTGGCGAAATGAACGATTTCCAGACTATGAAGGACATTGTCTTTCGTGCCTTCGACCTGGGGGTCACCCATTTCGACCTGGCCAACAACTATGGCCCCCCTCCGGGTAGTGCAGAGATCAATTTCGGACGCATTCTTCATGCCGAGCTAAAGAATTACAGAGACGAGCTTATTATCTCGACCAAGGCAGGTTATCTGATGTGGAAGGGGCCCTATGGTGAATGGGGCAGCAGGAAGTACCTGCTGGCCAGCCTGGATCAGAGCCTGAAACGCATGGGGCTGGACTATGTCGATATCTTCTACTCGCACCGACCCGACCCGGACACCCCTCTGGAAGAAACCATGGGGGCCTTGCATTCCGCAGTGCAACAGGGCAAGGCCCTCTATGCCGGGATCTCCAATTACCCGGCCGAAGAAACCCGAAAAGCAGCAGAAATCCTGCGCGAGCTGGGCACTCCCTGCCTCATCCATCAACCCCGCTACAACATGTTCGATCGTTGGGTGGAAAAGGGCCTGCTCGATGTACTTGAGGAAGAAGGAATTGGTTGCATCCCCTTCAGTCCACTGGCCCAGGGATTGCTTAGCGATCGCTACCTGAAAGGCATCCCCGATGATTCGCGGATAGCAGGTCCGAGCATCTTTTTAAAAAAGAAGGACCTGAAGGCAGATACGATGGTGAGGATTAAAGCCCTCAACCAGCATGCCGAACAACGGGAACAAAGCCTTGCCCAGATGGCCCTGGCCTGGATCCTGCAGAAAAAAGAGATCAGCTCCGTCCTCATCGGTGTAAGCTCGGTAAAACAGCTCGAGGACAATGTGGCCAGTGTCAACAAGCTGGATTTCAGCCGTGACGAACTTGCCTACATCGATAACATTTTGGCATAGGGCAAGTTAGCGCCGCCGCGACATCCTGCGCTTGTAAATCTCGAAGCGCCCTTCCTCAGTCCTGGGAGGCCAGTGGTTATTCCCGGTATCACAATCGGCCGTTTCCCGATAGGGGTCGAGCTCCACAGCCACCACTTTTTTGGGGAAGCGATAGACCTTGTGGGCGTGGACATTGTCCCGGCTCCAGATTTCGGCCGGAACGCGACTGATGCTTTTGCTCCCGTCAGCAAAGCTGAACTCCAGGATCAGGGGCATAACCAGGCCGCCGATATTGCTGAAGTCGAGCTGGTAGAAATAATTGCCCGATTCGACCCAGGATTTTTCCGCAGTTGTGAGTGATTCCCGATAACGCCTGTACACCTCCTCTTCCCCTTCAACCGGGGCAAAGCGATCCTTATCATCGTACTGATCCCGCATACGGGGGTCACGTTCGACCATCGACTGCATACTTGCACGGTTTCGCATAACTGCGATCTCTTCGGGTTTCTGCTCCGACCGAGCCTTTTTGATAGCCCGGGTATCGGCAGGATTTCCCGAGGCTGCCACATACTCGGTCAGCTTATCCAATGAAATATCTACATGATCGGTGGTATAGAACCATCCCCGCCAAAACCAGTCGAGGTCCATGGCAGAGGCATCTTCCATCGTCCTGAACAAATCCTCGGGGGTTGGATGCTTGAACATCCAGCGCTGAGCATACTGGCGAAAAGCAAAGTCGAATAACTCCCGGCCCATCACCGTTTCCCTGAGGATATTCAGGGCAGTAGCCGGCTTTGCATAAGCATTGTTATTGAATTGCATGGTAAGTTCACCGTTGATCATGATCGGGGCTATCTGGCTTTGGTCTCCCTTCATATAGTCCACAATGCGGGAGGGCGTACCGGAGGGGTAAGGATGGTTGTGATCCCATTCCCGTTCTGCCACTCCCTGCAAGAAGGTGTTCAGGCCCTCGTCCATCCAGGTCCACTGACGCTCATCGGAGTTTACGATCATGGGGAAGAAATTATGCCCTACCTCATGGATAATAACCCCGATCATGCGCCACTTAGTCCCTTCTGAATAAGAACCATCTCTTTCGGGTCGTCCACCGTTGAAACAGATCATCGGGTATTCCATGCCAATGCTGTTCGTATGCACCGAGAAGGCAACGGGATAGGGGTAATCAAAAGTATGACGGGAATAAACCCTGAGGGTATGCGCAACAACCCTTGTCGAATACTTTTCCCAAAGGGGGTTCCCCTCTTTCGGATAGAGCGAGGCTGCCAGTACTTTCCGGTCCCCAAAGGGCACTGCCATCCCGTCCCAGATAAATTTACGGGATGAAGCAAATGCAAAGTCACGCACATTCTCTGCCTTGAATTTCCAGGTCTTCTGCTGCTTCAAATGCTTCTTTTCTGCAGCCTCGGCCTCCTTCTGGTTCACAATCAACACGGGGTCATCGCAACTCTCCAGGGCCTTTTTATAGCGCTTATACTGAACGTCACTCAAAACCTCTTCCGGGTTTTGCAACACGCCTGTTGCTCCAACAATATGGTCGGCAGGCACCGTAATATCCACCTCATAGTTGCCAAAAGGCAGGGCAAACTCGGTTCGCCCCAGAAACTGGTTGTTCTGCCAACCCTCCACATTGTCATAGACCGCCATCCTGGGGAAAAACTGGGCAATGGTATAGATGTAGTTGTCATCCTCCTCAAAATACTCCATGCCCGATCGCCCACCACCATCCTTTAAGCGGTCATTGACATTGTACCACCAGGCAATATCCAGCTCCACCTCCTGGCCCGGCTGCAGCGCCTCCGGGAGGTCAACACGCATCATGGTATAATTTACCGTATAAGCAAGGGCCTCGCCCCGGCCATCCAGCACATGCTCGAGTTTAAACCCGCCATCAAAATCGTTCATATAGCGGCTCATCAGGTAGGAAGACATGCGTTCCTGCAATTGCATGGAGGTGATTTGTCTGCTCAGGCTGTTCCGCATCCTTATGTTCTGATCAAGCTGAATCCATACATAGTCCAGCCTGTCGGGCGAATGGTTCACATAGCGAATCAACTCCCTGCCGTGAATGCGTTGTTTTTCATCGTCCAGCTCAATGGCAATTTTGTAATTTGCTTCCTGCTGCCAGTAGAGCTGACCGGGCCCGCCTGCTGCATTGTGATAGGCATTCGGTGTACTAAACTCGGTTCTCATTTGCCGGAATTTATTCTGTGCCGGAACCATTTCCTCCTGGGCGTTCAGGGAAAATACCAACAGGAGCGCAGCCATTGCCGAAATAAAGCGCTTCATTGATTTAGGATTTGTAGGACGAACAAAGTTAAGAAAGAAAACATCATCTTTGTGTTGAATAACATATTATAGAGTGGACAAGCTTAAATCCTCCATCATCCTCATCTGCATACTGGCCTTCAGCCCTCTCAGTGCGCATGAGTTTTATCTCAGTCTTACCGAGATTCATTACAACAGCAAAACCAGATGCTTTGAGATTTCTATGCGTATTTTCCCCGATGATCTGAATCGCTGCCTCCAGGGCTGCAGGATGACCGGCACAGAGCTCCTGAGCAATCCGGAAACAGCCGACAGCGACAGCATCCTTGCAGCCTATCTGAAAGAAAAATTCCTCCTGCGTGCCGATCAGCATACACTGGACATATCCTTCCTCGGAAAAGAGACAGAAGGCGATGTCATCTGGTGCTATATGGAAAGCGAAGCTACAGCACTTCCGCTCGAACTGCACATCGGGCACAACATCCTCTTCGAATGCTTTCCCGAGCAGCTAAACCTTGTTCAGGTATATGTGGGGAAGTGGAACAAGAGCCTCCTGATGAACAGGCTTAACAGAGAAGACAGCTTGGAACTGACTGTCGATCAGTCAATTTCAAGCTCCAGCTTGTCGAGTTCCTTCCCGATCATGTCCAGCTCGTCTTTGCTGAGCTCCACCTCCAGTGCGGCAGCGTTCGAGGCTACCTGCCTCTCATTTCTGGCTCCCACAAGCGCTGCAGTAATCCCGGTCTGCGCCAAAGTCCATGCAATCACCAGCTGCGAAAGGCCAATCCCTTTCTCATCGGCCAGGGGCTTGATGGTTTCCAGAAACTGATTGGTTTTAATCAGGTTATTGATCTTAAAATGGGGAAGTTCGGGGCGGGAATCACCCGGCGTAAAAGGATAGTCTGGCGTAATTTTTCCGGTTAGTAAGCCACGCTGAAGGGGGCTGTAGGCCAGCACGGAACACTGCTTTTCGATGCACCAGGGCAGAACGTCCTTCTCAATGTCCCGGCGAACCATGCTGTAAGGAACCTGATTAGAGCTCAGTTCAATCACCGAAGAAGCCTTCTCCATTTGCTCAACCGAATAGTTGCTCACTCCGGCCGCCCTGATCTTTCCCTGCTTCATAAGAATCCCAAGGGCCTCCATGCTTTCTTCTATCGGTGTAGTGGGATCGGGCCAGTGAATCTGATACAGATCAATGTAATCGGTTTTCAGTCGCCTGAGGCTGCCTTCACACTCGGCAATAATACTGTCCTTTCCGGAGAACTGGTAGACATCGCAGCCACGTCCCTGGTTGTCCTGTGTCGTAAAAAAGTAGCCCCCTTGCTTCCGGTCCCAGACCAGGCCGCACTTGGTCAGGATTTCATATTGGCTGCGTCTTCCCTCAAGGGCTTCTCCCAGGATGGATTCGGACAGACCAAAGCCATAAATGGGCGCCGTATCCACCGATGTAATCCCATGATCGCAGCAGGCGTGAATGGCCCTGACCGAGTCATGCTTATCGTTTCCTCCCCACATCCAGCCACCAATGGCCCACGACCCTAATGTAACGGCCGAAACAAAAACCTCCGAATTCCCAAGCCTGTTCTTCTTCATTTCAATCTGTTTTTATACTGTTTCACAAAGCTTTCCGGAAGATAATTGTCATAGCTTAAACAAACCTCTTTCGAAAAAGCCATCGCGTCCTTCACGATCTCCGTCCAGTCCCCGGCCGACAGTGTAAGCAGATCGCCGGCCCGACAGCCCATCTGGTGCATGCCATAAAGAATCCCGGCATTAAAGGTATCACCCGCGCCGATGGTACTGATCGGATCAATCCCTTCTACCGGAAAGTAGAGGGAAAGCGAGGGGCTTTTCAGATAGACTCCCTGGGAACTGGCCGTATAGATCAGCAACTGGCAGTGGCTTTTTACAGCCTCCCAGGCTGCATCAGCATCCTCTGCCCCAAAGATGTTGTACATATCCTCATCCGAAGCCCTCACCAGGGAAGCAAAGCCCATGTTTTCCCTGATGGCAGACAGGAGGCTGTCGCGCTCATGAAGGTGAGATGAACGGAAATTCGGATCATAGGCGATGAGGGCTCCCTCCCTTTTTGCTTTTTCAAGAAGCTCAACTATGCGGGGCCGAATACCCGGATTAAGGGCATAGAAAGAGCCAAACATGAGCAAATCACCGGGCACAAAGGAAGGAAAACCGATCGCCAGCCGTTGATGAGGATAGTCCTTGTAGAACTGGTATTCGGCATCGCTTTTTTCATTGAGAAAGGCCAGTGCAAGTGCCGAATTTCCACTTGCATAACGAGAGATCCAGGCATCGACATGGTTTGCCCTCAAAAAATCCATTATGATGTCTCCCACCCTGTCGTGCCCTAATTCAGAGATGAAACTGACAGGTGCACCAAGTCTGCCAAGGCTGATTGCTGCATTGAAGGATGATCCGCCGGGACTCGCAGCCATGGGTTGCCTCCCCTTGAAAATGATGTCCAAAACCGTTTCTCCAACGGTATAAATACGTGTTCCCATCTGCTATTTTATAAGCCTCGAAATTGCTTTAAACTCCGATGTACCTGCTACACCGCTTAGTTCGAAGAGTAGTGATTCGGCGCTGCTGATCAGCGCACCTTCCTGCCGCATACGCTCGATCGCAAGCGCTTTATCATCGGGCGAACGGGACGAAACACAGTCGGCCACCACAACCGGCGTGTAGTTCGCTTCAAGCAGATCGATCACTGTTTGAAGGACGCATACATGGGTTTCGATGCCACAGACAATGACCTGCCCGAGGCCTGCCTGCTCCAGTTTTGCCATGAAAGCAGGCTCGGCACAGCAGGAAAAGGTGAGTTTCTCCACTGCATCCCGGACATTGCCCAATGCTGAAAGCCTGTCGATAGTAGAACCCAGTCCGCGTGGATATTGTTCAGTAGTCAGTAAGGGAATACGCAGGACATTCAGGCCTTGAAGCAGGATACTGGTTCTTTCCAGCAATCGTTCAGCCTCCCACATGTGAGGAACTAAACGTTCCTGCATATCGATAAGCAGGCCCAGTGCGTTCTTCCTATCGATCCTCATCGCGCTGCCTCCTCGATTTCTGTCCGAGATAGCCTCCATGGTGCCTGAGGGCGTAATCGCCCGAGCTAAACCCAATCCTCTTCATCATTAACACCACAAGGGCATCACCTATCACGGCCATTGCTGTAGCCGAGGTCGTGGGGGTCAGCCCCAGCAAACAAACCTCTTTGGGATTGCCGGTATAGAGGACAAAATCGGACAGGCGCGACAGCTCGCCATCGGGATTTCCCGTAATTACAATCACTGGCAGACCAGGGTGTAAATCATGGGCAAGATCGACCAGCTCAAGGATCTCGCGTGTCTTTCCCGAATTCGAGAGCACCAGCAGCACATCATTTTTTCGGAGCACTCCCAGATCCCCATGCTGGGCTTCACTGGGATGAAGGAACAAGGAAGGGGTTCCGGTCGAACTCAGGGTCGTTGCCATGTGGCTGGCCACATGGCCTGCCTTCCCCATGCCACTGGCAATCAGCTTGCCCCCCCTTTCATGAATATGCGCGTAAATAAGTTCCACAACCCTGGAATAGGTCTCATCTACGGGTATGGCAGCGATGGCTTCGGCTTCCTTTTTAAACACCTCCCGTACATCCTGCAAGAAATCTGCCTCCATGATCAGTTCTTATTTTCAGCAATAACAGCTGTCAGAAATAGATAGACCAAAGGTAATAAAATGCCCATTTCAACCCGACAATTTGTTGAAACGGGACCTCCCGGCCACGCGCCCGCTGGTTCAAATCCATCATACGCCCCTTCATGAAAACCAATAGGGAAGTTATTGAACCTGTCCAAACCTGCTACTGCTTTGATCTGAAAAAGCAGAAACCAGGCCCCGAGCTATGCTGGCTCAGGGCCTGGTGTTGTTCTGTAGTTGCCCGGAAGAAGGCGAAATTGCCCCGGGCTATTCGCAATAGGTGGTAATCAGTCGCAAAAGCAAGTCGTTGAGCTTTTCATCTTCGTATTCGCCGGTGGTGGGTTCCAGGTGGTCGTCTCCCACCCCACTCAAATCGGTCACAAACGTATAGGTTCCGTTGCTGAGTGTGGCCATAAAGCGCAGAAGAAACTCCGTATCTCTGTTAATGCCGCTGGCAGCAATGGGAATGATGGCAATGCCCCTGGAAGCTGCGTGAGCCGTCAGTTCCTGCATCCGGGTCACTATCTGGTCCTCGTGATGAGGCGGAGCATCCAGCATCAGAAAGAGAAGGCGGGCACGGGCATTTGCCGACCAACTGTGCTGCAGCAGGGCCTCTTCAAGGGCAACCTCTACGGCTTCCTCATAGTCGCCTCCACCATCGGCTTTCTGCTTCCGTATAAAGCTGATTAACGCATCCACATCCTGGTCAAAAGGCTGGGATCGTGTCAGGTATTCGTCATCCACATCCCTGTAAAACACAGCCCCGTAGCGCATATCCAGTTCTGCATGTTCGGCGGCCGCTTTCTCAAGCACGTCATTGAGCTCCACCTTCAGGAATTCCAACTCATCGCCCATGCTTCCGGTTGCATCGACTACAAACATCAGATCGGCTATCAGAGGGTCCTGTTGTTCATAGCTGACAGTCACCTCATTCGTACCTTCATCATAGGGCAGGGCACTGCCTTCAGTCAACGAAACACCTCCCAGGTAAACAGAATAACTAAGTTGATCGGAAACAGCTTCATCCCCCTTAACATTGGCCCAGCACTCTGCAAGTCCCTGGTTGTTTGTAAGCCCCTTCCACAGGACCTCTTCCCCATTCATAAGCCGAAGTTCGGCATTGATAAGTGCCTGGCCATTTTGATCGCTTACATGAAAGCGGTAGCGGTCGAAGGGATGCATGGACCAGTTCTCAAGGGCGCTTTGGAAGTCCTGGTCTTGCCTTAGATTGAGCCAGAAATCCCAATGATCCAAATCGCGCCACTCCCCTGCCGTAATCACCCCGGCCTGGTATTGTCCGTCTCCGCCGTTGCCCCCGCCGAATTCACCTCTTCCCCCTGCCATATCGGCCAGGGCAAAGCCGTCGTCGTCCTTGGATTTCTCCTCCATAGGCCCATCCGACTCGTCAAGTTTCGAACAGGAATGGATGCCAAAAAAAATAAATGCTGCAATAAAAAGTGTATGTCTCATAGTGTTGTTTTCGCAATAAGATGCAAACCGACAGAAAAAGGATGCGTCAATGCCTAACAGAAGGACAAATATATGCCGTAAAATTGTAATTTTGGTAGCATGACCGACAGCAAGGAACTTCTGCGCCTCGCAAAGCGTGTGCAGGCCATCGCCGAAAACGGGCTTCACTATAGCGAAAACGATTATGACAGAGATCGCTATCAGGACCTGGAAGCTGTTTCTGTTCGCATGCTGGCTCTCTTAAGCGACCAGCCTTTGGAAAGGATCCGGGAATTGACAAGCGAGGGGCATGGTTACCGAACCCCTAAGGTCGATGTTCGTGGCATCGTATTCAATAACAGTGATGAAATCCTGATGGTGAAAGAACGCGTCGATGGCCACTGGTCCCTTCCAGGGGGCTGGTGCGACATAGGTTTTACACCCTCGGAAGTGGCTGTAAAAGAGATTGCAGAAGAGGCCGGCATACCTGTAAAAGCTGAACGCCTGCTGGCCGTCTTCGATAAGCGTTGCCATCCCCATCCGGAAGAGCTCTTTTATACGTATAAACTTTTTATCGAATGCATCCCCCAAAACCTTGCTGTTAAAACCGGGATGGAAACCCTGGATGTTGGCTTCTTTCCCCGGCACAGTCTGCCCGCGTTGTCCACACCCAGAAATACGCGCAACCAAATTGATTTGATGTTTGATTATCACGATGGAAAGCTATCCTGGCCGCATATCGATTGAATCCTCGATGACTTAACCCTGGTTTAATACAAAAAGCGTTGCATTGCTCAGTTTCACACGCAGAAATTAAAACAAAATGGATCTGGTATTTCCCGCTATCGTAATTATCATGTTTCTAATGGCCATTACCGACCTCATTGTCGGGGTCAGTAATGATGCGGTTAATTTTCTGAATTCGGCCATCGGGTCGCGTGCCGCCAGTATCCGGACCATTATGGTAATTGCCACCATCGGCATCATCTTCGGTTCGGTCTTTTCAAGCGGAATGATGGAAGTGGCCAGAAAAGGGGTGTTCAATCCGCAGTTTTTCTCCTTCGAACAAATGATGTTCCTCTTTGCGGCAGTTATGCTGACCGACGTCATCCTTCTTGATTTCTACAATAGCATTGCCCTTCCCACCTCAACCACGGTTTCTATTGTATTCGAACTGCTGGGCTCGGCGCTGGCAATTTCCTTCTTTGCGGTGCTCCAAAGTGGGGAATCCATGTCGGTTTGGGGTGACTATATTAATGAATCCAGGGCACTGCTCATTGTCATCGGCATCTTTACTTCTGTGGTGGTAGCCTTCCTGCTTGGCTGGCTGGTCCAGTCTATCACCCGCCTCATCGTCTCCTTTGAATACAAGCGCACCATGCGCAGCTTTGGATCGGTGTTTGGCAGTGCAAGCGTGTCCCTGATTACAGCCTTCGTCTTAATTAAAGGGCTGAAGGGCATCCCTTTTATACCAGCTGAAAGCCTCAACACCATTAAGGACCATGCCGGCTTAATCAGTCTGATCAGTGGTCTGGTCGCCTTCATAAGCTTTCAATTCCTGATTGGTCGAAAGCAATTCAGTGTCTATCGCTTCGTCACCCTGCTTGGCACTTTTGCACTGGCCATGGCCTTTGCCAGCAACGATTTGGTCAACTTCGTTGGCGTCCCCATTGCCAGTTACGATTCCTTCATGGCCTGGAAAGGCTCAGGCGTGGCTGCCGATGCCTTCATGATGGATGCCCTGGCCGAGCCCGTACAGACCAACCCCCTGTTTTTGCTGACAGCAGGCATCATCATGGCGCTTACACTTTGGTTCTC
>PDRI01000126.1 GCA_002748055.1 Bacteroidota bacterium | reverse complement strand
GTTTCTTTTTTCACATTGAAACACCCTTCCGAAGGTGGTAAGGCTTATGCACTCTATGAAATTGTGCCGGCCCGCATGCCCTGACAAGTATAAATGGGGTCCAAAGCGGATCGTAGAAATTTGCAAAAGAGAACAGCCAGGACCGTTGCAATCCGAAGAGCTCAAGGAGCAATGTGATTCCTTTCCGATTCGCTTAGCGAGTATTAGTGACAGACAGGGGATGTGTGCTGTGTTTTTGCCCGGTATGCTCCGATTTTACTGATCCTGCCAATCTCCTTCCTGCTTGATGAGTTCGAGCAGTTTTGCGAGTGCCTCTTCTTCGGGAAGGTTCAGAAAAACAGGTGTCCGGGCCTTGTATAAGCTGACCCTTCCGGGTCCTGCACCCACATAACCATAGTCGGCATCGGCCATTTCCCCGGGACCGTTCACAATGCAGCCCATAACCCCGATTTTAAGTGTCCGAAGGTGGGAGGTGGCGGCTTTGATTTCCTGTAAACGTTTCTGGATGTCGAAGTGGGTGCGGCCACAGGAAGGACAGGCAATGTATTCGGTCCGGCTGATCCTTGCCCCGGCGGCCTGGAGGACGATCAGCAGGAGGTCGTTGATTGTGTTGCTATCGAAGTGAGGATTTTCTGCCCAGACGGCATCAATCTGTCCATCGACCAGTAAGCTGCCCAGGGTTCCCGCAAGTTGAATCCGGAAGAGGTCCGGGTCCTTTTCAGTACTGGTATATTTGAGCACAATGGGCAGTTCTTGATTGCGGGAGCAGAAGTTGATCAGTGTTTCTTTGCTTTCGCTTGCGCGTCCGGGGCCGGTTTCAAGCAGGAAGACTTCATCGGAGGCCAGTTTGCCTGGAAGCAGGTCAATCGCCGGATCGGGCCTGTTTTCGGAGACGATTCTGACAGCCTGTCCGGCGCCCATTTTGCCCACCCTTTTAGCGACTCTTCTTTTGTAATGAAAGGGATCCCAGGGAAGATCCGCAAAGGGGTCATAAGGCAATTCCGGGGGCTTCGGAAATGCGTTTACAATGGTTTCCGCTACCGGCAATTCCACTTCCGGGGCTTCGGTAAGAGAGACGCGAATGGTGTCGCCCATCCCTTCGAGCAGAAGGGGGGCCATTCCTGTAGCCGATTTAATCCGGCCTTCGGGGCCGTCTCCGGCCTCTGTAACACCAAGGTGAAGGGGGAAGGCCATGCCTTCTTTTTGCATGCTAAGGGTCAGGAGCCTAACGGCCTGAATCATGACACGCGGATTGCTCGATTTCATTGAGACCACCACCCGCCTGAACGATCGGTGATGACAAAGCCTGAGGAAACGCATGGCCGATTCGACCATGCCTTCCACTGTATCTCCAAATTCTTCCAGAATGTCGGGGCTGAGTGATCCATGGTTGACCCCTATGCGGATAGCCGTGCCATGTTTCTCACAGACCTCCAGTAGTTCGGGTAGAAGCTCGTCGAGTGATCCATTGCGCAGATAGTTGCCCGGGTTGATTCGGATCTTTTCGCAAACCTTTGCCGCCTCCAGTGCCAGTGCCGGCCTGAAATGGATGTCGGCAACCAGCGGGACTGTTTTTCCGGATGTATGCAGCTTTTCGGCTATGATGGCCAGGCTGCGAACCTCTCGTTTTCCCTGGGTGGTGAGCCTGACCAGTTCGGCACCGGCAGCGATCATTCGTTCGCACTGAGCCAGAGAGGCATCAATGTCGTTGGTATTGGTATTGCACATCGACTGGATACGCGGAAGCCGCTCCCCGCCCAGGCGAAGGCCTGCAATACTAATTTCCTGTGAGCGGTAGGTGGTCTTCATCTTAGTGGCGTTCCCAGTCGGTTCCGTCTTTTCTGTCACGAATGGTGATGCCCAAAGCGGCCAGGTCGTCTCTGATCTGATCGGAGGCAGCGTAGTCTTTTCTGGCTTTGGCTTCCTGTCGGAATTTCAGAATGAGTCCCATCAGTTCTTCACTGAGGTCATCTTCGTTCTGTCCACCTTGTTTCTGCTGCAGGCCAAGTACAGAAAAGATGTAGGTCTTGAACAGGCTTTTTAGCGACGACAGGTCTTCTGTATTCAGTTGTTCCCTGCCCTCGGCCAGGCGGTTAATCCATTTTACGCCCTCGAAAAGATGGCTGATGAGAATGGGGGTGTTGAGATCGTCGCTCATTGCCTTCTCACATTGATTTCTTAGTTCTTCCACTTTTAGCGATGAGGCCTTTGAGGGCGAAACCTTATTCAGCAGGGACAGCGCATCGAGCAGGCGATTGAGGCCCTTTTCAGAGGCTTTCAGGGCCTCATTCGAAAAATCGAGGGTGCTGCGGTAGTGGGCCTGCAGGATGAAAAATCGAATGGTCATGGGGCTATAGGCACTTTCGAGCAGTTTGTGCTTGCCCGAAAACAGTTCATCGAGGGTAATGAAGTTGCCCAATGAACGGCCCATTTTTTGCCCGTTAATCGTAATCATATTGTTGTGCATCCAGTAGCGAACAGCGGGTTTACCATAGCCGGCTACGTTCTGGGCAATCTCACATTCGTGGTGGGGGAAGAGCAGATCCATGCCGCCGCCGTGTATGTCGAATTGCATGCCCAGGTATCTGGTGCTCATTGCCGAGCACTCGAGGTGCCATCCCGGATAGCCATCACTCCATTCGGAGGGCCAGCGCATAATGTGGCCGGGGTCGGCTTTTTTCCAGAGGGCAAAATCCAGGGGGTTTCGTTTCTCCGACTGGCCATCCAGGGTGCGGGTATTGGAGATGAGGTCCTCGATTTTGCGGCCTGAAAGCTGGCCGTAGGGGTGCTTTTCGTTGTAGTGGCTGACATCGAAATACACCGAGCCATTTACCTCGTAGGCAAAACCGGCATCCATAATTTTACGGATAAGCTCCTGTTGTTCAATGATATGTCCACTTGCTCTGGGTTCGATTCCGGGAGGAAGAACACCCAGATCGCGCATATTCTCGTGGTAGCGGTTCGTGTAATACTGAACCACTTCCATGGGTTCCAGCTGCTCCAGGCGCGCCTTCAGCTGAATCTTGTCTTCTCCTTCGTCGGCGTCGTTTTCGAGATGACCAACATCGGTAATGTTCCGGACATAGCGTACTTTGTAGCCAAGCAGGCTTAAATAGCGGTAGAGCACATCGAAGGTAATCGCCTGTCGTGCATGACCCAGGTGGGCATCGCCATAAACGGTTGGCCCGCAGGCGTAGAGGCCTACGAAGGGAGGGTTGAGTGCTTCGAAGGCTTCCTTTTTGCGGCTGAGGGTATTGTATATATAAAGCTGGCTGGTCATAACTAATCCGGGATAAACACTGTAGAGCTCACAAAATTAGTAATTTTAGCGTTTAGCGGAAAAGACTTCATTATGGGAAAAGACAAGCATCGCAGGAAGGACAGGATGAGCATCCAGGAGGCAGAAACCTTAATTATGGGTGTCTTTGGACGCAATCCGAAAAAGGTGTTGAATCCAAAACAGCTTGCAGCGCAGCTCTACATCAATGACAAGGCCAGACGAGCCCTGATTGCTCGCAGCCTCGACAAGCTGGTAAGCCGCAAAGAGCTGGAGCAGGTGGGTCCTGGTCGATATCGGCTGGTAAGCAGGGCGGGTTACCGCACTGGTGTACTGGATATGACGCAACACGGATATGCATTTCTTGTGTCTGAAGATACAGACGGGGATGTGTTTATTGCACGGAACAATCTGAAGACCGCACTGGACGGGGACCTGGTAAAGGTATTTGTTTATCCCCGTCGCCGAAACAGCACACGCATTGAAGGAGAGGTTACAGAGATTCTGGAAAGGGCACGTGAGCATTTTGTAGGAACCGTCGAGATTTCCCGGAACTATGCCTTTCTTTTGCCCGACAGCCAAAAGATGCCTTTTGATATTTTCATTCCACTTGAAAAACTGAAAGGAGTGGAGCATGGACAGAAGGCCATTGCAAAGATTACAGAATGGCCCGAGAAGGTAAAAAATCCCTTTGGCGAGATTATCGACGTGCTGGGATTTCCCGGGGAGAATGATACAGAAATGCATTCCATCCTCGCCGAATTCGACCTGCCCATTCGTTTTCCCAGTGAAGTGGAAGCCTATGCAGAAAAGATTCCCGATACCATAAGTGAGTCCGAGATAAGGGCCCGGCGCGATTTTCGGGGAACTCCTACGTTTACCATAGACCCGGCCGATGCCAAGGATTTTGATGATGCCCTGTCTTTGAAGAAGCTGAAGAACGGCCACTGGGAGGTGGGTGTGCATATAGCCGATGTTTCTCACTATGTAAAAACAAAGACCATTCTCGATCAGGATGCCTACGATCGGGCCACCTCTGTGTACCTGGTCGACCGGGTGGTTCCCATGCTTCCCGAGAAGCTGTCGAACGGAGTGTGTTCCCTGCGCCCACACGAGGATAAACTGACCTTCTCGGCAGTCTTTACGATGAACGATAAAGCTGAGATTTTGGATGAATGGTTTGGGCGGACGGTGATCCACTCCGACAGGCGGTTTAATTATGACGAAGCCCAGGCCATTATTGAAGGAGGGGATGGAGATATGAAGGAGGAGATTTTGCAGCTATATGCGTTTTCGAAGATCCTGAAGGAGGAGCGTTTTGAAAACGGCTCTGTCAATTTTGACAGAGAAGAAGTAAAGTTTCATCTCGATGAGGATGGGGTGCCAACGGGGGTCTATTTCAAGGTACAAAGGGAAGCCAACTGGCTGATTGAGGAGTTCATGTTGCTTGCCAATAAGCGAGTGGCAGCCTTTGCTTCAAGGGGAGGCATGTATGAAAAGGATCTGAAACCCCTTGCCCCGGGCGAGAAAAAACGGAAGGGAAAGACCTTTGTTTACCGGGTTCATGATGTGCCTGATCCGGAGAAAATGGAAAGCTTCACCCGTTTTATTACAAAGTTTGGACACAGTCTGGAAGCTGCTCAATCGCCGAAGCGCCTCTCGGCTTCATTGAATGCCCTGATTGAAAAGGTCCAGGGCAGCAAGGAAAAGGATGTGATAGAGATGATGGCCCTGCGATCCATGGCCAAGGCCCGTTATTCGACCCATAACATTGGCCACTATGGCCTGTCTTTCAAAGACTATGCTCATTTTACTTCTCCTATACGCCGCTATCCCGATCTAATGGTTCACCGGCTGTTGGCCCATTACCTGAAGGGTGGTGAATCGAAGAACGCCGAGAAATACGAAAAACGCTGTCAGCATAGTTCAGAGATGGAACGGCGGGCTATTGAAGCCGAACGGGCTTCTACTAAATACAAGCAGGTGGAATTCATGCAGGACAAGTTGGGGCAGGTTTTTTCCGGGGTGGTTTCGGGCCTGACCGAATGGGGTATTTATGTGGAGATTATTGAAAATAAGTGCGAGGGCATGGTCTCGATCAAAAGCCTCGCGGACGATTTTTATGAGTTCGATGAGGAGGAGTACAGCATCATCGGACGTCATTCGGGAAAACGTTTTGAAATAGGTGATGAGTTGCAGGTTGAGGTGCTGAACGCGAATCTTTCGCGTCGTCAGCTCGATTATAGACTTGTGGAAGTCGATGCGATGCTCTAATTTACCCGAAATTTTGGAACATGGTTGTTGTTAAAGCGGAGGTGCGTTCTCAGATCATCGATGTAGCCCGGAAGATTTTTACACGCTACGGGTTCCGTAAAACCACCATGGAGGAAATAGCCATTGCCACCGGGAAGGGGAAGAGTTCTATTTATTACTATTTTCCCGGCAAGGAAGATATTTTCCGGGCCGTAGTCGAACGCGAGGTCAGTGAATTGCGGCAGCATCTGGCCTTTTCCATCGGAAAAGACGAGAGGCCAGATGCCAAATTAAAGGCCTATATGCTGTTCCGCCTTCATCATGTGCGCACCCTTTCCAATTTCTATGCGGCTCTGAATGAGGAGGACCTCTCCCACTTGGATTTCATTCTTGACATTCGGCAGAAATTCGAAGAGGAAGAGAGGAAAATACTGCGCAGCATTCTCGCTGAAGGTATGCAGCGGGGCCAATTTCAGATCAAGAGTGCAGAGATTGGCGCTGTGGCCATCTCCACCATGATGAAAGGCTTGGAGCTACCTCTGTTCCTGAGTGCCGATTATAAAGGAGAGCGTGAGCTAGTCCTCGACGATGTGATCAGGGTCTTATTTTCTGGTATCCTGAAGCGCTGAGAAAAGCCAGCATCTTATTCGCTGAGCGCAGCCATTTTATGGAAGAGCTCCGTATTTTCGTAGATGCCCATGAATTCTTCAGCACCAGGTCCGTAAGCAAATACCGGAATGAGTGAGGCTGAGTGACCTGTAGTGGAGAATACCGGCCCCAGCAGGTTATAGTCGCCACCTTCGGCAGCCAGGGTATAACCACCGGTTTCATGATCGGCCGTAATGACTACCAGGGTATTGCCATCTTTTTCTGCGAAATCCATGACCTTTCCGATGACTTGTTCAAAGTCGAGCATTTCGGTAATCAGGTAGTCCTTGTCGTTGCCGTGACCAGCCCAGTCGATTTGCGAACCTTCCACCATCAGGAAAAAGCCGGCTTCATCTTTGGTGAGGTGATCAATGGCCAGTTCGGTGGCTTTAGGAAGAAAGTCGCCACGTCCATCCAGCATTCTGGGCATACCTGTCCCGGCCAGGAGGAAGCCATATTTTTTTCCGGGCTCAAGATCCTCGGGTTTTGCGAGGGCGGTGGTATCAACAATGAAGCCCTTTTCACTGAGTTGGGGGAGAAGATCCTGTCCATCTTCACGTGCATGGAAAAAATCCAGGCCTCCTCCTGCGAAGAAATCTATTTCGGAATCGACCAGCTGGGTAGCGATTTTTTCTTCCATTTTCCGCAGTTTTGCGTGTCCGTAAAAGGATGCCGGGGTGGCATGGGTAATGGTTGACGTGGCTACGAGTGCTGTGTTCCATCCACGCTCTGCCAGAATCTCGGCAATATTGGTTTGTGCAACGGTGTCCATATCAACTCCAATGGCTCCATTGTATGTTTTGTAACCCGATGACATGGCGGTGCCACTGGCTGCCGAATCGGTGACCTTGTGGGTAGCTGACGAGGTCTTGATCAGTCCAATGTGTTTGAACCGTTTGAAGTTAGAAGGTTGGTCGCCATAATAGAATCCGGTTGTAACCGCTGAAAGTCCCATGCCGTCACCAATCAGAAAAATGATATTGGTGGGTTTAGCCGGGGCTTCTTCGTGTTGTTCCGTGCTTGTTGGAGTGCAGGCCCAGAGCATGGCCAATGCAATGAGTATTGCCGTATTCTTGATTAAATGCATGATGTATAGGTGTTAATTGTTGTACAAAGAAAAGGAAAATGCCTGAGGATCAGAAATAAATCATGTGCATAATGCATCGACAGCGTTTAAAGATGCTCGCGGAGCCATGCGGGACGATCTGTGGTAATCGCAGTTACGCCGAGGTTTTTCATCTTAAGGGCTACGGCCGGATCATTAACCGTCCAACACCAGACCTCCATGCCCGCTTCTGTACACTCCTTCATCACTTCTACATCGATCATGCTATGGCGAAGGTCAACCCCGTCGATGTGGTGTGCCACCAAAACAGGGAGTTGTTTTTTGAGGTCCTTTTTGAACATCGAAAGGTAGTAACAGGGAACCTTCGGCCAATTGGCTTTTGCCTCTAAAACCGATTCCAGGTTGAAGGAGATAAAGCTGATTTCCCCCCTTTTCCAATATTTCTCAAGAATGGGCTTAAGGTGAGGAATGATTTCCGGTCCGGTTTTGATCTCAATGACCAGCATACGCTTGTCGGGCAGATCGGACAATATGGTTGATAAGAGGGGGATGGTTTCTTTTTCGTAGCCTTTGCGATGGCTGTCTTTCGGCAGGATGCGAAGCTCCTTCAGGACAGACCAGGGCGTTTCGGCCACCTCGTAGGAAGAGCCTGTTAGTTTTTTGGTGTTTTTGTCGTGAAACAGGAGCACCTGCTGATCGGAGCTGAGCATGATGTCGCATTCGGCAGCATCGGCCCCAAGTTCCCAGGCCAGGGAAATGGATGCCTGGGTGTTTTCGGGTGCCAGGTAAGAGGCGCCTCTGTGCCCCACAAAAGAGATCTCCTGTCCGGACTGTGCCAGAAGGCCAATCGGACCGAGAAGAAAGGGAAGTAACAGAAAGTACTTTTTCATGTCGATCGCTTTACAAAGGGAAAATGTAAATTTACAGCTATTAAAGAAATAGACATAATAAAGCTATGCAAATAAAATTCTTTCGGAGTGTTCGCAGTTTTCTGAGGACAACACTTATTGGAGGGGTGGTGGCTATGGCACCACTTACACTCATCTTTTTGTTTTTCCGATGGCTGATTAATCTGATAGGTCGCAACCTTGCTCCCGTGGTTGACAGGCTCGTGCAGAGTCCCGATCCGAGTCCTTTCCTCCTGTTTTTGCTTTATGTAATTACCTTTGCGGCCATTTTGTTCTTTTTCTTTCTGATAGGCCTGGTGGTGCAGACAAGGTTGTCGGTTTTTCTGAATCGTTTCGAGGACAGGTATCTGCTTAAGATTCCCGGTTATAAGCTGGCTAAGGAAACGGTGCAACAATTTTTCGGTCAGAACCGCTCATTTTTCAGAGAAGTGGTTCTGGTGGATATTTTTAATTCGGGAGCGCTGATGACGGGTTTTATTACCGATGACCAGGGAGAGATCATTACGGTTTTTGTGCCTACCGGGCCGAATCCCACTTCGGGAAACATCTATCACCTTCCCAAAGATCGGGTATTGAAGACAGAGGCCAGTGTCGATACAGGAATGAAGAGTATTATCTCCTGTGGGGCAGGATCGGAGGAGATCTTTAACAAGCGTATAAAAGCAAATGCATAAGGATTTATTCCGCTGATTCTGTCGCCGCTGATTCAATGTTTCCAGGGTCTTTCTGCTGCGTTTTTCCGGTTTTATCGAAGTGTTTGAAATAGCGTTTCTGGTTGATCAGGATGAGGATGACGGCCGATGAAATACTGGCATCGGCGAGGTTGAAAACGGGCCGAAAAAAGATGAAGGGAGCTCCGTTGCGGAGCCATTCCGGGTAGTTGCCTTTGATGATGGGGAAGTAGAACATGTCCACCACCTTGCCATGCAGCAGGCTCGCGTAGCCTCCACCCTCCGGAAAAAGAACAGCGGCCGTGTAGGGTGTACTTTCGGAAAAGATGAGACCATAGAAAACGGAATCTATGATATTGCCCAGGGCACCGGCGAGTACCATCGAAAGGGTAATGAGGAGGCCTTTGGGTGCTCTGAGCCGGATCAGATGGCGCAGGTAGAGGCCAATGCCTACAACGGCTCCAATCCGGATGGTGCTAAGCAGAATCTTACCAAATCCACCAGGGAAGCTCAGGCCGAAGGCCATGCCATTGTTTTCCACAAAGTGAAGACTGGCCCATTGTCCCAGGAGGGGAATCTGCTGGTAGAGGGGCATATTGGTTTTGACCAGAATCTTGAGGGTCTGGTCGGCCAGCAAAATCAGCAGAACAATCAGTATGGATCTGCGGGCTGCTATTTGTTCTTCTTTGCTTCGATGCACAGGGTTGCGTGTGGTACGGCCCGCAGGCGTTCTTTTGAAATAAGCTTACCGGTTTCCCTGCAAACGCCATAGGTTTTGTTCTCGATGCGCACCAGCGCGGCCTGAAGGTGCTGGATGAATTTCAGTTGCCGCTGTGCGAGGCGTCCTGCTTCCTCCTTGGAGAGGGTGGCGGCACCTTCTTCGAGTACTTTGAATGTGGGAGAGGTATCCTGTGTATCGTTGCTTTCACTCTGGGTGATGGCCGATTTCAGCAGTTCGTAGTCCTCTTTAGCCTTGTCCAGCTTCTGCACGATGAGTTCCTTGAACTCTTGCAGCTCTTCGTCGGTATATCTGTTTTTGTCAGCCATGATTACTTAAGATATTGTTTTGTTAAATATACAATAAATTATCGTGACTATCTCTTCGCTCAGACGCGGGAAACACGGATATTTGTTGAAAGCTCTTCGTCAATATCGATCCTTTTAATACCCTGACCTTCAACTGAATCAGATAGTAAAATGCTGTTGGCAAGGGTTTGGGACTCAATGTAGCTGCCATGCTGTTCGACAGCTTCTTTAATCCGGTCATGAGACTCCAGTTCAATCTTGATTTTATCGGTTACATCGAAGCCCCTTTCTTTTCGCAGATTTTGTATGCGGTTAATCAGTTCCCTGGCCATACCTTCCTGCTTCAATTCGTCGGTGAGTGTGATGTCGAGGGCGACGGTAAGCGTCCCCTCATTGGCAACGAGCCATCCGGGGATGTCTTCCGACAGGATTTCGACATCGCTGAGCAGGAGTTCGATTTGTGTATCACCAAGATCGAGTTTAAAGCACTCTTCTTTCTCGAAGTGGACAATGTCTTCCTGGCTCATGGCAGCAATGGCGGCGCCGACCTGTTTCATGAGCCTGCCGTAGCGGGGGCCCAGGGCCTTGAAATTGGGCTTGATGCGCTTAACCAATACGCCGGCGGTATCGGTGATGTACTCGATTTCCTTGACGTTGACTTCGTTCAGAATCAGCGCTTTCACAGCTTCGATCTGTTCCTCCAGTGCGGGGTCGAGGATGGGGATCATCATCCGGTTCAGCGGTTGCCTTACCTTGATGTTTACCTTGCGTCGCAGACCCAGGACCATGGATGAGATCTTCTGGGCCACATCCATCCGCTGTTCAAGTAGCGGATCGATGAGTGATTCATCAGCCTTTGGGAAACTGGCCAGATGGACAGAGGCTTCTTCGAACCTTCCACTTACGCTGTTGAGGTCGTTGAACAGCTTGTCCATGTAGAAAGGCGCGATGGGTGCAGCCAGCCTTGCGACTGTTTCAAGGCAGGTGTAGAGGGTCTGGTAGGCCGAACGCTTGTCGGCATCGAATTCGCCACCCCAATAGCGCTTGCGATTCAGGC
The DNA here is from genome assembly GCA_002748055.1 of Bacteroidota bacterium. Classification (GTDB taxonomy): domain Bacteria; phylum Bacteroidota; class Bacteroidia; order Bacteroidales. Next base: position 6,049 of record PDRI01000126.1, on the reverse strand, counting down.
GCACATACCAGTTGCTCAGGTTTTCGGTCACAAAATCCTGAATGAGCCTTCCGGCGCGGGTGGGTTCGTAATTCTCGTAGTTGGTTTCCACCTCCCTGACCAGCGAGTTGAGCAGGGAGAGGATCCAGCGATCAATCTCGGGACGATCCTCGAAGGGCACTTCCCCGGCATCGTAGCTGAAGCCATCGATGTTGGCATAGAGGGCGAAAAAAGAATAGCTGTTGTAGAGGGTGCCAAAAAACTTGCGTTTCACTTCATCCACACCATCCAGATTGAATTTCAGGTTGTCCCAGGGCTGGGCATTGGTAATCATGTACCAGCGCACCGGGTCGGCGCCATATTTCTCAAGTGTGGTAAAGGGATCGACAGCATTGCCCAGTCGCTTCGACATCTTGGCACCGACACGATCAAGTACCAGTCCGTTCGAGATGATGTTCTTAAAAGCCACCGAGTCGAACAGCATTGTGCCAATGGCATGGAGGGTGAAGAACCACCCACGGGTTTGGTCGACACCCTCTGCGATGAAGTCGGCCGGGAAGAGCTGATCGAAGTTTTCTTTGTTTTCGAAGGGATAATGGTATTGGGCATAGGGCATGGAACCGGAATCGAACCAGACGTCGATCAGGGTGGGTTCCCGGAATAATTTCTGACCAGTCGGGCTCACCAGCACAAGCTGATCGACAAAGGGCCTGTGGAGGTCGAAAAGCTCGTAGTTCTCTTTGGACATATCGGCCGGATCGAAATCGGCCAGGGGGTTTTCGTCCATGAAGCCCGCTGCGACAGCTTTTTCCAGCTCGGTCTTCAACTCGGCAAGCGAACCAATACAGATTTGTTCCTGTTTGTCCTCAGAAACCCAAATGGGAAGTGGTGTGCCCCAGAAGCGTGAGCGTGACAGGTTCCAGTCTGCCAGGTTCTCGAGCCATTTTCCAAAGCGCCCGGTACCGGTTGAGGCCGGCTTCCATTTGATGGTGTTGTTCAGTTCCATCATGCGTTCCTTCATGGCTGTGGTGCGAATGAACCACGAATCGAGTGGGTAATAGAGTACGGGCTTATCGGTGCGCCAGCAGTGCGGATAGTTGTGCAGGTGTTTCTCTATGCGAAAGGCCTTGTTGCTTTGTTTCAGTTCAACCGCGATGTCCACATCAATGGTGGGATCTCCCTCCTTTTTTGCTTCGTCATATTCGTTCTTGACGTACCGGCCGGCAAAGGCTTCGTAACTTGCATTGACCTGCTTCGATACGAAATCGGCATCCAGTTTGGCAAGAGGAAAGAAGCGGCCCTTGCGGTCGACAAGTGGCTGGGTCTGGCCTTCAGCATCCAATACGGTGAGGGAAGCGATTCCATTGGCCTGGGCAACGCGGTAGTCATCTGCCCCGAAAGTGGGTGCTGTATGTACAATCCCGGTACCGTCTTCGGTGGTGACAAAATTGCCGCAGACAACCCTGAAGGCATCTCCCCCGGGCTTTATCCAGTCGAGCAGTTGTTCATAGCGAATGCCCTCCAGCTCTTTGCCTGTAAAGGTGGCCAGTTTCTTGTAAGGCAGGCCTTTTTGTCCCGGGGTGTATTCCTCCAGGGACAATTCCGCATCTTTTGCTGAAAAATACTGGTGCATCAATTCGGAAGCCAGCACCACGGTAATGGCTTCACCGCTGTAGGGATTGAAGGTCCTGATCAGACTGTATTCGATTTTGGCACCCACGGAAAGTGCTGTGTTCGAGGACAGGGTCCAGGGCGTAGTGGTCCAGGCGAGCATATAAACCCCGGTATCAGTTGCGGCAAAAAGGGCTTCGGAATGCTCGTCACGACACAGTTTGAACTGGGCGACGACGGTGGTATCCTTAACATCGCGGTAACAGCCGGGCTGGTTAAGCTCATGTGTACTCAGACCGGTGCCGGCCGCAGGTGAGAAAGGCTGAATGGAATAGCCCTTATAGAGCAGGTCTTTCTTGTGAAGCTCTTTCAGCAGATACCAGACCGATTCAATGTACTTGTTGTCGTAGGTGATGTAGGGATCATCCATATTGATCCAGTATCCCATCTTTTCGGTGAGCTCTTCCCACATCCCTGTGAATTTCATCACATCCTTGCGGCAAGCAGCATTGAACGCTTCAACGGTGATTTTACTTCCGATGTCCTCCTTAGTGATCTGCATGGCGTTTTCCACGGCCAGCTCAACAGGGAGCCCGTGGGTGTCCCATCCGGCTTTGCGTTTTACCTGAAATCCCTGCTGGGTTTTATAGCGGCAGAAGATGTCCTTGATGGTACGGGCCATGACATGGTGGATCCCGGGCTTTCCATTGGCTGAGGGGGGGCCTTCGTTGAAAACAAAGGCAGGCTTGCCCTCGCGGCTGCTCACCGATTGCTCAAATACTTTATTCTCTTTCCAGAAGGCATTGATCTCTTTGCTGATCTCAGAGAGGTCAAAGTTCTTATACTCAGGGAATTTTTTGGTCATTAAATCCGCTATTTGTGCAGGTTAATAAAATGTGCACAAAGATAGATTTGACGGAGCTAATATGCAAGGGATCAACTGAAAACCCTCCCGGGAATGGGTGATTAACTCAGTCATGACGGCAAAGCCTTCCCCAGGTCCATATTCAGGGCTTTCGTTCCCCTTTCCCTTTTACAAACCGAAAGCCTTTTTTAGCGTAGTCGATCCAGGCGAAGACTTCGAGAAGTCCCTTTCCGGGTTCACCTGTTGAGGCCTTTTTAGCCATTCGCATCCGGGCTTCAGAGACCGAGGTTTTCAGTGGGTGAGGCAGGGCCGGCAAGGTATATTCCGTTTTCGACCGGGGCTTTTTCGGAAGGCGGTTTCGTACGGCTTTGGAGCCGCAGGACGATCCCGATTGCTGTCTGAAGCTTCAGGTATTTTGGGGCCAGGTACACGGGACGGACAATAGCTGTTTTTTTAACTATCTTTGGTCCGGAAAGCCTTGTGAAAAGCAGTCTGGCGATTACGAAGATCTTATTGTTATTCCCCAGATCCTGGCAGCGACCATCCTCGGTTTTATGGTTAAATCGTTCTTTGGAGGCAATAGCATCTATGCCCTGCTTACCGGGGGCATTTCCATGTGTGTGGCAGCAGTATTGATTCTTTTTGTAAAGGATAGCGAAAATTAAGCGTATCGACATGAAGCCTTACTATGAACTCGACCCCTGGTGCATCGTTGAGAAGGGTTTTGATCCTTCCATGCAGGAGGCCTCGGAAAGCATTTTTAGCCTGGGTAACGGCCGGATGGGACAACGGGCCAATTTTGAAGAGGCCTATAGCGGAGAAAGCCTTCAGGGAAATTATCTGGCGGGGGTATACTATCCCGACAAGACCAGGGTAGGCTGGTGGAAGAATGGGTATCCGGAATACTTTGCCAAGGTCCTGAATGCGCCCAACTGGGTGGGCATTGATGTGGAGATTGGGGGTGAAACCCTGGATTTACATCGCTGTGAGGTTTTCGACTTTAAGCGGGTGTTAAACATGCGGGAAGGCTTTCTCGAGCGGAGTTTCGGCGTAAAAATTGCAGGTGGTCTTTTCGAGCTTAAGGCAAAACGTTTTCTGAGCATAGACCGGGAAGAGATCGGAGCCATTCGTTATGCGATCCGCGCTGTGGATTGCAGCGCGCAGGTGGTCTTAAGGCCTTACATCGACGGCAATGTGATGAACCGCGATACCAACTATGATGAGCGTTTCTGGGAGATGATTTCCACCGCGGCGGCCAAAGGGAAGGGACGCTTGATGGCCCGCACCCGGAAAAGCAACTTTGTGTGCTGTATGACCATGGCCTATGCCCTGGAGAAAGCAGCCGGGTTATTGTCGCCCGAGGTCGAAACTATTGAGCGGGACGACTATGTGGCAAACGTGCTTAGGACAGCGATTGAGCCAGGTACTGAGCTGGTGTTCTACAAGTATGTTTCGGTTCTTAGCTCCCTGAACTATGAGGAGACCCGGATGCCGGAGGATGGCGAAGCGCTGCTTGGGAAGGCCATGGAGGAGGGTTTCGATGCATTGTTTGAGGCACATCGTTCGCTTTGGGAAGAAAAATGGAAGCACTCAGATATTGTGATTGAGGGCGATGTCGCTGCTCAGCAGGCCATTCGTTTCAATATTTTCCAGTTGAATCAGACCTATACCGGACGCGACGAGCGATTAAATATCGGTCCCAAAGGTTTTACCGGCGAGAAATATGGCGGAAGTACCTACTGGGATACAGAGGCTTACATGCTTCCCTTTTATTTGAGCACTGCTCCTGAGGAGGTGTCGCGCAAGCTGCTTGTATACCGTTACAGGCATCTAAAGAAGGCCATTGAGAATGCAGGCAAACTGGGCTTCGGCCAGGGGGCCGCGCTCTACCCGATGGTAACCATGAACGGGGAGGAATGCCACAATGAGTGGGAGATTACTTTTGAGGAGATTCACCGCAATGGAGCCATTGCCTTTGCGATCTATAATTACATACGCTATACCGGCGACAACAGCTACCTCGCGGAGTACGGCCTGGAAGTTCTGATCGGGATTTCCCGTTTCTGGCGTCAACGAGTGAACTGGTCAGAGGCCAGGCAGGCCTTTGTGATGCTCGGGGTTACGGGGCCAAATGAGTACGAGAACAATGTGAACAACAACTGGTACACCAATACCATGGCCCGTTGGACGCTGGTATATACGATTCAGGCCCTGGAGTTTGTTGAGGATGACGATCCGGATGCCTATAGCCGGATTCTGCGCAGCTGCTCTTTTGATCCGGGCGAGGAGAAAGCCGCCTGGCAGGAAATTATCGCGAAACTCTATTTTCCCTATGATGAGAAACTGGAGGTGTTTATGCAGCAGGATGGCTTTATGGACAAGGAACAGCGGATGGCAGCCGACCTGGATCCGGCCGAACGCCCTATTAACCAGCATTGGTCATGGGATCGTATTCTTCGTTCCTGTTTTATCAAGCAGGCCGACGTCCTGCAGGGGATTTATCTTTTCGAGGAGGATTTCGATACCGCGACTATTCAGCGGAATTTCGATTTCTATGAACCCCGAACAGTGCACGAATCCTCGCTTTCGCCCTGTGTGCATTCCATTCTTGCTTCCCGTTTGGGGATGAACGACAAGGCCTATGAGATGTATCTGCGTACTTCCCGACTGGATATCGACGACTACAACAATGAGGTGGCCGAGGGCCTGCACATCACAAGCATGGGAGGCACCTGGATGTCGGTGATCCAGGGATTTGGAGGAATGCGAATCAGGGAAGGCAGGCTGAGTTTTGACCCCCACCTTCCCACGCAGTGGAAGGGACTGTCTTTTACTGTTTTGTTCCGTGGACGCAGCGTAAAGGTAAGCATTTGGCCGAAGCGGGTGGAAGTAGAACTACTCGGGGGAGAGGCCCTTGAGCTCTTTCTGGGTGCTAAGCTGACAGCGCTGAAGGATCGGGTGGTTTTCGAGCTCTAATGGTTTTCGGGAAGAGATTCAGAGGTCGAATCCCAGATCCATCATGCCCATTTTTTCGTGAATCCGGATGGCCTGGAATCCCAGTTCCAGGGCTGCTTTTACGTTGTGCACATTGTCGTCGAGGAAGAGGGTTTCTTCTGCCCTGATGCCAGCATCCTTCAGCACGAACTCCCAGGACTCATGGTCTGGTTTGTGCGCGCCGATTTCGTGGGAGTAATAAATTTTGTCGAAGACCTCATGCATGCTTTTCCCGGCCTTTTGTTTGTACATAGCCTCAAATACCGGAACGTGCATCGCACAGGTATTGCTGAGCATGTAGAGCCTGTAGTGCTTCCTTAATTCCTCCAGTTTTCTGGTTCGCTCTTCCGGAATCCCCACCAGCATCGCTGTCCAGGCACGATCAATGTCTGTATCTTTTAGATTTAAGCCACTCTTTTGCCTGATCTCGTCCCGAAATTCCTTTGTCGTAATTTTTCCGATTTCGTAGCGCTGGAACAAATCGGTTTGCATGTTCTCGGGGTATTGCATCAACACTGCAGGCAGCCCTAATTCGTAAAAGATTTTTCTGGTGGCCTGCAGATCAAGATCCAGGATAACCCCGCCCAAATCGAAAAGCAG
>PDRI01000125.1 GCA_002748055.1 Bacteroidota bacterium | reverse complement strand
TTTGTTTTTTGAGACCATAAAACGATAGTATTAAACCGAATATTGTTGAAAAAAAGGAACAACAGCCAATTACGAGAATAAAAAAAGAACCCGTTTCTGTTTCAAAACCTGAAAAACAGCGAGCTGGATATCAAGGAATCGGTTATTACATCCTACTACCTGGTGCTCATTACCGAGGAATCGCTCAGAATTCTGGAGATGAACAAAGCCAATTTGGAAGATACCCTCGACCAGACCAGGATCATGTTTGAAACAGGTATGGCCGAACAAATCGATGTCGACCAGCTCAGCATTACGGTCAATCAACTCGAAAACAGCCGGAAATCGCTGGAGCGTAACCTGGAATTAAACTATAACCTGCTGCGCTTTCAGCTTGGACTTGAGCCAGATGTGGAATTGAGCTTAAGCGAGGGACTGGAGGCTCTCTTTAAGAGTGCCCGGCCCGAAAGCGCTCTGTTGGCCAGCACCAGCTTCGAACAAAATCCGACCTACCAGATGTTGAAAACACAGGAGGAGATCAGCAAAAAGATGCTGGCTATGCAGAAGTGGAACTATGCGCCCACCCTGGCCGGCTTCTACAACTACAATGCAAAGATCAAAACCACCAACTTTGATATGAACCCGAACCATCTGGCCGGCCTGACGCTTTCGGTGCCCATCTTCTCCAGCGGCATGCGAAAGTCCCGGGTCGATCAGGCGAAGATTGATCACCAGATGGCCCGGTTGAATGTGGAGATTCTGGAAGACCAGCTTTCGATGCAGGAAAAACAGATCAGGTACAACCTGCAGAGTGCGCTGGAAAACTACCAGACCCAATGGGAGAATGTGGATGTAGCCCGACGGGTCTATACTAATTACGAACGAAAATATGAACAGGGCATGGCTTCAAGCCTCGACCTGACTCAGGCGAATGGGAACTATCTCGATGCGCAGAGCAACTATCTGCAGGCCATCCTGGAAGTGATGAATGCCAAGCTGGCCCTCGATAAACTGTCCAATCAGCTCTAAACCAAAAGAAATAAATGCCATTGAACCCGATAACAAGCATCAAAATGAAAGCAATACACCTTGCCCTTCTTGCCCTCACCAGCCTCAGCGTCCTGAATTCCTGCAAGCCAAAACAGGCAGGGGGAACGACAGAACCCTCTCAGGAAACCATCGCTGCCAGGCGGGTCCGGCCGGTTAGGACCATGAGCGTGGACTACCGGGAAACCGCAATCCTGCAGAACATCACTTCGACGGTGGCAGCTTACGAGGAAACCTATCTCTCACCGGCACTTTCAGGCAAGATTCGCGCGATCAATGTGGAGGTAAACGACCGTGTAATCAAGGGCCAGCTCCTGGCTGAAATGGACCGCACCCAGCTCGATCAGACCCGCTTACAATATGAAAGCCTTAAGACCGACCTGGCCCGTATGGATACCTTGTTGCTGCATGGTTCGGTTACCCGGCAGGCTTACGACCAGATGAAATCGAAGGTCGAGACCACCGAGCTGGTTCTGCGCAATCTGGAGGAAAATACGCTGCTGCGTGCACCCTACGACGGTGTAATCACCGGGAAATACTACAACGAGGGAGAACTCTACTCCCCGGCCCCCAACACCCCCGCAGGCAAAGCCGCCCTGCTTACCATCATGCAGCTCGACCCGGTAAAACTGCTGGTCAGCCTAGGTGAAAAGAACCTGCCTCTGATCAGGAAAGGCATGGAAGCTACAGTCACCACCGATGTCTATCCCGAAGAAAGCTTTACGGGAAGGGTCTTCCGCATCCATCCGACGGTATCAGCAGCTACCCGCACCTTTATCGCCGAGCTGAAGGTTCCGAACAGCGCTCATAAGCTTGCACCGGGCATGTTTGCCAGGGTGGGGATCAAACTTGGTGAGAAAAAAGCCCTGATTGTTCCGGCCATTGCCGTACTGCAACAGGCCGGCACCAACCAGCGTTACATTATGCTGAATGAGAACGGAAGGGCCCGAAAGGTCGTGGTCGACATTGTGAATCGTTACGACAACCAGCTCGAAATTGCCTCACCCGAAATCAAGGGAGGAGAAGAGATGATCTATACCGGCCATGCCAACCTCGAAAACGGTGAACCGGTAAACGTAGTTTCCGAATAGAAAAAAGCGATAGCAATGAGCATATACGGAACAGCGGTCAGACGACCGATTACAACCATCATGGTATTTGTGGCCTTGCTGGTGCTCGGGGGCTATTCCCTGAAAAAGCTGCCCATCGACTTCTACCCGGAAATCGACTTCCCGGCCATCTCGATGATCACCACCTACAGTGGTGCAAGTGCAGCCGACATTGAAACCAATGTGACGCGTTTGATCGAAAATGGGCTGAACTCTGTAAGCAATCTGAAGAACATTACCTCGGTTTCGAGAGACAATATGTCGGTTGTCGTATGTGAGTTTGAATGGGGGACGAACCTGGATGAGGCCTCGAATGAAATCCGGGATGCCATTAGTTTTGTCCGGCCCTTCCTTCCCGAAGAAGTGGATGATCCCGCCCTGTTCAAGTTCAATTCGAGCGCCATGCCCATCCTTTATTACGGGGTGACAGCCGATGAAAGCTATGCGGCTATTGAGAACATCCTCGATGAAAAGGTGGTCAACCCCCTCAACCGCATCGAAGGAGTGGGTTCGGTCGGGCTCATTGGTGCGCCTGGCCGTGAAATTCAGGTGGACATTGATCCCCGGAAAATGGAATCCTACAACATCACCGTGGAAATGATTGCCGCAGTACTGAACGCAGAAAACCTCAACCTGCCGGCCGGAAACATCGAAATGGGGATGATGGACTATCCCCTGCGTGTTAAAGGGGAGTTCCCTTCCTCCGATGTACTGGACGATATAGTGCTGGCCAGTTTCAACGGGCAGACCATTTACCTCGACGATGTGGCGACCATTACAGATACCCTGAAGGATGTTTCAATGGACGAACGCCTGAACGGAAAAACCGGAATGCGTATCGTGATTCAGAAACAATCCGGGGCCAACACCGTGGAAGTAGCACAGGAGATTCAGGCCATGATGCCCGAACTGATCAGGACCCTGCCCGAAGACATTGAAATTACCCCCTTCTTCGACAGTTCGGAGTTCATTGTCGATTCGATCGATAACCTGACCCAGACCCTGCTCTTTGCAGCCATTGCCGTTGTCCTGGTGGTGCTCTTCTTCCTGGGCCGCTGGAGGGCCACCTTCATTGTGATCCTGACCATCCCGATTGCCCTGATCGTATCCTTCATATACCTCTTTATGACGGGATCGTCCATTAATATTATTGCCCTCTCCTCGCTGTCCATTGCCATTGGAATGGTGGTGGACGACGCCATTGTGGTATTGGAGAACATCACCAAGCATGTGGAACGGGGAGCGCGCCCGAAAGAGGCTGCCATCTATGCAACCAATGAAGTCTGGCTGGCGGTTATTGTAACCACCCTGACCGTGGTTGCGGTATTCCTCCCGCTGACCCTGGTTGGTGGTATGACCGGAGAATTGTTCCGTCCCCTGGGCTTCATTGTCACCATTACAGTGGTCACCTCAACCATCAGTGCCATCACCCTGACCCCTATGCTGGCCTCCAGGCTCATGCGCCTGCGCAAACAGCCCCTAAAGCCCAAACGCTTTAGCTACGATAACAGCATCGGACGCCTGCTCGACAAGCTGGACAGCTTTTATGCCCGTACACTGAAGCTTGCACTCCGTTTTCGCTGGGGTACCCTTATCATCGCCCTCTTGATTTTTGCGGGATCCATGTTCCTGACCCGTTTCATTGGCTTCGAATTTATGCCCGAAGCCGACCAGGCATCCATGACGGCAGAGATAGAATTACAGACCGGCCTTCGTGTCGAAGAAACCGTAAAGGTCGCCCGCCAGGTAGACCGCTTCCTGGCCGAAAAGATGCCCGAGGCGAAGTTCTACTATACCTCCTCGGGAAGCAACGACGAGGGAGGCATCCTGTCGCTGTTTATGGAATCGGGATCGCACCGGATCAATGTGAGAGTAACCCTTACCGACCTGGAGGAACGCAGCAGGGATGTCTGGACCCTTGCAAACCTCCTGACCGAATACCTGGAAACGATCCCCGAGATTGTGAGCTACGAGGTAACGCCGAATGCTGGATTTGGGGGCACCACCGAAAACAAAGTCGAGGTTGAAATCTATGGCTACGACTTCGAGTCCACCACCATGATTGCGATGGCCCTGAAAGACAGTGTCAGCGATCTGCCCGGTGCCACCAATGTGAATGTGAGCCGCGATCCTTCAAAGCCACAGCTGCAGATTGTCCCCGACCGGGAAAAACTGGCCCAGCATGGCCTCAACACCTACACCATGGCCAATGCGGTCAGGAACCGGGTCGAGGGCCCCTTTATGAGCCGCTACAGGGAAGAGGGAAAGGAATACGACATCTCGGTGCGCTTCATCGAAGAAGAGCGAAGCTCGCTCTCCGACCTGGAGAACATTGCTCTGGTCAACAACCGGAACCAGGTCATCCGCCTGGGAGAGGTCGCGACCATTGAAGAAGAGTGGTCTCCCCCGAACATCGAACGAAAGAACCGTGAACGAATGGTCAGTGTAAGCATCAAGCCCTACAATGTGCCTTTGAATGAGCTGGCTGAAATGGTGCAGGCCGAGATCGATGCCATGGACATCCCGCCGGACATTGCCATAGAAATGAGTGGTGCAGTTGAAGACCTGCAGGAATCCAAGACCGACCTCCTGCTCCTGCTCCTGCTCAGTTTGGTCCTCACCTATCTGGTGATGGCCTCCCAGTTCGAATCGATGAAAATGCCCTTCATTATCATGATTTCCATCCCCTTTGCCTTCACCGGTGTAATTCTGGCACATATTGTAACCGGAACCACGATGAGTGTAATTTCTATGATAGGTGGAGTGATGCTGGTAGGGATCGTAGTGAAAAACGCCATCGTACTGGTCGACTATATTAACCTGATGCGTGAAAGGGGGCTCGGGCTGAGCGAGGCGATTGTAGAATCGGGAAAAACGAGGCTTCGTCCCGTGCTGATGACCTCGATGACCACCATCCTGGGAATGTTGCCTTTAGCCATGAGCACCGGGTCGGGTTCCGAGATCTGGAGCCCAATGGGAATCGCAGTCATCGGCGGACTGGTTTTCTCGACCATTGTTACCCTCGTCATTGTACCTGTGATCTATCACCTGATGCTGCGGCGAAGTGATGCACGTAAAAAGCAGGTGGAATACCATTTTCTCAAAGGCCTCCTCAACGAAGAGGGCCTTATAAAGACAACGGAAAAATGAAAACCGTATTTCTCGTATACAACCAGGCACACACCGAAAAGGTCGAATACCTCTTCGACAAGTTGAATATCAGGGGCTTTACGCGCTGGACCGGCCTCACTGGCCGGGGCAGCGTGGAGGGGCCTCCCCACATGAACACCCATACCTGGCCCGAGCAAAACACCGCCCGCATAGCCATCGTAGAAGATGATGCCGTAGAGGATATTCTCAGGGGGGTCCGTCTCCTTGATGAGGAAAACAGGGACATTGGCATCCGCGCCTTTGTCTGGGACGTTGTGGATGGCTATTAGAGCAGGAAGAAAGTCCTCGCCGGGAAAGGCTGTTGCAGCTAAACTGAATATCCCGCCTCGTAAGCATCCAGGGCTTCTATGGCTGCCAAACGGCCCTCCTCCACCTGCTGCTCGGCTTTGTAAAAGTCGTAAACCCCACAGGAATCACGCGAAACCTTTACCAGAATTTCAGGGGCAAATTGCTTCATCTTTTCCTGGGCCATGTGCATGGTCATCACATCGAGGGTTCTCGAGATCAGAGAGAAATAACTATAACTGTCTTCCTTTTCCCTGGAGACATGCTCCTCAAGAGGCAGAAAAGGCTCGTCCGGCGCCACAGCCTCTCCCCCTGGCTGTCCCTGCCTGTGGAAGGGCCCCAGGTGAAAATCGTATCTCCGGAGCTGCTGATAGAAGTCCCTGATTTTATGTTGATAGCGTGCCAGCCGTCTGGCATGTTCTTCCGGCTCGGCCGGTTCCCGAACGGGCACATCGGCGTTTACATACACGGCCATCATGATGTCCCCTTTCTGGCGCTGAATGTGAGACATGGGCAGATTGTTCAGAACGCCGCCATCTACCAGAACCTGTCCGTCCCGTTTCACAGGTGTAATCACAGACGGAATGGCAATGGAGGCCCGGATGGCATCGTAGAGGCTACCGCTACGAAAGACGACCTCCTCCTTGCTGACCAAATCAACGGCTACAGCCGCAAAGGGAACACTCAAGGATTCGATCGGCACATCGGGGACATACTCCTGCAGCTTTCTCAACACCCGGTCGGCCTTCACAAGGCCCTGGCCACGAAACGAAAAATCGACCAGACGAAACACCTTTGCACGATCCAGAGCATAGAACCACTGTTTAAAGGCATCGAGTCCTCCGGTCGCATATACGCCTCCTACCATGGAGCCCATGGAGGTTCCTGCAATGGAACCAATCTCATAGCCCCTTCGTTCCAATTCTTCAATAACCCCGATATGGGCGAGTCCGCGGGCTCCTCCGCCTGAGAGGACAAGGGCAATCTTTGATTTTGTCATTTGGCTGATCGAAATTTAGGGTTTGTATTCGGGACACTTCTGCTTTGTCCTTTCTATAGAACTCAAAGCAAAGGCATAAGCACCTGGTGCAATGGATGCACAAGCACCCCTGGTGCTGGTGGCGAGGGCGAGGCCTCCCTTAAGCGCATTGAACACCTCCCTGGTTCCGCCCGCATCGAAGGTGAGTAGTACCCTGGAGTCGCTGTAAATGTCCATTTCAAGGTATTTTTCACAAAAAAAGCACTATTCCGGCGTAAACGCAAGCATGACCGGTCAGAGAAACAGGGACAAAAGAATTTCGGTAAACCGGCCCTTCGTGGCCGAAGATTCGGTATATTAAGGTACTTTTAAACAGATGATCCATACCATGAAAAACCGCTTTATCCCTGTCCTTCTGATCGCTGTGCTACTCTCGGGATGTAGCACCGGCTCGGAGGAAAATGCGATTTCAAAGGGCATTGAGCTCTATTTTGAAGAACCCGTTCACGACTATGGAGAGCTCCCCAAAGATGGTGACGGAACCTGGATCTTCCGGTGTAAGAACCTGGGGGAAGAGGCCATTGTGATCAACCGGGTGCGTTCGACCTGCGGATGTACGGTCCCCCAATGGCCAAGAGAGCCTCTGGAACCCGGAAGTACGGGAGAGATCGTGGTGAAGTACAACACCGCCCAGACCGGTACTTTCATGAAATCGCTCTATGTATACTCTACTGCGGCAAACACCCCTGTAAAGCTACAGATCAAGGGGAAGGTACTGCCAGAAGCCTCATAGCATTTATTGTCACTAAACCCATCGATAAGCATGCCCGGAATTTCAAACAAAGGAAAGCAGATGCCCGCCTCGCCCATCAGGCGCCTGGTCCCCTATGCCGAAGCAGCCAAAAAGAAAGGCCGAAAGGTCTATCACCTGAATATTGGTCAACCCGACATTCCCACCCCTTCTGTGGCACGCAATGCGGTAAAAAACATGAAGGATGAGGTCATCGAATACTCTCATTCTGCGGGCATGGAAAGCTACCGGCGCAAGCTGGCCGCTTTCTATCAGGGCATAGGCATCCATGTGGACCATACCGAGATGCTGGTTACAACAGGAGGTTCCGAAGCCATCTCTTTTGCCCTTATGTCGACCATAAACCCGGGTGAAGAGGTCATTGTACCCGAGCCCTTCTACGCCAATTACAACGGTTTTTCAGTGGCTGCCGGTGTAAAGGTGGTCCCCATTACTTCCTCCATAGACGATGGGTTTGCCCTGCCATCTGTCGAGGCCTTTGAAAAGGCGATCAGCCCGAAAACGAGGGGAATTATTGTCTGTAATCCCAGTAACCCCACCGGCCATTTGTACTCAAAGGAAGAACTGGAACGCCTGAGTGTGATTGTAAGGAAATACGACCTCTACCTCTATTCGGACGAGGTCTACCGGGAATTTTGTTACGATGGTGAGGTACATTTTTCGGCGATGAACCTGCCCGGACTGGAACAAAATGTAATCATGACCGACTCTGTTTCGAAACGCTACAGCATGTGCGGAGTCAGGATCGGCACCATGGTTAGCAAGAACAAAGAGCTGATTTCTACAGCCCTCAAATTTGCCCAGGCCAGGCTCAGTCCGCCCTCCTATGGGCAGGTGGCAGCAGCGGCAGCACTGGAAACCCCCGACAGCTATTTCAGGGAGGTCTATGAGGAGTACATCGAACGCCGTAATTTCATGGTGGCAGCCCTGAACAAAATGCCGGGTGTGAAGTGTCCGATGCCCAGGGGGGCATTTTATACCGTCGTTCAGCTCCCTGTGGATGACGCCGACCATTTTACCCAGTGGATCCTGAGCGATTTTGAATACAAAAACCAGACCGTGATGATGGCCCCGGCCTCGGGGTTCTACAGCACCCCGGGCCTGGGTAAACAGGAGGTCCGCATTGCCTACGTGCTAAAGAAAGACGACCTGGAAAAGGCCATGGAAACCCTGGCCGAGGCACTGAAAGCCTATCCGGGCCGCACAATCTGAAAGCCTTCGGCAGACACCAGGCCTTCGTTCATGAATATTTAACTACTTTTGTGGCTTAACGTTTAGCTACAGAGATTTGAATTTTCGTGAATTCGGTTTCCATCCCGACCTGCTGGAAGGGATCGAAGCCATGGGCTTTGAAAAAGCCACCCCCATCCAGGAACAGGCCATCCCGGCCATTCTGGAGGGAAGAGACGTCATTGGGTCTGCCCAGACCGGAACAGGAAAAACAGCCGCCTTCCTCCTCCCCGTCATCCAGCACATAGTGGCCAACCGCGAAGACAACCGCACCCGCGCAGTGGTCATCGTTCCCACCAGGGAGCTGGCCCAGCAAATCGATCAGCAGATGGAGGGCTTCTCCTATTTTACGCCCATCAGCAGTATTGCCGTTTATGGCGGAGGCGACGGCGCACTGTTTTCCAGGGAGAAAAAGGCCCTGAGTGAGGGTACGGAGCTGGTGGTCTGCACCCCCGGACGGATGATTGCCCACCTGAATAACAACTATGTCCGTTTCGACGACGTAAAGTACCTCATTCTGGACGAGGCCGACCGTATGCTCGACATGGGCTTCTACGAAGACATTGTCAAGATTATTCAGTATCTGCCCAAAGAACGGCAGAACCTGCTCTTCGCGGCTACCATGCCGGCGGAAATCCGGAAGCTGGCCAAAACGGTGCTCAGGGATCCGGTTGAAATAAACATCTCCGTTTCCAAACCCGCTGAAAAGGTACTGCAGCTGGCCTATTCCGTTTATGAAGCACAGAAGCTTCCCCTGGTAACGCATCTGCTGAAGGGGCAGAATTTGCAAAGTGTGATTGTGTTCTGCTCGACCAAGGCCTCGGCCAAGCAGCTGGGAAGGCAGCTAAAGCGAGAAGGGCTGAAGGCCCAGGACATTCACTCCGACCTCGACCAAAAGGCCAGGGAGGAGATCATGCTGAAGTTCCGCAACCGCCACCTGAATGTTCTGGTGGCCACCGACCTCTTATCGCGGGGCATCGACATCGACAACATCGAACTCATCATCAACTTTGATGTGCCGCATGAAGGGGAAGACTACATACACCGGATCGGACGAACAGCCCGGGCCGAATCGGATGGTGTGGCCATCACGCTAATCAGCCGGGAGGAGCAATACAAGTTTGCCCGCATTGAAAAGCTTCTGGAAAAAGAAGTCTGCAAGTCGCCGCTTCCCGAAGGGATGGGCGAAGGCCCGGCCTACGATCCTTCCAGCGGGCGCAGAAGCGGGCGCAGGCATGGACATGCACGTGGTGGGAAACAAAGTGGTGGAAAGAGAAGCCGGTATAAAGGCAAGGAGCGGCAAGGGGACAAAAGCAGGCAGCAGACCCGGGGTAGTCAGCAACACCAAGCTGAAGCACAGGCCAAGCGCAGGCAGGACAGCCCGAACAAAGGGCCTGCAACCAAGCACAAGCGAAAACCGGATCGGAAGCCGCGGGGAAAAGCCGGTAACTAAGCCACGGGCGGCATCAGGGATAGAGCAGATAGGGTTTTCGTTGCCGTTTATAGGTCTCCAGTCCCTCCTGCCATGAAGCCCGGATACGTGCCTCGTCCCAACCCGCTTCAATCTGCTCCCTCAATTCTGAAGTTCCAGCCAAAGTATCGAAGTAGCCGGTAAAAAAGGAATCCTTATCGGGGAAACGCTCCCAGGCTTCGATAAGCCAGCCCAGGTAGAGACGTGAAAAACCATCCTGCGGGTTAAAAGCCCTGAGATCCCTTCCCCTGCATTCCACGTCTTTGAACTTTGGATTGCCCGAGACCCCGGGGATAGTCACCGGCGTAAAGCGAAAATCCATGTCCAGATCGGGATGCCCAAAAACCTCAAAGGGCATGGCTGTTCCACGGCCCTCGCTAAGTACCGTTCCTTCAAAGAAACAGGTGGAGGGATAGAGCCTGATGCTGTGATCATTGCCCAGATTCGGAGAGGGCCGGACCGGCATTGAATAGCTGCTTTGATGGCTGTAGTTCAGACAGGGGATAACCTTTAAGTCGCATTCCACCCCATCCTCGAGCCAGCCCTCACCGTTGATCATCCCGGCAAGTTCACCCATGGTAAGGCCATACACCACCGGTATCGGATGCATGCCAACAAATGACCGGAAGGACGGATCCAGGACGGGCCCGTCGATGTAATTTCCATTCGGATTGGGCCTGTCGAGGACCAGTACACTGACCCCATTTTCGGCGCAAGCCTCCATGACATAGTGCAGGGTGGAGATATAGGTGAAAAAGCGTGCGCCCACATCCTGCAGATCAAAGACGACGATGTCCACATCCTTAAGGTCTTCGGGCCGCGGTTTCCGGTGCGAGCCATAGAGCGAAACCACCTGAACCCCGCTGATGGGATCCCGATTGTCTTCGATGCGGGCTCCGGCGGCTGCTTCCCCCCTGAATCCATGCTCGGGACAAAATACCCTGAGCACCTCATTCCCATCCTCCATAAGAACATCAAGCAAGTGGCTTTCACCTACGAGTGAGGTGTGGTTGGCCACCAGTGCAATCCTTTTTCCTTCAAGCAGGGGAAGGTACTCAGACAGACGGCTGGCCCCGGCAGCTACTTCGTCTGGTTTATGTTGGCAGGCAAGCGATATGGAAGCCAGGCTGAAAAGCAGGATGAGTGAGTAGCGCATGGTTTTTAGCGAGCTTTGCATGGCCCTAAAATTAAGGAAAGATAACTACATTTGACAGACCAAAGTGCAGATCATTGAATACTGAATTATTCATTGCCCGCCGAATCATCAGCGGGCAGGAAAAGGGGAAACAGCTCTCGCAGTCGATCGTAGCCATTGCAACCATAGGGATTGCACTGGGACTGGCAGTGATGATTGTCGCTGTATCCATTGTCACCGGTTTCAAAAAGGAGATTTCGGACAGGGTTATCGGCTTTGGTGCCCATATTCAGATCCAGAACCTCGATTCCAATCTGTCTTACGAAACCCTGCCTGTTCCAAAGCACCTGGATGTCCTTGAGGAGGCAGCCGGGCTGGAAGGAGTCAGGCATATCCAGCCCTTTGCCCTCAAGGCCGGGATTATTAAAACAAAGGATGAAATCCACGGCTCGGTACTCAAAGGGGTTGATCCCACTTATGATTGGTCCTTCATTGAGGAAAACCTGGAAGAGGGAAAGGTGCTCTCCCTGAGCGACAGCCTGCGAAGCAAAGGGGTGGTGATTTCCTCCTCCACGGCCCGGCTCTTGAAACTGGGACTGGGCGATCGCTTTTCAATGTATTTTATTCAGGAACCCCCCAGGGCACGCACTTTCACCATAGAGGGGATCTACAGTACGAGCCTGGAAGAATTCGACCAGCTCTACATCTATGCAGACATTCAGCAGGTTCAACGACTAAACGGCTGGGACAGAGGCCGGGTGAGCGGGCACGAGGTGATGCTCGAAGACATCGGCCTTCTTCCGGAGATCCATGATAAAATCCGGCGTCTCGTGGCCACCGAGTTTCTGGATGACGGAAGCCGGATGAAAGCAGAAACGATTGAAGAAAAATACGTCCAGATCTTTGACTGGCTCAATCTCCAGGACATGAACGTGGTCATCCTCATTGTACTCATGCTTACGGTTGCTGCATTCAACATGATAGCGGGGCTGCTGATTATCATCCTCGAACGGACCAATATGATTGGTATTCTGAAGGGCCTGGGCGCAAGCAATAGGGCCATCCGCAGAATATTCCTTTATCAATCGGGATTTCTCATCCTCAAAGGGCTGTTCTGGGGGAACCTGATCGGGCTTGCGATCTGCCTGTCCCAGAAATACCTCGGGCTGGTTTCTCTCGATCCCGGCTCCTACTATCTCGACACGGTTCCCATCAACCTGTCCTTTCTCAGTATTCTTCTCCTGAATCTGGGAACCATGGCCATTACCATCCTCTTTCTGCTCCTTCCATCCATGATTATCGCCCGAATCTCACCGGATAAAAGCATAAAATTCAATTGATGAACGCTGCCGATCTGCAATACTGGCAGGAGGTGCTGGCAGGTCCCCTGCCCGGGAAAAGGGCACAGCAAAAGATGGAGCCCGAACACCGAATGAATCCCGGAAGGGCAGGGAAGCCAATTGATGCTGCCGTGCTGGTGCTGATGTATCCCCTGGACAGGTCCACCGCAGTGGTGTTTATCAAACGAAACAGCTATGATGGCCCCCACAGCGCCCAGATTTCCTTTCCGGGAGGAATGAAAGAGCATAGCGACACTGATCTTGCCGCCACGGCCCTGAGGGAAACCCGGGAAGAATTGGGCATTGTTGAAGAACCCGTAGTCCTGGGGCCCCTGAGTCCCTTATTCATCCCGGTCAGCAACTTCATGGTTTACCCCTTTTTGGGGCTGCTTGAAAAACGACCCGATTTCCAGCCCGACCCCTCCGAAGTAGCCTATGTCATTGAAGCCGGTATCCCGGTTCTCCTGGCCCCCGAAACGCCTCGGCAAGAACGCTGGTTGCTTCATGGCCAGGAAGTTGATGTCCCCTTCTATCAGATCGGAAAAGAAAAGATCTGGGGGGCGACTGCGATGATCCTTAGCGAATTTCTGCAATTGGCGGCTGGACTGCCAGTACATCGGCATTGACGATATTCTGATAGTGCTCATAGCGCTCGCTCACCTCCCTGACGTAGTGATAGGTCTCAATCCCCCGGGCGTAGCCATACTTAACCACCGGGAGCTGATAATAGGCGGGATCGGCTTTCTTCAACAGCCACTCTTCTACACTTCCAAACCAGACATTGGGATTGTCTCCATGTTTTCTGGCAAGCCTTCGTGCATCCTGGATGTGTCCATAGCCGATATTGTAAGAGGCCATGACGAACCTCTGCCGCTCGTCCCGGTCGCTAATCTCCTCAAAAAAGCGATCGTCGAGCCACTTGATGAAACGGGTCCCGGCCCTGATTTGCTCGGCAGGTTTAGAGTCCGGCGTAACTCCATACCGACGCGCAGTTACCGGCATTAACTGCATAAGGCCAAAGGCGCCTGCCCAGGAAACAGCTTCAGGATTGAATCGCGATTCCTGGTAAATCATGGAGGCCAGAAGCCGCCAGTCCCAACCAATCCTTTTACCCTCGGCCCGAATAAGTTTATCGTAGGGAGAAATCCTGCCTGTGGCCAGGGTATAGTTTTCGCTGTGGATGCTCCTGTAGGTGCTTCGGTTTCTGAAATAACGGTTCTTCAGCCGGACATAGGCTGTACTGCGTATCTGGGTTCGAAGCCAGGCATTGATCTCCGCTTTCAGGCTATTTGCTCCGATGGGAAGCGCCCAGGCTACCTGCTGGGCAAAGGAAATCGGAGTGGAAACATCCAGCTGCGGAAAATAGGTGGTATTCACCAGGCCAACATTCTCATCACAAATGGCATAATCGATTTCGCCTGTGGCTACCCGTTGAACGAGTTGCTCCGATTCGATCTGCACCTCTCTGATCTCTATCCCGCCGCCAATCTCATCCGAAAGGCTTTTCAAACGGCAGGCATAGACCGACCCGGCTTGTACATAAACCGTCTTCCCCCTGAGTTCGAGCTGACGTCTTATGAGCTGCTTTTCGATCTGCCTGGCGTTCATCTTCTCCCAGAGCTCGGGCTTTCGCTGCACCAGGACCTGCCTTGTCTCAAGGATGGGTTCACTGAAGGCGGCCATCTCCTTACGGTCGGCTGTGACGGTCAGATTCATAGCAATCAGATCGATATCCCCCCTCTCCAGGTCGGCAAAATTCTCCTCCAGATCGTTGCTTACCTTAACCTCCAGCTCGAGGTTCATGTAATTGGCCAGTTCCTGCAGCAACTCATACTGGAAGCCCACGGGCTGACCCTTATAAATGAAATAGCTGATAGAATTGTATTCGGTTACTACGCGGAGCACTCCCCTTTCCCGAATCTGGTCGAGTTGAGTGCGGGCTCCACCTGCCGGTTCATCCGTTTCGCCTTTACGGCTTTCCGGGGATGGCTTGCAAGCACTTGCCAGCCAAAGCAGAATGAGCAATACGAGATATGTTCCTTTAAGTATTTTCATGTTTATTGATGCTAGCCCTAAGGCTGTCTAATCGTAAAATGTCCAGGCCAATCCAAAACGCAGATACCTGGATTTCATTGGATAGAGACTGGTTGTAAAGTAATTACGCCCGAATCCACCCAGGCCTTGCAGCAGGTTGCTGTAAGACGTAAATATCCTCGTCCGCGCGATCTTCAGCGTAAGGAAGACATCCAGATAAGGATAGCCTCCCACCGTTTGCGAATCTTGCAGATGAAATACACCCGTAACCGGCATATAGGCACTTGCCCGGTAAGTGGTGGTGTAGTAGAGATCGAAACCCAGATCAAAGACTAGTGCGCCTTTGAAGAGGGATTGTTTCCAATAGTTTGAGGTATAGGCTGCTGCCAGTGGCAGTCGCAATACCTCATGGCCGGTTGTGGCCTGTAACAAGAGTTTATTCTCGGAGTTAAAGCCTCCCAGCTTAAAGTGCTTGGCGAGATAGGCCGACAACAAGAGCAGATCCTTGTCATAGACCCTGGGTTCAGCTTCTGAATCCCAATAGAGGTAATTGCTTATAAACGCCGCTCCCGCCCGAAGTTCCATTTCCAGTTCGTTGGAGTGGACAAAGGCCTCGCCCTTAATCTGATAAGTCGGGGAAAAATCATTGTCCCAGCGGAAAAACGAGGAGCTGTAATGATTGCTGAAGTAATGGGGCTTTCGCGACGAAACGCTTCCCCGCAAACCTAAATCTACCTTGCCTGTCAGGGATCTTGCAAAGGTCGCATCAAGCTGGAAGTCGTTCTGGTAGTAGCCTAATAAATAGTATTTTCCATTGATAACCCAGTCCCACTTTCCGGTGGTAGGCCCGGCAATATGCCCGCCGATATAGACGTCGTTGTACCAGTGACTGTTAAAGCCGGCAACAGCAGAATCCCTGAAAGTTGTATCATAGCGCATGGGGAGGACACCAATTACGGCCATTGAGACAGGTACAGCTTCTTTCCCGGGTGACAACATCCCAAAGCGACGCAATTCGTGCCCTGCATAAGCCCTGATAGAAATCTTATCATAGTCGGGGTCTCCCAGAATCAGCTGAAAGACATTGGTCAGCTTGTTTTCTATCGCCGAATCTAAAGGAGTACTGTGTTCATAGTAGTAGTCCGGAGATGTCGGATACTGCTCACCTTCCACCCAGTGTTCGTCGCTGAACGTGCGGTAGTGGCGGTCGTATTTCAGCTGGTGAGACAGTGAAAAGGTTTTGCCCTTGCTGCTGGTATTCCCGAGGCTGTCGGTAATAAGCTGTTTTTCGACTAAATGGTACTTATGGGTAAGGAAAAAGGACAGGTTCTGATAATGGGAGCCTGTACTATCATTCAGATAGACAGGATACTGAAATTCACGCTCATAGCCTTCGACAAGAAAGGTGTCCAGGTTGGAAAGGCCCCCATTTTCCTGCAGCCTGAAATCGTTGTAATAAACAGAGCCAAAGATGCTGTAGCGGTCCCTGGCATAGCTGCCGAACAAACCTGTCCGGGTAGCCTTTGCACCCTCGTTATTGTAAAGGGGCCTACCCGACAACACATTAAAGACCAAGCCAAAGTTGGTGAAGGGATTCAGATTCTGGGTATGTAAAGCTGTAACATTCTCCTCCCGCGCATCGACCAGTGGTGTAAGGCTATAGGCAAGCGTAGTGAAGGGAACCCTGGTATTGAAAAACATCGTCCGCCCGGGAGTCTTCAGATAGGGCTCATAGGCACGTCCAAAGAGAAAGAAATCGTTTGCCGGGCGCTTGAAAAAGTCCAGATGATTCACAGCCTGAGCCAGAATACCCAGCTGCTCGTAAGCAAAACCCCGCTCGAAAATCGGATGGTAATCACGCTGAATCTGGTGCGTGTTTGTATCCAAAGCCACCTCCTCGAAACGTGTAAAGTTGTGCATCAGCTGCCAGGTATTGATCGTCTTCGATGTATCAATGACCTGCGCCTCGATTAAAACCGGACAGACTGCAATGATCAGCGTTATGTAGAATCGGCGTTTGCGCACCTGTTTGAAATTGTCGTGCAAATATAAGACTCTGAAAAAGAACAAGATGTATATATCCCGGATAGAAATCAACAAAATGTAAACCTTCGTCAAAATTATTCAGCATCGGGAATCACTGACTGGAACCCGGCCTTTTCGGTTATTCTCGGCACCCTGAGCATGCAGCCTTCAATCCTTCCCCGTTGCGATAGAACAATCAAAAACAGGGCCAAAAAAAATCCCACCCGGGGAACCCGGATGGGATTCA
>PDRI01000124.1 GCA_002748055.1 Bacteroidota bacterium | reverse complement strand
TGGCACAGGGAAGGAAGATCTACGTCGGCCCCGGCCCGGAAGACATGGTCCTGGACAGCACCCACGGAAACCCAAGGCTCCTGCTTTCCTGCGCCGCCAGACGCGACTGTTACGGCGACTTCAATGAGATTGTTGCCCTCGACCTCATAAGCGAAAAACCCCATGTCCTCCCACGTATGGGAGAACCCGACAGTCTGCGATTCGTTCCCCACGGCATCTTTCTCAAAGACGATCTGCTCTACGTCATCAGCCACGAAAGAGAACCCGATTACCACCCCATCCTGCTTTACCGGGTCAGCGACAGCGCCCTTCATTTTAAGGAGCGCATACATACTTCGTTTCAGCATTCGCCAAACGCACTTTGTGTAAATGAAAAGGGACAGATATACCTGGTAAACGATGCCGGAAAACGCAACAGCCTCCTGGAGAAAGCCCTCAAACTCAAAAGGGCCAGCATTGTCCGGATCGAGCGGAGAGGCGAGGCAGGATGGGAGGCCGAAGTCGTTGCCACAGGGCTTGGCTACCCGGCCGGAATCAACCTCCAACAGGACCTCCTTTTTGCCGGCGATGCCGTCCTCAACCGCATACACGTGTACCGGATCAATGGCGATGCCCTGCAAGCCCTGCCTCCGATCCTAAAACTCAAAGGCAATGACAACCTCCGCATGTATGGAAAGCAGATCATACTGGCCGCCCACAGCAAACCACTTCGTTTTGTGCGACATGCCCGGAACCCGGATGTAGCCTCGCCCGTGCGCGTTTACCTGAGCGATCCGGAAACAGGCAGGAGTGAAGTGCTGTATGATGGAGACGGAAGCGAGATCAGCGCCGGATCTACCGCCCTCATCTACCGGGATAAGCTCTATATCTGCCAGGTCTTTGAGGACTTCATCCTGAAGCAGCCCCTCTAAGCCAGTCTGTTCATCGCTGCCGGAATGGCCCTGGTCACAGTAACGCGCTTTTCCCCTTTTACAAAAGCCAGCAGTGCTTCTTTCTCCTCTATCGCCCTCATCCTGCGGAGGGCTTCCTTCACATTGTAGTCGGAACTACTGTCTGAAGGAAGAACAAGTGGTTCAACAGCCGGCAGGGCAGCAGCATCCTGCTCAAGAAGAGGTTCAACAGCCGGGGTAGCGACAGAAACAGGCTCTTCACGCTTCAGCTTCCCTGTCTTCTTCCCCTTTCCTTTCGAAGCCTTGGAGTCCTTTTCCTTTGCCTTCCCCTTTTTCTTGCCTTTCAGGAGTTTCAGCGCCTTCTTTTTCCCCTTAACAGCTTTGGAGTCACCGGCCTTCGCTTTCAACTTAGGCTTCTTCCCTTTTTCCTTTTTCGTTTTTGCTTTGTCTGCCATCGCTTAAAGATTTAGTCTTGTGCTCTTGTAAGTTAAAACATTTCCAAGAGATGTGCCGGGCCTGGCACAAAGAAATGCAGGCCAGAGAGAAGCCCGTTTACCGGATCCGGCCATCGAGTGGCCGGAACAGTTCTATGCGATCCGTCGGGCCGGTTCTCAGGCGATCTAAACAAAACCGGCCGGCTTGGTAAGCCGGCCGGTTAAGTCGAAGCCATATCCCTGTCATTCTAGTATCCGGGATTCTGGATCAGAAGCGAATTCTTGTTCATCTCGTCCCTCATGATGGGGAAGAAGTAAGCCTTATCGAGCCAGGCCCTGGCATCTCCGGCCACCTCTTTTTCCGAGTAGATGGCAGGACCCCAGGTTGAACCATCGGGCTGGCGGTAATTGCCGGCATCCTGGTCGGTCTCGTAACGTACATCCACACCATGCGTCTGGTGATAGGCCTCCGGCCCGATGAGCCAGCGACGTACATCCCAGAAGCGCTGATCCTCATACGCAAACTCGATGCGTCGTTCATTCCGGTAACGGGCTTTGAGGTCGTCACCGCTTTCTGTCGTAAGCTCCGGCTGACCGGCTCTGCGGCGAATCATGTTGATGTATTCGCGGGCCTCGGCATCCTCTCCGAGCTCAATGCAGGCCTCGGCGTAATTCAGCAAGATCTCTGCATAGCGGAAATGACGGAAAGGCACATCCTGCTTCTCATACTGGGGATCAATGGCCGGGTTCACAAACTTCCGCACATAGTAACCCGTATAGCCTCCGTTCCAGTCTTCGATGGGTCCGAGCCGGGTATCCACACCCGGAACGATAATCTCACCTGCCATGTTGTAAACATGGCCAACCTGGATTTTGTTCCAGGGATCTATCCCCTGTACATCGGCAGGACGATCCCTCCATCCGGCACCCTCAAAGAGAATGGTGGCATAGAAACGGGCTTCCCTGTTCGTATAGGGTGAAGCCGCGTGTGCAGGATTCGACCAATCGAATCTGCTGCCATCCTTCATCTCGTAGTCATCGACCAGTTCTCCGAGCGGGCAGTTGTTCCCCCAGTTGTGATAGCCGTTGGGGCCACAGTACAGGGCCGGATTGTAACCATTCCAACCCTCATTGGTTTTCGGAGTAAAATACTGCAGGAGAATGTCCTCGGTCTGGGGGCCATAGGAGATAAAGTAATCCACAAAATTCTGGGCCACTGAATCGCCGGGAGCCGGATCGGGTTTGTAGAGCTGGTATTTACCCAGATCAATCACGGCCTTGGCTGCATCCTTGGCTGCCTGCCAGCGGGCTTCCTGACTTCCGGAGGTATAGCCCAGGAGTTCAGGATTGCTGAAACCCGGGGCATAGCTGTCCATGTTGTGGTGCAGATCACTGGCCGCATAAAGCAGCGTACGGGCCTTCAGGTGCATGGCAGCACCTTTGGTAATCCGTCCCTCATTCTCTCCACCGGCATAGTCTTCGGGAAGCAGGGGAATGGCAGCATCAAGCTGGGCAATGACGAAGTCAATGGTCTCCTCATAGCTATTCCGGGCAATCTCAAAGTCATCACCCAGGCCATAGGGCTTGTCAATGATTGGAACACCACCGTAAAGCGCGGCCAGATAGTGATAGAGATAGCCCCTGAGGAAGTAAACCTCCCCATTCATACGGCTGATCCAGTCCTGGTCGATAAAATCAGCATCGGCCATCTTCTCGAAATAGATGTTGCAGGCCCTGATGGCAGAATAGAGGGGGCCCCAGCGGAAGTGCATGGTATAGGGTGTTGCCCATGACACCTGCCAGCCCATCAGCCCGTCGGCAGTGATGAGGCTCTTATTAAAGTTGGTAACATCCCAGTCGGGGGTAAAGTTGGACTCATCCACATAGTCGCTGAGCCTTTCGATGGAAAAAGGAAGGTTCAGTGCATCTCGGTAAATGTTGTTTACAAAGGTCTCAATCAGCGCCGGATCACTCCAAACCGCTGCATCGGAATAGTCCGAAAGCGGATCAAGCGCAAGGAAATCCTTCTGGCAGGATGGCAAATAGGCCATTGCCAGAACTCCAATAAGTATGCTTAGTATTTTTTTCATGGCTTTGGTCATTAAAAGGTTAAGGTCAGACCCAGGTTCAGAATTCGCTGCAGCGGATAGGCCTGGCCCGAACCCACTTCAGGATCTATCAGCTTCTCCTTGCTGAAGGTTAACAGGTTGGTTCCATTGGCATACACACGAAGCCCCTGAATACCCATGGCCCTCACAGCCGCATCGGGCAAACTATATCCGATTTCGAGGTTTTTCAAACGGATGTAGTCCGTCTCATGCAACCAGAAGGTATTGCCCTGGCTGCGCCAGTACTCATTGTCTCTGTTCCAGGCCCTGGGATAGGTAGAGCTGGGATTGTCGGGGGTCCAACGGTTTACTGCATAATCGGTGTAGTAGTTCCCGATCTCACCCGATTCCACGCCCAGGTAAACCACCGAACCGGCAGATCCCTGGAGGAGGAGGGAGAGGTCAAAGCCCCTGTAATAAAGGCTGGCAGAAATACCACCGGTGAAACGCGGCAGACCTGATTTATCCTGCCTTACCCGGTCGAGTCCGTCGATAACCCCATCGTCATTCCTGTCCTCAAAGATGATGTCGCCAGGCTGGGCCCCGGCCCAGTGGGGATAAGCGTCAACGGCAGCCTGGTCGACAAATACGCCCAGGGACTGGTAGTAGAGGCCCGAACCCATGGGCTTACCGGTCGAACGCTGGTAATCAGGAATACCCGGGGTCTCGTCCCAGAAGAGAATCTTATTCTTGGCAAAGGATCCATTGGTGGCAAGCTCATACCTCAGGTCTCCGGAAGCACCCCGGTAAGTCAGGATGTATTCGAAGCCCTGGTTCTCAACCTCGCCGATATTCTCGGGCGGAAGGGTTAAACCTGCCGATGCCGGAACAGAGGCATTGCGCCGCCAAAGGATGTCGGTCCGCAGATTCCGGAAGTAATCGGCTTCCAGACTCACCTTCGAATTAAAGAAGCTGGTGTTGAAACCAATGTTAAACTGGTTGGCCACCTCCCAGGTTACATTGGGGTTGGGGATGGCCTGCTCATAAAGCAACTTGTTGTCGTTACCCACTCCAAAGACATAGGTCTTATCGGAATAACCATAGAGTGTCAGGTACTTGTATTCCTGCAGGGAACCACTGTAATAAATCCGGTCATTCCCCGTCTGGCCCCAGGAAGCCCTGAGTTTAAAGTCATTAAAAAAGGCAATGTTATCGCGCCAGAAATTCTCATCCGAAATACGCCAGCCCAGAGAAATACCGGGGAAGAAGCCCCAGGAATCGTCAAACATATAGGAACCGTCGTAGCGCATCACAAACTCGGCCAGGTACTTGGTTCCGAGGTTGTAATTGAAACGTCCGAAATAGGAACGGCGGGCAAATTGGGATGCCGAACCATCGTTGGACATATACTGGTCGGTAGCACCGGCAAACAGTTCATCGATATCACTGGCCACAAAGTTCTTACGGAAGGCAGTCATCCAGTTAAAGAGGCCTTTTTGGCTCTCTGTTCCCAGCATAGCCTTGATTCCGCTTTCTCCGAACTTGTTCTCATAGGTAACAAAAGCGTTGTAGGTGAGTCGATAGTCATCATCGGCCCGCTGGGTCAACTGAGGTGCATCCAGCCCACGCTTTCCACGAACTGTCACAGGTTCCCCGTTCTCATAAGTCACACCATCCCAACTGTAGAGGTACCAGGGCGTCTCAAAGACCTTCCTGTAACGGAAGTGCTTATCGTAGGAGAAGTTCGCCTGCACCGACAGTCCTTTAACCCAGGGAATCCGAACATTGACACGGGCATTGGATTCCAGGTAGTAATTCCTGTCGTCGTCATAACCCGTTGCATCGGTGGTCGTAACCGCAGGATTATGGCCATACTCAATATCGGGACCGGGGTCACCATTGGGCCAGAAGGCATGCATATTTGGCTTACCCCTCATCAGCATACGGAAGCTGGACCACTGGCTGACGGTCGGAAAGTGCCTGTTCTCGGAACGGGCGGCCACATCAAAGGAAATATCAATATTCTCCGTAATCTTACCGTCGATATTCGATCGAAAATCCTGTTGATTGTAGAAGGTTGCAGAATTGCGGTAGATGGCATCCTGGAAGCGGTTCCCGAAAGACAGGAAATAGCGAAGTTCACTACTGCCACCGGAAACCGATACATTCTCGTAGTGCTGGAGCGACCAGGGTTTGAAAACCTCCTTGAACCAGTCCGTATTCGGATGGCCCCAGGGATCGGATCCATCTGCAAAGGCCTGAATATCGGCCTCGGTGTACAGCGAATACATGCCCACGCTGTTGTCGCCATAGTACTTGAGTTCATTCAACATCATTGCGTAGGTAGCAGCATCGGCCATATCGGGAATGACGGTAGGCTGTTGAGCCCCCACATTCATATCAACGGTAATGGTCGGTTTTCCAACCTTACCACGCTTGGTGGTAATCAGGATGACCCCGTTGGCAGCCTGGGTACCGTAGATGGCTGCAGAAGCGTCCTTCAGTACCGTAAAGCTTTCAATATTGGCCGGATCGAGACGCTCAAGGCTGCGATTCGGCACCCCGTCAATGACCACAAGCGGGTTGTTATCACCCAGGGTATTGGCCCCCCTGATACGCAGGGTTGCACCATCGCGTCCCGGCTCACCACTGCGGCTGATCGCAAAAAGGCCCGGAACCTTGCCCACCAGGGTGTTACTGAAGTTGGTGGTGGGAGACTGCTTAAGTTCGTCTCCCTTTACTGCGGCCACGGAACCCGTCAGGGTGGCCTTTGCGGCCGTACCATAACCAACCACGACAATCTCTTCCAGCTCAGTGCTGCTACTCTCCAGAACAATGTCGATGACGGTCCTGCCTTCAAGCGGAACCTCCTGGCTTTCCATCCCGATGAAAGTAAACAACAACACGGCATCGGCTGCAACGTCGATGCTGTAGTTCCCGTCGGCATCGGAAATGGTTCCGTTCGATGTCCCCTTTTCAACGATGTTCGCTCCCGGAATAGCCAGGCCATCATCGGCCCCGGTCACAGTTCCGGTCACCGTAACCTGCGCATGAATCATCACTGATCCACCCAGGAGGATGAACAACAGAAACAGGGCCTTGCCTAAGCTAAACCCCGCTCTCCAAGAAAGTCTTTTCATAAGTTCAAGTTTTTGGTTTAAATCGATTACGAAAATTAAAAAAGGGCATAAGCCGGGAAGGTTACAGAATGGGAAAAGATCAAACCAAATTTGAAGAATATGGAAATATATTCGACCCTTTTTGGCATCATTTTCGACAAAATGAACTTGTTCTTCAGGTGTTTTTAGCCTATCTTTCCAATCTCTATGAGAGGATTAGCCACATGCATCGGATGCATTTTCATCCAGTTGCTGCTCTCTGCCGGTTCAGTGGCCGAAAATGAGCCACTCGTATTTGGTATCGCGGGTGAAAACGGGCCAAAACTCAGACAGCGCATCTACAGCCTGCACATGGATGAGAAGGGCTTTATCTGGTTGGGCACAGAGGCGGGTCTGCTGCGCTATGACGGCTATCAGAGCGAGCGGCTTATTACAGACAATGAGGCCTGCACCTCCATTCTCAGCAGCAGCATCGTAAAAGCCATAGAAGCGGGCAGGGACAGCTGCCTCTGGATAGGCAGCTCCCTGGGACTGATCAGGCTGGATCCCGACAGCTGGAAAGCCAGCCGGGAGGAAGCCTTTTCGGGAAAGCATATCCGGGCCATTCTGGTGCAGGATGGAAATACCCTCTGGGTGGGCACATCGGAAGGACTCTTCCGCTACAATCCCCTGACCAAAGAAACCAGGCTCTACAACCATCTGAATTCCGGACTCAGCCAGAATGTGATTCGCTGCCTCCACCTCGACAGGGATGGGAACCTATGGGTGGGAACAGCCGATAAGCTCAACCTTCTCCGGGTAAACGAAGCCCGGTTTAAGCCCATCGACCTGAAGGGGACCTACAAACCCCGGCTGCGTAACAACCTGATACTGGACATTAAGGACTATCCCGGCAGAGCAGATTCTCTGTTACTGGTCGGCACCGAAACAGGCCTTTGCATTCTAAACAGAATCAGCCTCGACAATGACCTGCTTACAGAGCAGTCTGCAGGCCTTGCCAATGAGGTCATCAAAACCATCTACAGCACCGAACCCGAAAGGGTGTATTGCGGGACCGACCGGGGGCTGGGCATCCTCAACCTGCTCAGCCGCAGGGAGGACAGGCTCTTTCACAATCCTTTCAACCGGTATTCCCTTTTAAACAATGTGATATGGAAGATCTGCCCCGATCAACAGGGGCAACTGTGGATGGCCACCTCCGGGGGACTTGGTATTCTTCAGGAAAGGGATCCGCTTTTCAACTTTGTACCCGTCTATTTTCATGAAAAAGATGCCCTATCCGGGACCGCTGTCAATCGGGTCCTCATGGAAGAAAACGGGGCGATTTGGGCCTCCACAACAAGCGGATTGTTCCGGATCGATAGTGAACGGGGGCCCGGTAAGAAGATAGCCCTGTCACAGCCAAAGCAGAATCTGAACCTAAACAATGTAAACACCTTTTGCAGAGATGCAGAAGGCCGGTTCTGGATAGGCACAATGGCCGGAATAAACATCTGGGACCCCAAACGGCAGCAAATGTTCAGTCCCCAGATGGATGATGGTTCGAAATCCCGCATTGAATCCTGCTACATCGCCGAGATTATTCCCGATCAGCAACAGATCTGCTGGGTCAGCACCTGGGGAGGGGGCCTTTACAAAGTAAAAAGCAACGAGGAAAACACGGAAGAAATACAGATATCCTTTGTCGGTCAGATGAGTGGAGATATCGTTTCGACCCAAGAATACCTCTTTGGCAGAAGGGGCAACCAACTCATTCGTTTCAGTAAAAGCACCGAGGTTCTCAAGCACGAAAAAAGCCTCGATCCCTATATCGGAGCTGAAAACATCCAGGCCATGTGTAGTACCAGGGAAGCCATGGTATGGATCGGACTAAAAAACCGAATGATCCGCTTTAGTCCTCAAAACAATGAACTCGAAGTCGTTCAGCTCCCCCTGGACACCGATTTTCTGGTCACCGGGCTTATCGAAGACAAGCAGGGCATTCTATGGGGTAGCGATAGCAATGCCCTTTTCAGTTTTGACCCCGACAGCCGGTCCTTCTGTTTTTATCCACTCACCAAACAGCTGCCCTTAAAAAAAATCATCCGCAACCCCTTCTGCCATGGAAAAGGAAATGAGCTCATTGTTTGTGGCCACGACGGATTTGTTCATTTCGACCCCCAAAGCGTCAGGGAGGAAGCCCCTCAGTCTAAAACACTGATCACCAAAATTGTCATCAATGGAGAGAGCCTGCTTCCGGGCCATCCTTCAGGCAGGCGACATAAGCCTGTTCGGGCAAGCCATCTCTTAGAGGAGCTTGAACTCGATCAGCAACAAAGCAATCTGGTGTTTCACTTCTCCAGGATGCATTACAGGCCCCTGTTCAAAGGCCAATATGCCTATCGCCTCCTGGGTTACGACAA
This sequence comes from Bacteroidota bacterium, assembly GCA_002748055.1. Lineage (GTDB taxonomy): Bacteria > Bacteroidota > Bacteroidia > Bacteroidales. The sequence goes on along the minus strand of PDRI01000124.1, from coordinate 8,428 downwards.
TGAGTGGAAGAATACTGCTCCCGGAAGCAATGAAGCCCGCTTTAGCAAGCTCCCTCCCGGTGACTACAGCCTGCAGGTTTGCAGTCCCCGGCAAACAACAAACGGGCCCTATACGACACTTGACATTCATGTTCAGGCTCCTTTCCGGGCCAGTACTGCTGCGATCTTGCTTTACATCTTCCTGCTCATCGTGGTAACGGGAAGCATCCTCTACCTCCAACTGAGCAGGAAGAGAATAGTAAAGCGGATGGAGCAGCTGCAAATCGAGAAGGAGCAAGAGGCGCTGATGAACAGCTCAAGGATTCGCTTTTTTGTAAGGCTCTCCCGTGAACTCATCAACCCGCTGGACCTTATCACAAACCCGATCAGGAAATCGCTTAAACGAAACGACCTCGACAATCAGCTTCGCGAGGACCTGATGCTGGCTGAAAAACAGGCAGCTTACCTAAAGTCCTCAGTAGATCAACTGCTGGACTTCCGCAAACTGGAGCTGAATCACAAACTCAGGGCGTCGAAAACAACGTTTGCCCTGGCCCCGTTCTGTGAGCAGGTGTTGAGAGAATACAAGAACAGGGCGTTGGACAAGGGCATCGTGCTGCGCTTCATCAATGAGCTGAAAGATCTGGATATTAACAGCGATCAGGAAAAACTCTATTTCGTATGTAAGAGCCTTATATCCAACGCGCTGCAATCCACACTCCGGGGTGGCCGGCTTGTGCTTTGCCTTGCCCCCCATTCGACCGATAAGGTTCAGCTGATTTTCAAAGACAATAGCCCCGGCATTCCCGGCGACATAATAGAGGACGACCTGCTTAATCCGGACTTCCGCGATGCCCCCCCCGATCCGACAGGATGGAACACAGGCATCGGCCTTTCTCTGATCAGGCATTATGTTCACCTGATTCAGGGCGAGATAAAGCAGAATAGGGATCCGCTTTCGGGCAGGTCGGTTCATGTGATCATTCCCGTGCAAGACTGCCGTCCGAAGCAACGCGACAGACAAAAAATCATCGACATCGTAAACGCAGCTATGCTGACGGAGAACAGGCAAAAGATAAACGACGATCCGCAGCTCAGATCGGACCGGCCCGACATCCTGCTTGTTGACGAGAACCAGGACCTCTACCTTTTTCTGCGGAACAGCCTTTCGAAACAGTATGCCCTGCATTGGGCTTCCAGTGCAGAGGAGGCTCAGAAAAAAATAAAGGAAGCTCCCCCTGCCATCATCATCAGCGAGATTCAGTTGCCGGGTATAAACGGAATTGTCTTCTGCAAAAGCCTTCGAAAGAACCAGCGGACCAACCGGATTCCCATCATCGTGCTTACAGCGGATGGCGAAAGACAGAAGCAGGTGGAAGCAAGCCGGGCCGGAGTCGATGTTTTCCTCACAAAGCCCTGTGATGCCGACATCCTGGAAGCCAACCTGGCCAATCTCCTCCAGCGCATAAAGCGCACGGAAGCCTTCATCAGCAAGCGGCTTATCATGGACAACAAAGAGTTCATCCTGAGCTCAAAGGAAGAGAAACTGCTGAAAGAGGTAGCCGGTTACATTCACGAACACATGAGCAATTCCCAGATCACAGCCCGGGAGATCAGTCACGATTTGGGCATCAGCCATGCCAACCTATACCGCAGAATAAAGCAAGCCACGGGACTCTCCCTGAACGAATTCATCAGACAGGTCCGGCTGCAGAAAGCCGAAAAGCTCCTCTCGGCAGGAAAACTCAGTGTATCGGAAGTGATGTTCCAGGTCGGTTTCACCAACCACTCCTACTTCTCGAAGTGCTTCAAGACGCTCTACGGGCAAACCCCCGGCAAATATGTGCGGGACTGACCCTGGCAGCTGAACTACTTCAACAAATCGGTCAGAGCCTTTATATCCTTGATAATATGGTGCTTACCCTCGCTATGGAGAATCCCTTCCCGGTTCATTTCCCCAAGGGCTCTGCCAACCGAGGGACGGGCGACACCGAAAAGTTCCGCCATCTGGTTCTGTGAGAGCTTCATCTGTATGTGCATTGATTGTTGTTGGGCCGAAAGGTCGAGAATATATTGCGCCAGCTTTCCTTTGATCGTGGAAAAAGACAGGAACTTGATCTTCCTTGAAAGAAACTGACCCCGGTTCGAAATATTGTCTATAAAATTCTGCAGCACCCTTGCATCTTGCTGCATCATCCGAAGAAAGGCATCTTTGGGAATGGCCAGGAGCTCCCCTTCTTCACCGGCAACGATGTTCACCGGATAACGGTTCTGCCTGCCAAATAAAAAAGCAGGTGCCAGGGGGCGCGGAGGAAAAATGTCCTCAATCTTCAGCATCTTACCGCTGTAGTCCACCATTTCGCCCCGGACATGGCCCCGGATCATGATGTACAAAAAGCGCAGCTCATCCCCTGCAGAGGCCAGCAACTCGTCTTTTACAAAATGCCGAAGGCGGCAGGGGCAGTCTTCTATGAGCTCCAGGAGTGCGGCTTCGTCCAGTCCGGCAAATACCGGGCTTTGGATGAGTAAATCCAGCGGCAGGTCTTCTTTACAGAACATGGCTAAAGGATGTCGTCCTCCCCTTTTAACAAAACCGGCCCTGTTTTGTTCTTTATGCCTATTTTTGATCAGCATGAAGCGTCCTGCCCTCATTTTTCTTTTGCTCACACTCACCGGCTTTCTCCGGGGCCAGATCCCGGACAGTACCCTCCTGCCCCTGATCATCATCGATACACGGGGAAGGGACATCCCCGACGAACCCCGCATCACAGCCGACATGGCCATCATTGATCACGAGGGCTACAAGCGACCCGGCGATCGGCCCGATGCCTATGAAGGACAAATCTCCATAGAGATGCGGGGGGAATCCTCGCTCCACCTCTACGATAAAAAGTCCTACAGTATAGAGACCCAAAATCCGGACGGCAGCAACAACAATGTGGCCCTGCTCGGCCTGCCCAAAGAAAACGACTGGGTCCTCTACGCGCCCTACGGTGACAAGAGCCTCATGCGCAATGTCATCAGCTACAGGCTCTTCGAACAGATGGGGCACTATGCCCCCCGCACCCGCTTTGCCGAGCTCATCATCAACGGCGACTACAAGGGCCTTTATGTACTTACTGAGAAGATCAAAAGGGACAAAAGGCGGGTCAATATCATGAAGCCCCAACCCGCAGGCAATGACCGGAACGGAATTACCGGAGGCTATCTGCTGCGCGTCGATAAACTGAGCAAGATGCCCGACGAGGCCTGGTGGGAATCCACTGTCGACCCTCCCATTGGCGGCTTCTCACGAACAGTGTTCCAGTTCTTTGATCCGGAATACGACGAACTCAATACCCGGCAGAAAGACTACATCATCGACTACCTCTTCCAATTTGAGTCGGCCTTTGCGGGTCCCGGGTTCAAAGACCCTGTCCATGGCTACCGCAGCTATCTCGATGTGGCTTCCTTCATCGATCTCATGATCCTGAACGAAATCGCCAAAGATGTGGATGGCTTCCGCCTCAGCCACTATTTCTACAAGCAGCATCTTGTAAATGGAGCTAAACTGGTGCAGGGGCCGCCCTGGGACTATAACCTCAGCTTCGGGAACAGCGACTACTCGCCCGATATTCACGAGACCTACAACTGGACCTACAGCTACCGCAACACCATTTTCTGGTGGGCACGGGCCATGCAGGATCCCTGGTTCCAAAACCAGCTGCATTGCCGCTGGGACGAGCTTTACGAGGAAACCCTGAGCAAAGACCGGATGATGGAGCTGATCGACAGCATACGCAGCCCCCTCGACGGTGCCATCGAACGAAACTTCGAGCGCTGGCCCATCCTGGGCATCTACATCTGGCCCAATTACTACGTTGGCGAAAGCCATGCCCAGGAAGAAGAATGGCTCCGCTCATGGATTCTCCAACGCCTTTCCTGGATAGACCAGGAATGGGGCGGGCAGTGCAGACCCTCCTCCACCGCCCTCATCGACAAACCCGGGTCTCTGCACATCTATCCCAACCCCTCCACACTCACCAAAACCTATGTCGACCTCCCCTATTCGGACGAAAACGAGGCCCTCATCCTCCTCACCGACCTCAACGGTCGCCAGGTCTACCACAAGCAACTCACCCGCCTGCCCTCCGGTCCCTTCCAACTCCCCGAACTCTCTGCGCTCCCTTCCGGGATTTACCTCCTTCAGCTCAGACTCAGCGATGGCAGCAGTTTCTCGGCAAAGCTTATGAAAGAGTAAGGACCTGAGCCGTTCGCACAACGATGACCGGGCAGGTCGTTTTTCAGCAAGCCCTATGTGAACTGATACAGGGACTTTGAAGCAATGGTATGTCTGTCAGCGACGGCGACCCATTTTCCGCTTGTAAAATCAAATACTTCCGCCTGTTCGGATTTCAGCCCCTCTAAGCAAATGTCTTCATCCCCGTAATTCCAGATCCACCTTTTGTCCTCCTGCCTGCCGCTTAAGTGCAGCCCATCACACAGATTTGCAGACAGTTCCAGGTCGGAAAGCACTGAGCTGCGGTGCCTGAGTACTTCCTGAATCATGTAGTAAAGTGGAAATCTCCTGTCCGAATCAAGAATTCCTTTGCAGCCTATTGTTTCGAAAAGGGAAACAGCCGGGCATACTTCCAGGGCACATCTTTTCAAAGCCCCCAACAACCACAGGGCAGCAAAAACAGTCCCCTGGCGTTTGTCAATGAACTGCTCACTGTCCTTGTCAACTTCATCCTTGCTGGTGGCCACGAAGTTCATCCGTTGTTTCAGGGTCAGGGCATTCAGCTGTATTTCCCGATCGAATTTCTGCTTTGCATCCTGAAGCACATAACTGATCCCCTCCAGGTTTTCAATAAGCGAGCGGTCATCGAAGGCATGCACCTGGGGTGAAACTGAGAAAGCGATATAGTCCACTAATTCACAGAGCTTTTGGGCCCGGTTCAATTCGGCATAGTAGGCAAAAGTCCCTCCCCCGCTTCTCGCTGCAGGAAGCATCTGTTTTAAACGCTTCAGCCTGCTTTCGACGTGAGCACCCGCGCATAAAAAGGTCCTACTGTCGAACAGCTCCAGGCTCTTTACATTGCCGGAATTGCTTTGTATCAGGCTCAGCAGCCGGGGATGCAGGGTCTCCTCTTTCTCAAGGGCAATGGACAGCACCGTTTTTTTCCCAAGCCGATTGCAGAGCCGGAAGTGTTCCCTCAGCCTTTTGCCTTCCTCCCTGGAATAGTGGTCTAAATGAATCCCTAAGAAATCGATATCGAGCTGCCTAAGTGCCTTAATCTCCCCGGGGCGGTAGCTGTGGTGTCCCGAGACCGCACCCAGGCCGAGCGAAGGGAATACCCCCCTTTTAGGAACAAAGCCTGGCAGGCTGATTTTGCCAGTCGCCGGCTCATCAATCCCGAGACGAATACGCTGACGAAAGGTCTCACCGGCAAAAACCTTCACGGGGAAGGGCAAATCGAGGGGAGTGGAATAGATTTTATAGGATGCATCCGTCCAGTTTCGTTGGTCCTCCATCTCGAAAAGATCCCCTTCGAACTCCAGCGAAACGCTTATCCCCCTGGCATCGGTAAAACGCAGTGCTTTGAGATCTTTTAGCGCCTGGAAGGGCGAAATTGCAGCCGGAAAGGTTCCGTGTATTTGCCTGTTCTCCCGATCGACAAAATCCAGATCCCTGCCTTTGAGGCTGTCGATAGGGAGAAGCAGATTCCAGCCAATACGGTTCTTATAAAAGTCCCCGATCGCATTGCCCTCAAAAAGAAATTCCCATTCATGCTCATCCAGACGGGTCATCCTGACTTCTGCATGAAAGCACACAGGGCCCTGCTCAAAACGCAGGGTTTCCCTGATCAGCGTTTCGGGTGAAGAACCGGAAACAAGGGATGCTGAATGCAGGCAGGGAACCGTTCCCCAGTCGCGGTCCCTTACGGCAGGATACAGACCGCGCAGAAACTCATTTCCCTTCAGGCTGAACTTACGAAAGAAACCCTGGTAATAGAGCAGGGAGATCTTGCCCGTTTCGATGCACCGGTATTCCTCAGCCATGCCTGCCTAATGAAACGCCTCAAGCTCAATGACCCTGCCGGTATTTGCAGATTCATAGGCTGCCCAAACCATGCGCATGGTTTCCAGATTGTCCTCGCCGGTGTTTTCCGCAACAGCCTTTCCGGTCATATCGTCCAGGATATCTTTATTGATATCAACAATGCTGGGAGGTTCAGGGATCAGTCGTTCTGTTTGCCAGCTGTATTTTTTCATGGGAACCTGTTCTTTCCGGGTTCCCCCGGATGTGGTGGTCCGAATCTCAAAGTCGGCATCAAGGCGCACACTTCCCCTGTCTCCTTCAATAATCATCAGGGTTTGCGGAAAAACTTCCACTTCGAGCGGAGAGCTGAAGGAGATCTCCTGAGAAACCACCATACCGTTTTTCATCCTGATCAGACTCGTCGCCACATCTTCGCCGCGAATTCCGGGATTTACCCGCTGTTTCTGTGAATATATCGAAGCTGCATCGCCAAATAAGTAACGAATAAGATCGAACTGATGCGATCCCTGATCGGTCAGGGCAAACTGCTCCAACTCGCGCAGAAAGGGCTGGGTATCAAAAACAGGAAATGCCGTATTCCACCAGGTTCTCGCCCTGAAAGGCGAGCCGATTACACCTGAATCGAGAATCTCTTTTACCCGCCTGATCTGGGGTTGCCAACGATAGTTTTCGTGCACATAGTATTTCACCCCCGCCTCCCTGCATACCTGAACCATATGCTTGGCCGACTCCCAGTTGGGGGCCATTGGCTTCTGACAGATCACGTTTACGCCATGGCGTGCCCCCAGTTCCACAAACCTTTCATGGCTGTCCACATCGGTAATAATATCGATGAAGTCGAGCTGATGGTTTTGCATGAGGGCCTCAGCATCGTTGTAAACGTTGGGCACATTGAATCTTCGTCCAAGATCCTCGGCCTTTGAAAGCGTGCGGTTGTAAAGGGCCAGGCATTCTACCCCTTCCAGTTCCTGCCAGGCACCAAGCTGGAACTGGGACCAGAAACCGGTACCCATAATGGCAAATCTAAGCTTCTCCATCGCATTCTTTTATTCGGTGATGTCTCTAATCTGTTCCAATACGTTATCGGCTTCGAATACCTTCTTCCAATCCTTATTAATGAGCAAGGGTTTCCCCCGCTCAATTGCTTTATTAGCTGCATCGGAAAACACTGCCCCGGGAATCTGATCGTAGATTACGGCCAGCTGGATGTTCAGATGCCCCAGCAAAAAGGCTTTGGCAGCCTCTTCCGGCACGCCCTTTTCAACAACTACATCCAGGGCCTCCCGTACGATAACCTGTAAGGTAGAACAGAGGGTTTCAACCAGCGCCGGTTCAAGCAGCCCCATTTGCTCGGCTGTTATCTTAAAAGCCTTCGAAACAGGAGCATACATGGTCTTCGCCAGCTTTTCACCCCTGTCGTACTGATCGGGGTCGCCTTTGAACAATGCACATACCACGGTTTGCCTGGCAAGTTTCCCCCCGAAATAGTCTCTTTGCGCCTCTTCACTGGGCTCCCAGTTAAAAATACTGGGATGGGCAGGATGGGCAATGAAATAACTCAGGTCGTCGCGGTGATAAAGCTTTCCGGCCAGGGCGCATGCCGGGTCGAGGGTATAAACCATTGCCCCGCTTCTCATTTTGGGAACGATTTCCTCCGACACCTTCCCCAGCAGGGTATCGGGAACGGCCAGTATGACCACATCTGCTTCAGAGACTGAGTTGCCGGAGCGATCAACTTCCACCCCCATTTCCCCCAGTTTCTGTATTCCGGACTCGCTTAGCTCCAGATAGCTCATTGCATAGTCACAGGCATCTTTCAGGTTATGCGTCAGGCGCAATCCCATTTTTCCACCTGCACCAACTAAACTTACTTTTGTTTTCATTCTAAGTGGATTTAGTGTTTTTGTCTGAAGTAATGGATTTCAAATGATTGAGGCTCTCCTTAACCCACTGGTCCTCCTTCTCGAAGGTCTCGTCCCAGGTATTTGCAGGCGGCATCCATAACTCCAGAATTGCCGTTTTGCAGTCCTCCTGCACCAGGGAAATGATCTTTTCCAGGGGAACAATACCCCGACCAAAGGCCACACCCTCGATATCAAAGCCCATCATGTGTGACTTTCTCTTTATCTGAATATCTTTCAGATGAAGATTAATGGCATAAGGTGCCAAAAGCTCAAGCGTTTCGAAGATGCTTTCACCGGCACCGATGGAGTTGGCACAATCGAGGCATATACCAACTTGTCGGTCGGCAAGCTTTTCAATCAGCCAGATGAAATCCCCTGCCCGAAACCGGTCATGGTTCTCAACAGCAAGCTGAATGCCTCTGCTTTTTAGCTCGGGCAGGGCATTTCTGATAAGATCTGCAACATAGCCAAGCTCCGGCTCATAGCCCCTGCTGCGATCATC
>PDRI01000062.1 GCA_002748055.1 Bacteroidota bacterium | reverse complement strand
TACCTGAATGCGCAAAGCCTGGTAGAGTTTTGCCAGAAACTTCTGGGCCTGCCTGGCCGGAACAAGTTTCCCAAGTGCGGCTTCCAGATCCCCCGTGGTCCGGATCGGAGCCTCAGTTCTGGCCTGCACAATGCGGCCGGCAATGGCACCGGCATTCTTCAACTCGCCGTAAAGCCTGAAGATCCCGGCCAACTCGTCATGCTCTGCCCCATTCAGAATGTCGGCAGCCGTCCGGCCCGATTCCTGGTCCATGCGCATGTCCAAAGCGGCATCGGCCCGGAAGGAGAACCCTCTTTCGGGCCGATCGATCTGGTGGGAAGAGATCCCCAGATCGGCAAGGATTCCGTCGACGCTGTCGACCTTGTGATAGCGAAGGAAGTTTCGCAGGTAGCGGAAGTTCGCCCTCACGAAGCTGATCCGCTTGTCGGCCGGTACATTCGCCCCGGCATCCCGGTCCTGATCAAAGGCGATCAGACGCCCCTTTCTGCCCAACTTGTTAAGAACCTCACGGGAATGACCACCCCCTCCGAAAGTCAGATCAACATAAATACCGTCCGGCCTGATATTCAATCCTTCTACGCTTTCGTGCAAGAGTACCGGCCTGTGGTAGCCCATCATTCTTCCTCGTCAAATGATCCGCCCAGTATCTTCTCTGCCATGGCTGCGAATCCTTCATCAGGCAGGCTCACACGCCCGTATTCTTCAGCAGACCATATCTCTATCTTGCCGGTATGGCCTGCCAGCACCAATTCCGACCCGGCATTGGCATACTCCAGCAGGCGCTTGGGAATGAGCATTCTGCTATTTGAATCAAGGGATAGTTCTGCGGTACCGGCGAAAAACATACGCAGGAAACGCGCATGCTCCTTGTTGTAAGGATTCGTCTTCGAGCGAATGATGCGGCTCTGACGCTCCCATTCCTGCATCGGATACAGATTCAGGCATTTCTCGTAAACATCACATTTAAGCACAAAACCCTGATCAGCAGCTCCTTTTAGCTGCTTTTTCAAGGCTGCCGGCAGCGTAATGCGCCCCTTGCTGTCGAGCCTGACTGTATGATCTCCGATAAAGGTTATCATGGTTCTTCCAGGGTTATGCAGGTAAAAGTAGTATATTTCTCCCACACTACTACACCTTCACCCACTTTAACCCACCATAATGTTAATAACTTTCTGCCGGACCAAGCAAACAGGGAATAAGGCCAACAAGGGGATTTTTTAATACTTTTGCTTCGTAGACCAAGATTTGCAGCCCATGTCAATGCAAAAAATCATCCCACCTGTACCGGTGGAGGCACTACGTGATGAGCTCACCAGGGAGCTTTTTATCAGGAAAACAAACAAAGCCGGGAATGAGATATACATTGTCAATAGCAACAACGCCCCGCAAACCATGCGGGAGATTGGGCGACTCCGGGAGTTGGCCTTCAGGCAGGCAGGCGGAGGCACCGGAAAGGAATGCGACCTGGACGAGTATGACAGCGGAGAAAAGGCCTATCAGCAGCTCATCGTTTGGGACCCCGACGAAAAGGCCATCCTTGGAGGCTACCGCTTCTATATTTGCAGCCCTGACAGCTGTGTGAAGGATGGGAAAATGGCCCTGGCGACAGCCAGGCTCTTCAAGTTTTCCGATGAATTCATCACGGACTATCTCCCTCACATGATAGAACTGGGCCGCTCATTCGTACAGCCCAAATACCAGTCGACCCAGCTGCGCAGAAAGGGTATCTACGCCCTGGACAACCTTTGGGACGGGCTGGGAACCCTTGTGCTCGATCATCCCGAAAAAAAATACATGTTTGGGAAAGTGACCATGTACCTGCACTACCATCAGCTGGCCAGGGACATGATTCTCTTCTTCCTGAACAAGCACTTTCCCGAAAACAACGGCCTGGTGACCCCGATCAAGCCCCTGAAAATGAATACCGACCGGGCCAGGCTGACGGCCATATTCACCGGACAAAGCTACGAGGAAGACTACAAGATTCTCTCGAAGGAGGTCAGAGCCTGTGGCGAAAACATCCCCCCCCTCATCAATGCCTACATGAATCTTTCACCCTCGATGAAGACCTTTGGAACCGTATTGAACAAGGACTTCGGGGATGTGGAGGAAACGGGCATCATGATTACCATCAATGACCTCTACAAAGCCAAGGTAGAAAGGCATGTGATGAATTACACCCCCAGGCAACTGCTCAAGATCCGGAACATTGCCGCCCGCAATCTGAAACTGATGAAACTGATTCAGCGCTTCAATTTCAATAAGCGCGGGAATTAATCCCGTGGATGTAGTTCAGGAAGGAAGTGCTGGCCACCTTGTTGCCCCCCGGAGTGGGATAATCGCCCGTGAAATACCAGTCTCCCCTGTCGTTGGGGACCGCCTTGTGCAGATTCTCTATGCTCTGGTACACGATCTTCAGCTCCGCCCCCGTCCCTGAGTCGGTCAGCAATTCCGCAATCTTTTCACTAATCTGCTTGTCGCTAAAGGGCTTATAGATGTCGGTCACATAGTTTACAAATTCCTCCTTCGGCAGATCCTTCTGGCCGTCGCATTTCTTGAACACCTCATTGATCACATGGGCCATGTTGTTCTCCCGGAGCAGTTCAATGGCTGCCTGGAAGGCCACAAAATCGCCCAGACGGGCCATGTCTATGCCATAACAATCGGGGAAGCGGATCTGCGGCGAGGAGGAAACAACCACAATCAGTTTGGGATCGAGGCGGTCCAGAATCTTGATAATGCTCTGCTTAAGGGTTGTCCCACGGACGATGCTGTCGTCGATAATAACCAGGTTGTCGATCCCCCTGCGGATGGTGCCATAGGTAACGTCGTAAACATGGCTCACCATGTCCTTGCGCCCCTTGTCCTGCGAGATAAAGGTCCTTAGTTTTAAATCCTTTATGGCCACCTTCTCGATGCGGGCACGCTGCGATACAATGCGGTGGACATCCTCCAGATCATAGCTTCCCTTCAGTTTCATCAACTGATCGAGTTTCGACCTGAAGGTATAGTCCTCAACCCCTTTGACCATCCCATAGAAAGCCGACTCGGCTGTATTCGGGATGTAGGAAAACACCGTATTGTCGACATCATAGTCGATGGCCTCCAGAATGTCCGGAACAAGGAGCTCTCCAAGCTTCTTTCGCTCCTGGTATATTTCCCTGTCGGAGCCCCTTGAAAAATAGATGCGCTCAAAGGAACAGGACCGCCTTTCCTGTTCTTCCCCGACCCTGCTGAGAGAAATATCCCCATCCTTCTTTACCACCAGGGCATGCCCCGGCGGAAGTTCCCGAATATCATCGAAGGTCAGGTCCATGGCAGTCTGTATCACCGGCCGTTCAGAGGCAACAATCACAATCTCATCATCATGGTAGTAATAGGCCGGACGAATGCCCCAGGGATCGCGCATGGCAAAGACATCGCCATGCCCCAGCATACCGGCAACTGTATAGCCACCGTCCCAGGCCTTACTGGCCTGCTTCAGAATGCCCGGCACATCGATGTGCTTCGCAATCATATCGGAAATGTCCACGTTGGAATAGCCCCTGGCCTTGAAGCTGTCGAAGAGGAGCTGATTTTCCCGGTCGAGGAAATGCCCGATCTTCTCCAGCATGGTCACGGTGTCGGAATACTCTTTGGGGAACTGGCCCAGCTCCACCAGCAAGCGGAACAACTCATCAACGTTGGTCAGGTTGAAATTACCCGCCATCACAAGGTTTCTGGTGCGCCAGTTGTTCTGCCGCATAACCGGATGCAGGTTATCCGTATTGTTTGCCCCAAAAGTGCCATAGCGGAGGTGCCCCAGATAGGCCTCTGCGGCAAAGGGCAGATGAGCCTTGGCCCAGGCAGGGTCCTCGACGGCACCGGGTTTCTTCCGCTCGGCCTCTGCATAGCGTTGGGAAATACCCTGAAAAATCTCGTTTATGGCTGAGGAACCTGCCCTGCGCTTGCGATTGAAATACTTACTGCCAGGCTGGGTATCCAGCTTCAGGCTCACAAGCCCTGCACCATCCTGCCCCCTGTTCCGCTGCTTCTCCATCAGGAGATAGAGCTTCTCCAGCCCGTACCTCCAGGAGCCGTATTCCAGACGATAGTACTCCAATGGCTTAAGCAACCTGACCAGGGCTATGCCGCATTTGTGTTTTACTTCGTCTGTCATCGGTGCTGCGCTATGCTAATCCTTGTTATCCATAATGATCATGTCCTCAATGATGATCGAATGCGGAAAGTTCTTCCTGACCTCATCATGCAGTTTCAGGGCCTCGCTACGGGTTCGGCAATCGCCCACATACACCTTAAAGTAAGGCTCGTCATAGTCATTATAGGCATCAATCCCCGGATACAGGGAAAGGAATTTTGCCCGGATTCTGCGCTGTTCCTCTTTGGCACCAAGGCCGCTCTCCGAGAAAATCCGGATCCGGTAGCCCGGAACCCCTTCCTCCTTCATGCTCTTGCTGATCAGCTTGTGGTATTCGGCTACGATCAGATCATCGACATGAACCCCCCTTTCATGCTGGCCCCGAACACGCATCGATTCGAGCAAATCACCGGTGGGCGTATTGTGGCTCTGGCCAGCCAGCGTGACACAGGCAAAGATGAAGATGATGCTGACAAAGAAGGTATTTTTCATCCCCTGGAAATGTGGGACAAAATTAATCAAATTTATCTTCCTTCAAGGGCTGCAAAAATAAAATGACTATTTTCGCCGCATGCAGCCCAAACCAAAGACACAGCGCGAAAGAGAAAAGATTACGGGAGGAGTGTTCCTGCTGGCTGCCTTCTCCTTTATCGCTGCCTTCATACTCGATTTTAACTTCGTCACCCCCTATACCAGTGTTCAGGAAGACCTCTCCTATTTGAACGAACATCCCGACCGGCAATCGACCAGCGCCTCGGCATGGCTGGCCACAGGCAGCCTCACCCTTCTGGCCCTTCCTTTTTACCTGTCGGTATCGAGACGGAAACTGGCCTGGTTGGCCTACCTGAACGGGCTTCTGCTCCTGGCCACCGGGGCGGGATTCATCATGATGGGAAAAACAGGCCTGAACATGCACCACTTAGTGCTGGAAATGGCCCCTGAGATCCGAGGCGGACTCACTGAAAGCGAGAGGCTGACTGTCCTGGAGCTTTTCAATGAGGAACAAAGATTCCGACGCATTGGCAGCTTTGGCATGGGGTGTTTTGCACTGGGGCTCGGGCTGAGCGCCTTTCGCCTAAAGCACTTCCCGGGCTTAGCGGCCGTGCTGCTCCTGGTGGGAGGACCAATGCTGGCCTTTTTCAATGTCCGCGATCCCGAACACATTGGAAAAACCGTGGCAGTGGCAGGCATTCTAAGCGGTATCATGATCTACAGCGCCAGACTGATAACCCGCGGGCTGAACAGAAGGGGTGAGACAGATGCGAATCAAAGCCATGACCCAACGGCCGGACCAGCCCCTGTTCAGGAGAATGGCCGGGAACAGAAGAGCTGAAAAAAGAGAGCTGAAGCCTGCTAAGGCACAGGGGGCTATTCCATGGCCGCGGAAAGCTCGTCGCTGATCTCCAGATTGTGAGAAACGGCCTGCACATCGTCGTCATCCTCAAACTCCTCAATCGTCCTCATAATCTGGATGGCCTGGTCCTGCTGCAATTCTATGGTATCATTCGGGATGCGCTGTAACTCGGCACTCTCGGGCTCAAGCCCCATTTCCTGAATCTTCATCTGCACCGTATGGAAAGCCTCCATGGGGGTGGTAATCATAAACATCCCGTCTTCCAGTTCGAGCTCCTCAATACCGGCATCGATCAATTCCAGCTCAAATTCATCCGGATCCAGTTCTCCCTGTGGCAGGCTGATAATGCCCTTGCGCTCGAACATGAAACTGAGCGAACCATTGGTGCCCAGGTTTCCTCCCCGTTTGTTAAATATGGAGCGGACATTTCCCACGGTACGGTTCCGGTTATCGGTAAGGCAGTCGATAAACACCCCGATCCCATTTGGCAACATGCCCTCGAAGGTCAGTTCCATAAAATTGGAAGCATCCTTGTTTGCCTTGCTAATGGCCCGCTGAATATTGTCCTTGGGCATGTTCATGCCCTTGGCATTCTGAATGGCCGAACGCAGACGGGGGTTGGATTCGGGATCGACACCGCCGACACTGGCAGCTACCGTAATCTCCTTGATGAGTTTGGTAAACATTTTGCCCCGCTTGGCATCGTTAGCGCCTTTCTTGCGCTTAATGGTCGACCATTTACTGTGTCCTGACATCGTACTTGGAATTTCCAGCAAAAATAGAAAAAAGTCGGAAATAGCTCAGACCCGCGGGAGAAGGGAGAACTACCTCCTGATCACCTGCACACCGCCAAAGACCACATCCAGTTTGATGTTGATGACTGCCGAATCGGGCGAACAGTTCTCGCTCTCATAGGTGGATTGGCCAAATACAGCTGTGTTTCCATCAGGCAGTTCGGCCCCGGCAAAGACAGCACTGGCCATAATCCGAACCGGCTTGTCCCTGGGAATAATGATCTGCGAACCCCCAAAAACAATCGATATTTTAGCATTGTAGCTGCCCTTACTGAGGTCGATGCCCGTAAAGTCATAAATCCCCTTCCCGAAAACCACACTGTAGGCTTTGTCCGGCTCAGGGGCCTTGTATATGCGCTCATTGAAAACAGTGTCCTCCTTTTGAAAATGCCTCGAATACCTGTAATCGCGGACGAAAAGCAGCTTAATCCCAAGCAAAACCAGGAAGATTCCAATCGCTACCTTAAAGACCGGGAAATCGATGTTAAAGACTACCCTGATGACCAGTGCAAGCCCCATTAAGACAAGCATAACACCCCAAAAGATTCCGGCTCCCATTTTCATCGAATTAGATTTGTAAATAACTGATTCCGATTACAAATGTAGTATAGCTGGCGTACAATAAACAGCCCAAATCGGCGAATCGCCTCAAATGATCGGTAAACATACTTTTTTCTACCTTTGCCGTCCGTGCCGAAGCAGAAAGTCTATATCGAAACCTATGGTTGCCAGATGAACGTGGTCGACAGCGAGGTCGTGGCTGCCATCCTCCGGGAGCATGACTACGATCTCACGGGACAGGCCGGGGAAGCCGACCTGATCCTGGTCAATACCTGTTCGATCCGCGACAACGCCGAGCAGAAGGTCAGATCGAGACTCCAAAACATCGGCCAATTGAAGAAGAAGCGGCATAATCTCAAAATTGGCATTATTGGGTGCATGGCCGAGCGGCTGAAGGAAGAACTGCTGGAAGAACTCCCTTTGGTGGACCTCGTTGTGGGGCCCGATGCCTACAGGACCCTCCCCGATTTGCTGGACGCCGTGGAAGACGGGCAAAAGGGTGTCAACACCCTCCTCTCGCTCGAAGAAACCTATGGCGACATTGATCCGGTGCGCATGGATGCCAACCGCGTAAGTTCCTTTGTGGCCATCATGCGTGGCTGCAACAACTTCTGCAGCTACTGCGTGGTACCCGGAACCCGGGGGCGGGAGCGAAGCAGGGATCCTGAAAGCATTGTCCGCGAGTCGAGGGAACTCTTCAAGTCGGGCTATAAAGAGCTTACCCTACTTGGACAGAACGTAAATTCGTATCGCTACAACACAGAAGAGGGCCAGCTGGGCTTTGAGAAGCTGCTCGACCAGGTGGCTGCCATTGATCCGGCCCTGCGGGTGCGCTTTGCCACCTCACACCCCAAGGACATGTCGGACGAGCTGCTCAAAGTAATTGCAGGCCGGCCCAACCTCTGCCGCTCCATCCACCTGCCGGTGCAATCGGGGAGTAGTGCGGTGCTGAAACGAATGAAGCGGAAATACACACGTGAACACTACCTGGAACGCATCGCAGCCATTCGGCACCACCTGCCCGGGGCCTCTATTTCCACTGACATTATCAGTGGCTTCTGTGGTGAGACAGAGGCCGACCACCAGGAAACGCTCAGCCTGATGCGCAGGGTGGGCTACGATTTCGCCTACATGTTTAAATACAGCGTTCGGCCCGGAACCCACGCCGCAAAGCATCTGCCCGATGATGTGCCGGCCATAGACAAGACCCGCAGGCTAAACGAGATCATCGCCCTGCAAAACGAGCTTTCGCTCCAAAGCAAACAAAAGGATGTGGGCAAGGTCTTTGAAGTTCTGGCCGAAGGCCTTTCCAAGAAATCGGATCAGCAACTCTATGGCCGGACCTCGCAAAACAAGGTTGCGGTCTTCCCCAAAAAGAACTTTAAAGCCGGAGACTACGTCGGGGTAAAGATACAAAGCTGCACCTCGGCCACCCTAATCGGTGAAGCCGTCGATTAGGCCTTCTTCACCGTCAGAAACAGTTCCTCAAGCTGTTCGCCGGCAATCTGCGAAGGTGCATCAATCATGGTATCGCGGCCGGCATTGTTCTTCGGGAAGGCAATGACATCGCGAATCGATTCGATGCCCGCAAAAAGCGCCACCCAACGATCGAAACCGAAGGCAATGCCACCATGGGGGGGCGCTCCGTAACGGAAGGCACTCATCAGGAAACCAAACTGGGCCTCGGCCTCTTCCTTGCTGAAGCCCAGGTTATCGAACATCTGCTTCTGCAGTTCCTCGTTGTGAATCCGGATGGAACCCCCTCCAATCTCGACCCCGTTGATGACCAGGTCATAGGCCTTGGCACGCACCTTGCCCGGGTCGGTCCGAAACAGCTCCATATCCTCTTCGTAAGGGCTGGTAAAGGGATGGTGCATGGCATGGAAGCGCTCACTTTCCTCGTCCCATTCGAGCAGGGGAAAGTCCACCACCCAAAGGGGCCTGAAGAGCTCCGGATTGCGCAATCCGAGCCGCTCGCCCATCTCCAGACGAAGTTCGCCCAGGGCTTTCAGGGTGAGCATGCGCTCGCCGGCAAGCAAAAGGATGAGGTCGCCGGGTTTGGCATGGAAGTGCCCGGCCCAGGCCCTGAGATCGTCGGGGCTGTAAAACTTATCGACCGAGGACTTCATGCTCCCATCCTCGTTGTATTTGAACCAGACCAGACCTTTCATGCCCAACTGGGGACGCTTCACGAAATCGGTCAGGGCATCGAGCTGCTTGCGGCTGTAGGTGGCACAGCCTTCAGCACAGATGCCGCCCACATAGTCCACACTGTCGAAAACCTGAAAACCCCTGCCCTTCACCAACTCACTCATGGCCTCTATCTCCATGCCAAAGCGAATATCGGGCTTGTCGTTCCCATAGCGGGCTATGGCCTCCTTGTAAGGCATGCGGGGGAAAGCCTCTTCAATCGCCATCCCCTTGATGGTGCTGAAAAGGTGCCTGGCAAGCCCCTCGAAGCAATCCAGCACATCGCCCATTTCCACAAAGGCCATTTCACAATCGATTTGGGTGAACTCGGGCTGACGATCGGCACGCAGGTCTTCGTCCCTGAAGCATTTCACAAGCTGAAAATAGCGGTCGAAACCCGCCACCATCAGGAGTTGCTTAAAGGTCTGGGGCGACTGCGGAAGGGCATAGAACTCTCCGGGATTCATCCGGGAGGGAACCACAAAATCGCGGGCCCCCTCTGGCGTTGACTTAATCAGCACCGGGGTCTCAACTTCGAGGAAACCCTTTTCGCTCAGGTATTTTCTGACTTCGAAGGCCATCTGGTGCCTGAGCTGCAGGTTCTTTCTGACCACAGCCCTGCGCAGATCGAGGTAGCGGTATTTCATCCGCAGCTCATCGCCCCCGTCAGTCTCGGTCTCAATGGTGAAGGGGGGAACCCGGGAAGGATTCAGCACCTCCAGTTTGCTTACAATGATTTCTATATCACCCGTGGCCATCTGCCGATTCTTATTGCTTCGTTCGGCCACTTTGCCCTCCGCACGCACTACAAATTCCCGTCCCAGTTTGCGGGCTTCCAGGCACAGGCCCTCATCCTGCTCCATGTTAAATACCAGTTGGGTGATGCCATAGCGATCCCGAAGGTCGACAAAGGTCATTCCGCCCAGGTCCCTGCTCTTCTGTACCCATCCGGAAAGGATCACTTCCTGTCCTTCCTGTGTCAAATTCAGTTCGCCGCAATTGTGTGTCCTGTACATCCTTTTTCTATTGTGCGGGGGAAAGCCGCGATAAGTCCATTCTTTGTAAATTGCCGCAAATTTAGCAACTTTTACTTGTAAACACAGTGCCCATGACTGCCGAAGACGCCCTGTTCTCAGACAACTACTTTATGCGGGAAGCCCTCCGGGAGGCCGAAAAAGCCCGTGACGAAGGAGAGGTCCCGGTAGGCGCTGTGGTGGTCATCGACAGGCGCATCATCGCCAGGGCGCACAACATGACTCAGAAGTTGATGGACGTAACAGCCCACGCCGAGATGATTGCCCTCACCTCGGCTGCAAACCACCTGGGATCGAAATACCTGCACGATTGCAGCCTTTACGTGAGCCTTGAGCCCTGCGCCATGTGTGCCTCTGCCCTGAAATGGGCGCAGCTCTCGCGCCTGGTTTTCGGTGCTTCCGATCCGGAGGAAGGCTTCCTTAGCAAGGAGGTCGCCCTGCTTCATAAGAAAACAGAGGTGGTGCCGGGGGTCCTGAAGGCCGAAGCCGCCGACCTGCTGCGCGCATTCTTCAAGGCCAGGCGTTAAAAGGCTTAACTCAGGCCTCCTGAACCCGGTAACCCGCACGGGCCAGGTCGTCCCAGAATCCGGGATAGCTCTTGCTCACAACCAGGGGATCGTCGATTTCCAATGCACCGTTCAGGCTTGCCAGAGGGGCCAAAGCCATGGCCATTCGGTGGTCGCGATAGGTCTTAATCAGGGGCTGTTGCACGGACGAAGTGCGACGGCCATCCCAGGCCAGGCAGTTTCCCGACTCATCGGTCATAAGCCCAAAGCCCAGCTTCCCCAGTTCAGCAATAAGCGCGGCAATGCGGTCGGTCTCCTTCACCCGCAGGGTTTGGGTACCGGTAAAACGGAAGGGAATACCCAGACCACAAAGACAGGCCGCCATGGTCTGAACCAGATCGGGACAGGAAATAAAATCGTAGCGAAAACGGCCCTCAAAATGCCGGGGATGACTGCTGATTTGAATACCGGCATCGCTAAAGCGCGTCTCCACGCCCAGTGCCGAAAAAAGTGCAGGCAGCACGGCATCCCCCTGCAGGCTTCCTTCCCGCAGATCGGGGATGTAAAGCGAGGACCCCGGATGTAAGGCCGCCACCTCGTACCAGTAGGAAGCCCCGCTCCAGTCGCCTTCGACCCGATAGCGGTCGAAATCATAGTGGCCCCCGGGAATGGATATGCGACGTCCGTCGAAGCTACCCCCTGCACCACATTCCTCCATCAGGGCCAGGGTCATCCGGATATAGGCCGGCGAAACCACCGTCCCCTCCAGCTGAATCCGAAGCCCCCCCGAAAGCAGGGGAGCAATCATCATTAAAGCAGAAATAAACTGACTGCTCACACTCCCGTCGATGGATACTTCTCCACCCGAAAGCCCCCCTCCGCTGATGAGCAGGGGCGGACAAGCCTCCTTCTCCAGGTAGCGGATATCGGCCCCCAGACTCCGCAGAGCCTCGACCAGAGGGCCCACCGGCCTTTCCTTCATGCGTGCAGAGCCGCTCAACTCGACCTGTCCCTTCACGAGCGCATAGTAGGCGGTCAGAAAGCGCATAGAACTTCCGGCATGGCCAATATCAACCATCGGTTTATCGGAGGAAAGGGCCCCGATCATCACCCGCGTATCATCGCTGTCGGAGAGATTCTCGACCTGCCCCTTTCGCCCCGCCAGAGCGGCAAGCATCAGAACCCGGTTGGAGATACTCTTGGAGGCGGGAAGCTGAATGTGCGCGGCAATTCTTCCGGCAGGAGCAGAAATGACATATTTCATATTCCAAAGATAATAATAAGCCTATATTGCTCCGAAGACCTAAGCAAAGCTGTTAATGATGAAGATCGATTTTGAAAACACAGAAAACGCCTTTCGGATAAAAAGCGACAAGGAACTTCGCAGGGCCTATACCCTGTTCAGGCTAATCTCTTATCCTGTGTTGGTGAAAATCGGCAATCCGCTTTTCCGGCTTTGCTCCACCCTTCGCATTCCCATTGGCTGGCTCATTAAACCCACTGTTTTTAAACACTTCGTGGGGGGGGAAACCCTGGAAGAGTGCCGGCCAACAGTGGAAAAACTAAAGACGGGCAATGTCTGTTCCATCCTCGACTATTCGGTGGAAGGCAAAGAATCGGACAAGGCCATCCAGGCTGCGCTTGAAGAGACACTTCGGGCCGTACGCAATGCGGGGAAACATCCCGACATCCCCTTCGCCGTGTTCAAGCCCACAGCCTTTGGGAACAGCAAAAACCTGGAAGTCCTCAGCGGAGAGGGAGAACCCGACGAGGCAAGCATAAAAGAGGGAGAAAAATTCCGCGAGCGGGTCGACATCCTCTGCAAAACCGCCCATGAATGTGACATCCCCATTATGATCGATGCCGAAGACAGCTATTATCAGAAATTCGTGGATGAGGTTTGCATGGACATGATGCGGAAATACAACAGGGAAAGGGCCATCGTTTTCAACACCTACCAGATGTACCGCCACGATCGCATTTCCGTCCTTAAGCAGGATATCAGAACAGCAGGCGAAGAGAAATTCTTCCTGGGCGCCAAGTTTGTGAGAGGAGCCTACATGGAGCGGGAACGGGAACGGGCCCAGCAGCTGGGCTACGAGGATCCCATTCAGCCCGATAAAGAAAGTACGGACAGGGACTTTAATCTGGCCCTGAAAACCTCGCTCGACAACATCGATCGGGTTTCTATCTTCAATGGGACCCATAATGAAGACAGCAGCCGCTACCTTGCCGAACTGATGCTGGAACGGAAAATGGACCCGGCCGATAAACGCGTCTGGTTCTCGCAGTTATACGGGATGAGCGAGCACATCAGCTTTAACCTCTCGGCAGCGGGCTTCAACGTTGCGAAATACCTGCCCTACGGCCCCGTTCGCTTTGTACTGCCCTACCTGATGAGGCGGGTGGAAGAAAACACTTCGGTTAAGGGACAGACCGGTCGGGAACTGGCACTAATCAAAAAGGAGCGCAGCCGCAGAAATGAAGCTCGATAACCGTAAAAACACCCGTCGAATCAGGTTCACGCGCCTGTCAACGACCCTCATCTTTGCAATGGCTCTTGTGGCCATCGTCCTTCTTCCCCGGAAAGAGGAAAGCGGAGTCAACAGCTACTATGTCATCCTCATCCTGGCTGCCGTGAATGTGCTGCTGAATGTCTGTATTTCGCTCATCAGGCCCTACTTTCTGCTCTACAGCGATGCGGGAGAAAAACTGAGCTTTCGCTATTACCCGATGAGCCTCTTAAACAGGCGGAGGAATATCATTGAGATCTATAAGTCGCAGTTCGTGAAATACGAATTAAAGGACTACCTCTTTGGAAGCCAGCAGGAAATTGTGCTCTATCAGGTTTTTCGGAAAAAGATGACCAGGTATCCACCCATTCCCTTATCGGCCCTGAATAAAAAGGACCGGGCCCGTTTACTGGCCTCGCTGGATAAATACGCCAAAAAGCCTTAATTATTTTCTCTTTTTACTTCGATCGTTAGGCACCTGACGACATTAAGTCAGAAATGAGTTGCCTGAACGATGAGGAGGAGTTGCTTCATTTGATTGCCCTGGGCATGGCCCCTTCCTTCGGGCCGGTCAGGATCAATACCCTGATTGAAAAATTTGGCAATGCCCGGGAGGTCTTCCGCCAAAGCATCTCCGACATTTGCCAAGTCACGGGCCTTCCGGTCGGCCTGGTAAAGGGCATCGGGAACCCGAAACTCTTCCGCCTGGCGGAAAAGGAGCTGCGTTTCATCGACCAGCACCAGATCTGCTGCCTCACACGAAATGACCCGAACTACCCGGCTATGCTTGCCGAATGCTCCGACAGCCCGCCCCTGCTCTATCACCGGGGAAGGCTGGGTCTGAACTGCACTCAGCGCTTAAGCGTGGTGGGCACGCGTAAAGCCAGCTCCTATGGCAGGGATAACACCCGGCGCATCATTGCCGAGCTGGCCGAACTTGTCGATGACCTGGTTATTGTGAGCGGGCTGGCCTATGGGATAGACATCATGGCCCACCGCGCAGCACTGGAATTCGGACTAGCGACCATTGCTGTTCTGGCACATGGGTTCTCGACCCTCTACCCGCAGGCCCACCGCGAAACAGCAGAACGCATAACCAGCCAGGGGGCCCTGGTCAGCGATTTCCCTTCAACAATGGGCCCGGAAAAGAATAATTTCTTACGCCGAAACCGGATTATCGCAGGTTGGTCAGAAGCCACCCTGGTAGTTGAATCCCCATCATCCGGAGGAGCCATGATCACCGCACACCTGGCCTCTTCTTATGGCCGGGAGCTTATGGCCGTTCCCGGCAGAACCGAAGACCGACGCTCTAGGGGATGCAATGCCTTAATAAAGGAACCCCGGGCCCAGTTGGTGGAATCGGGAGCCGACATTGCCAGCTCACTGAATTGGGCCTCCCGGCAAGCCTCAGATTCGGCCGGCCGCCCTCCGGCAAGGCCCGACGGCCCGGAACAGCTCATTCTTCAACTCATCGAAGAAAAACCCGGCATCCATCCCGAACTCATTGCCCAATACAGCAAAAAACCCATCCACGAGCTGATGGCCCTTCTGAGCCAGTGGGAGCTGGAAGGCCGGCTGAGTGTCGATCCCGGTATGCGTTACCGGCTCAGGACCTGAGCCGGTAATTGCGCGACATGCTTTAGGATTGCCCTTAAAAATTTCGCCAAATTCTGACCTGCATCTTAAGGCTGGCTTCCAAAATAATTGTAGCTTTAGCGTTTTTTGAACCCAAAACCTAATCCTAATGGACCAAAAAGTTGAACAATTCATGGCCCGTATCAAGGCCAAAAACCCTGCCGAACCAGAGTTCCACCAAGCTGTGCAGGAAGTAGCCGAATCGCTGATCCCTTTCATCGAAGAGCATCCCAAATACAAGCACGCCCGCATCCTCGACCGGATTGCCGAACCCGAGCGCGTCATTATGTTCAGGGTTCCCTGGATCAACGATAAGGGAGAGGTGGAAGTGAACCGGGGCTTCCGCATCGAGATGAATTCGGCCATCGGTCCTTACAAGGGTGGGTTGCGCTTCCATCCTACGGTGAACCTCGGCATACTCAAGTTTCTGGCCTTTGAACAGGTGTTCAAGAATAGCCTCACCACACTGCCCATGGGTGGTGGAAAGGGGGGATCGGACTTTGACCCCAAAGGCAAATCGGACAATGAGGTCATGCGTTTTTGCCAGAGCTTTATGACCGAGCTAAACCGGCATATTGGTCCGGATACCGACGTCCCGGCCGGCGACATCGGCGTGGGCGGACGCGAGATTGGCTACCTCTTTGGCCAGTACAAACGCATCCGGAATGAATATACCGGTGTGCTCACAGGCAAGGGGCTGGAGTGGGGCGGCAGCCTTATCAGACCCGAAGCCACCGGCTATGGTGCGGTCTATTTTGCAGAGGAAATGCTGAAATCCCGGGGCGATTCCCTGAAGGGAAAGATTGCTGCTGTTTCCGGTTCGGGAAACGTGGCCCAATTCACCGTACAAAAACTCACAGAACTGGGTGGAAAAGCTGTTACGCTTTCCGATTCGAGCGGTTACATTCATGACCCCGAGGGCATTGATCCCGAAAAACTGGCCTGGATCATGGACCTGAAAAACATTCGCCGTGGCCGAATCAAAGAATATGCCGGGCACTTTGGCTGCAGCTACAAAGAAGGCGAGCGCCCCTGGAAGGTAAAATGCGATGTAGCCTTCCCCTCGGCCACTGAAAATGAAATCGACAAAGCAGATGCAGCCAGCCTGATCGACAACGGTTGTACCGTCATCTCCGAGGGTGCAAACATGCCTTCGACCCCGGAAGCCATTGAACTCTACCTGAATGCGAAGATCCTTTACGGCCCGGGCAAAGCTGCAAATGCTGGCGGAGTGGCAGTTTCGGGCCTCGAAATGACCCAGAACTCGATGCGCCTTCCCTGGTCCAGAGAGGAGGTCGATGCGCGCCTGCAGACCATCATGAAGAACATCCACCAGACCTGCGTTGAATTTGGAACAGAAAGCGATGGCTATGTGAACTACGTGAAGGGCGCCAATATCGGAGGCTTTGTTAAGGTGGCCAATGCCATGATGGCACAGGGCGTTGTATAATCTGTACCTACGGGCAGGATGTTGTATGTTTGTAGTTCCGGAATAAATGTACATCGACAGCCATACCCATCTCTATCTGGAGGCCTTTGAGGAGGATCGCGACCAGGTGGTGGAAAGGGCCCTCGAATCGGGGGTCGAAACCATGCTGCTCCCAAATATCGACAGCAGTTCGGCTGCAGCCATGCTGGATCTTTGCAGGAAATACCCGGCAAACTGCTTCCCCATGGCAGGCCTGCACCCCGGCTCTGTGAAAGACGACTATAAAAAGGAGCTGGCCGAGGCGAAAAAACTGCTCGAAGTTCCGGGCATTGTCGGAATAGGGGAATCCGGGATGGATCTCTACTGGAGCAAAGCGCATTTGCGGGAACAAGTCATCGTGTTTAAAACCCAGATTGAATGGGCAAAAGCACGCCAACTGCCCATCGTTATCCATGCCAGAGAATCCTTTCCTGAAATATTCCGGGCCCTGGAAGAGGCGGGCGTGGAAGGCCTTTCAGGGGTATTTCACAGCTTTACCGGGGGGCGGCAGGAACTGGAGAAGGCACTCGGACTGGGCTTTATGGTTGGCATAAATGGGATCTGTACCTATAAAAATGCCGGACTGAAGGAAGTGCTGGATCTCATCCCCCTCGACAGGCTGCTGCTGGAGACCGATTCCCCCTTTCTGGCCCCTGTCCCCCATCGGGGTAAGCGGAACGAAAGCAGCTATTTGCCGCTTGTCGCAGCACAAATTGCCGCAGTTCACGGAAAAAAGGCCGAAGAAATTGGGAGGATCACTTCCGATAATGCCAGGCAATTGTTTTCTTTAGACTAAACTATGCAGCCGGAAGAACGCAGGATATTGATCATTTACACGGGAGGCACCATCGGCATGATGAGGGAGGCCAACTCGGACACCCTCAAACCTTTCGATTTCAAGAAAATAAAGAATCACATCCGCGAACTCCGCGATTTTGGCTTTCAGCTGGAATCCATCAGTTTCGAGAATCCCATCGATTCGTCCGACATCAGAATTGAAATCTGGACCAGGCTGGCTTGCATCATCGAAGAAAACTACCAGCATTTCGACGGCTTCGTCATCCTGCATGGCACGGACACCATGTCGTATTCGGCATCGGCGCTGAGCTTCATGCTCGAAAACCTCGACAAACCTGTGATCTTTACCGGTGCGCAGCTTCCCATTGGAGAGCTGCGCACCGACGGCAGGGAAAACCTGATCACCTCCATCGTCATTGCGGCTGCCAACGAAAAGGGCAGACCCCTGGTGCCCGAGGTTTGTGTGTATTTCGAGAATAAACTCTACAGAGGAAACCGGACCACCAAGGACAATGCAGAACACTTCAATGCCTTCCAGTCGGCCAACTATCCCTATCTGGCCAAGGCCGGAGTTCATATTGTGTACAATACGGGAGCCATCCGCTATCCTGAAGAACACCGGGAGCTTATCGTACACAAAAACCTCGATCGCCGGATTGCCATTCTGAAGATTTTCCCGGGAATGAGTGACAGTTATCTGGACGCCGTATTGGGAATTCCCGAGCTGAAGGCCCTGATTCTGGAAACATACGGAGCCGGAAATGCCCCTTCAGACGACCATTTTCTGAAAAAAATAAAAAGCGTAATTGCCCGGGGTATTATCGTGCTGGATGTAACCCAGTGCAGCCGCGGAAGCGTGGAGATTGGCCGTTACGAAACTTCCGTCAAACTATTAAACGCAGGGGTCATAAGCGGTTACGATACAACGACCGAAGCGGCCATCACTAAATTAATGGTACTCCTGGGACGGAAACTACCTGAGGCAGAGGTTAAAATGCTTTTAAATAAATCGCTTAAGGGAGAAATCACCCTCCCATAGCGTGTGTATGAATATTTTTTTGTATTTTTCGCCGCAAAATTCTCCTGAACCTTCGCGGTAACGAAAAGCAGGAGTGGTTCTTACAAAGTTTTGACAATAAGCGGTTTTATACCTTGAAGGCCGCCATTCAGAAAGGAAAGTTATTTACGGAGAGGTGCAGGAGTGGCTGAACTGGCACGCCTGGAAAGCGTGTGTACCCCTAAAGGGTACCGAGGGTTCGAATCCCTCTCTCTCCGCAATTATTCTCCGGAATAGCGGAC
>PDRI01000061.1 GCA_002748055.1 Bacteroidota bacterium | reverse complement strand
TACAGGGAACACCGCAGGGGATGGACACTTGGTCTGGGAAAAAACTTTCTCCTCTATGCCGATCAACAGGGCCTCAGTTACGGAACCTTCCTTGCACTGAACGGCTTCCTTTCTTTCCCCCGATACAGGGGAATTGCAGATGGTCCCGGGCCAAACTATACCATTATGCCGGAAGCCGGAATTTATCTGCGGGGGAACCTGGCAGGACTAAAAGCCTCACTAAGCCCATATCAGTTCGGGACCCTGCACGAGCCCTGGCTCAAATGGAACCTGGGACTCATTTTTCGCATCCCTTACAAGCAAGCCAGATATGAAGAAAAGGAAATCTTTTACTAGCCTGAACCCCTTGCCCGGATATATTGGAATGCTTCTCCTGCTGCTGTTTGGCGTTCATTTCAGAGCCTGTGAGCCGGAAGACAGGTCCTGGACTGTTGACTGCATAGACTGCTTCGACCATAAACCCGACAGTGCGAACCTCATCGTTTATCTAACCATAGACCAGGAAAATCCAATGGTACCCCTCACCTTTTACAGGGGCAGTGATACCACTGCTGAAGTCGACTGGATAGACACCGCCTTCATCGATGAGTTCAAGCTTTATTCGGCCATCGGTGAACACTACACCATAAAAGCAACTTACCGTTCGGGAGATAAGACGGTGATTGCCTTCGATGAGGATAAAATGAGCCTGAAGGATGAAGGCGAAAGCTGTGGCTCTCCCTGCTACATTGTAAAGGGCGGTATTTACGATGTCCGGCTTGTCCGCTAGGATATTTTTCGATACATTAGGAGCCTATTCATTACTCTATGATAAAGCCCCTGTATAACAGGATTTTAACACTATTCATCTTCTGTTCTGCAACACTCTCAGCCCAGCCGAATGAGCTTGGTATGCCCCTGATTACCAATTATCATTTCGACCTTACAGGGGGAAGTGAACAGAACTGGTGCATTACCCGGGACCATCGGGGCATCATGTATTTCGGCAACAATGACAGGGGAATCCTGGAATATGATGGACAGAACTGGCGCATCATCCCGCTGGAAAACAATCCCATCGTAAGGTCCATGGCCACCGGTTCCGATGGCATGGTCTATGTGGGTGCTGAGGGTGACTTTGGCCGGCTGGAACCCGATAGCAGCGGAGCCCTCTGTTTCCAATCCCTGGCGGCAAAGTTTTCAGACGAGGAATCGTTCTACCCCATGGTCTGGAAAACCTATGCAAAAGAAGGGCATATTTATTTCTGTACCCCACGCGGCATCTATATCTATGAGCCCGAAAATGACCAGACAAATTCCATCCCCACCCCGGAAAACACCTTTGAATCTTTCTTCATCGGGGATACACTCTACACCGTAGATTGGGACCAGGGTCTCCTGCAATACAATGGAGTAGCTTATGACCCTGTCCCGGGAGGAGAGCTCTTTGCTGCGAAGCAGGTCTTTGGCATGAAGGCACACAAAAAGGATTTACTGGTGGCCACATTTGCGAATGGCCTCTATCTGCTCGACCGGGAAAGGGGCCGGGTAAAACCGGATTTCATCGATCCTGCACTCAATACCTTCCTGAAAGAGAACCTGATCACTTCCATGATTGAGCTGAATGGCCATATCCTGATCGGAACCAAATCTGCAGGCCTGGTCCAACTCGATTCCGCATTTAAGATCAGGGCCATGATCAACCGGGACAATGGCCTTCCCAATAGCACCATAACCGATATATTTATCGATCGGGATTTTGTTGAGGATGCCCCCTTGTGGATCACTCACTGGAGGGGAGTCTCCAAGATCGAATTCAACAATCCGTTTCGATTATTCGCGGAGGAATCGGGACTTGAGGACCTGGTTACCGACATCGCCATTTTCAATGGGCAGCTCTTTGTTTCTACCCTTGGCGGCCTGTATTGCTACCAGGCCTCTGATGCAGGCAGCCGCTTTACTAAACAGCCCGGGCTCAAAGAAGAGATCTGGAGCCTGCACGTGACCAAACCCATACCCGGAAAAGAATTGCTGCTTGTTTCAACCGACCGGGAAACCTATATTCTGGATAAGCATCACCAGCTAAGTAAACTCAGCGAGAATGTGATCAATCCGCCGGAAGAAAAAGCCGACCTGGAAGAATATGCCTGTGAGCATTTTGCACAGCACCCTCAACGCAATGACATTATTTACACCGGTCTGAGCGAGTTAGTGGAACTTCAATATCTGGAGGGGAAATGGCGTGAAAATGCCCGTTTCAGGAACCTCCAGACCGACATCATTCACAGACTGGCCTGTGACGGAAAGGGCCGTATATGGATTACCGCACCCTTGTTCGTTTTAGCAGTTGATCTGGCGGGGAGTAAGCTGAGTACCGGGTTTAAGTATGACAGCAGTAAAGGGCTGCCCACAGACGAAGACAACCTGGTTTTTATCGATCCCAAAAGCCAGGAAGTCCTTGTGGGATCGAGGCAGGGCTTCTTCCGCTTTGATGCCGAAAAAGACCATTTCTTTCCAGACACCGTCTTCAACCCCCTGCTTCCGCCGGGAAGCAACCAGATAAGGGCTTTTCATTACGACGGAAATGCCTTCTGGCTCTCCTTCGACAATGAGCAGCAGGGCTGGATGGAGATGATGATTCAGGAGGAAGGCGGAGTGATGTCGGAAAAATACACACATTATTTTAAGCGTCTGCCAAATGCCTCTGCCGATGTCTTTTGCGAAGATGAGCGGGGGGTCTGGTTCAGCAAATCCGACGAGCTTTACCATTTCAACAAGCACATATCCAAGCGTGATTCCCTCCCCTTCCGGGCCCTCATTCGGGAGGTTAGGCTCAACAACGACTCCCTCATCTTTTTTGGGAGCCACCATCTGGGAGGCTCCGGGGGACAGCGTTTATTGGGCAAATCGCAGGCTCCGGAAAACAGGCCAGACATTGAATTCCGCTATAATGACCTGTTTTTCAAATGGTCCGCCCCCTGTTTTGAAGAAGAGAACAAGCTTGAATACAGCTACCGTCTGCTGGGTTTCAAGCGAAACAGCACAAGCTGGTCGGAATGGAGTTCCAAGGCAGAGCAGAATTTCACCAACCTGCGCTGGGGGAGCTATGAGATGCAGGTCAAGGCAAAAAACATCTACGGTATTGAGAGCCTCCCAGCCTCCTATGCCTTTACCATCCTGCGTCCATGGTACGCCACCCGCATCTTTTTGATCATGTACTTCCTTTTTGGAATAATGCTGGTTTATCTCATCACCAGGCTCTATACCAGGAGGCTGGTGCAGGAAAACATCCGGCTCGAAGGCATCATTTCGGAAAGGACAGCAGAAATCAGAAAACAAAAGGAGGAGCTGACAGACAGCATCGAATACGCGAGCCGCATCCAGCGTGCCCTGCTCCCACCCGACCGGCTCATGGACCTGCATGGGATCGAACACTTCATTTTCTTCAAACCTCGCGAAATTGTATCCGGCGATTTTTATTGGATGGGAACACTCAACGGCAAGCTTTATGTAGTGGCTGCAGACTGTACCGGACATGGTGTACCGGGTGCCTTTATGAGCATGCTGGGCATCTCCTTTTTGGAAGAAATCATCCTTAAATCCAAAGTGTCAAGAACAGACGATATTCTGGAACGCCTTCGTGAGCAGGTGATTACCTCCCTTAAACAAAGCGGGCAAGGTATTGCTGAATCCTCAAAGGACGGCATGGATCTCTCCCTTATAGCCATAGATACAGAAACCAAAAGTCTGCAGTTTTCAGGAGCCTATAACCCCCTCTACCTGGTAAGGCCGCTAAACGACACAGAACTGGCCCGGGTGAAGGCTGCTAAGCCCTTAAAGCTTCCTCGTGGGGCCATCCACAACGACAGCCACCTGCTCCTGCAGATACAAGCCGATAAAATGCCCATCGGAATTTCGGAAAAAACCATGCCCTTCAATGCCAGAGACATCCCAAATGAAGGATACAGGGTTTATATGTTTTCCGATGGCTATATCGACCAGTTTGGCGGGCCGCGGGGAAAGAAATTCCTTTCGAAAAACTTTAAAAGGCTCATTCTGGACATGCAGGCGACTGCATTAAAGGAGCAGGCTGCCTTGTTCGAAAAAGCACTTCAAAGCTGGATGGGGCAGCAGGCACAAATCGACGACATTCTTGTTATAGGTATAAGTCTTGAGTAAACATGAGTGGATCAATCTTATCACGTGAAACCCTTCTGATTCAGCGGAAAGAACTGATGGCCAGTTTGAAATACGCCTCTTTCATTCAGCAGGCTGTGCTTCCGGATAAGCGCTATCTGGACAATACCCTGAAGGAACACTTCATCCTCCATCTGCCCAGAGACATTGTATCCGGCGATTTCTATTATGTTTCCAGAAAAGAGGACTACATCATTGCAGCAGCCGGCGATTGTACGGGACATGGCGTTCCCGGTGCCCTGTTGAGCATCATGGGGGTGAGCTTTCTGAACGAGATTCTGAGTGCTCGCGGACCCTATATACCTGCCAGGATTCTGAATCTGCTCAGGGAAAGGGTGATGAAGGCCCTGCACCAACGGGGCGACGAACTGGAAAACAAGGATGCCATCGATATGGGGCTGGTGGTTTACGATACGAAAAAGCGGGAGTTGCAATATGCAGGCGCCAACAATCCACTCTACCGTATTCGTAAACAGGTACTTACCGAGATAAAGGCCGATAAAATGCCCGTTGGCATCAATGCCCGTGAAGAGAACTCCTTCACGAATCACAGCCTGGAGCTTATCCCGGGTGATATGGTTTATCTCTTTTCCGACGGCTATCCCGACCAGTTTGGAGGCCCCCTGAACAAGAAATTTAAGTACGGTCCGTTTAAAGAGTTACTAATCCGCATATCTTCCCTCCCTGTGGCCGATCAAAAAGAAGAACTCAGAAAAGTCATGACAGGCTGGAAAGCCGATTATCCGCAGGTAGACGACATCCTCATATTTGGCATTAAATTCCTCTAAACCCTCCTGACTATGAAACTTGTCGCTTTCAGAATTCAACATTTCCGATCGATTGTGGACACCGGATGGCAACAACTGGCTCATGACAACATTACGAGTTTAATCGGCCAGAACGAATCCGGAAAGACCTCGATTCTGGAGGCCCTGAAAGCCTTCCATGATGGCCATCTGATTGAGGACATGCTTCGCAGCGACCTCTCGATGCCAAAGGTTTCCTGCCGATTCAGGCTGGAGAAAGGAGAACTCGAAAACCACCTGAACCTGAAAAGGGTCGAAGCGCAAATCCGTGGTCTGCTGCCCGAATTGAAGACCCTGTCGCTAACCCGAATCTGGGAAGATGATATGGATTCGCATATGCTTATGGGAGAGGAATTAAAAGGCCATTTCGATCAAGTTACGGAAAAGATACAGGAAAGGGAATCGAAGGTTCAGAAGAATCTACAAGGGCTTAAGGATGAAACCAGAAGGGCTATTCTGGAAAGAGACCGGGCAGCCGATGAGCTAAAGCTCACGCAGGAAAAGATTAGTTCAGTTCATCATCGCATGGCCGAATTGAAAAAAAGCAAAAGCCTGTTCTCCCCGAAAGAGAAGAAGGGAGTAGCCAGAAAGGAACTGGATGTTGAAGAAGAGCTCCTGGCTAAACTCAATGAAGCCCTGCAGACCAGGAAAACCAAACTCGAAGAAAAGCAGGACATCCTGGATGCCCTGGAAAAGAAGGCCCTCTCGAGCCGGAAACTCGACGAAATTTCGGAAGGCATTGCATCCTGTAAAAAGGCCCTGGGCACAGCCCAGGAGGGCCTTAGACACATCCTGCAAATGACCGGGCTTTATGCAAGTGAAAAGGAACAGCGCGCAGCCGAAATTAAGGAAGAAATACACCGCTCCGAAATCGATAAATTAAAAGCGGACATCCTCAGGCTCGAAGACGATCAGGAGATCCAAATGCTTGCACTTGAGTACGTTTTTAACGGCCTTTCAGCTAAGAAGGCCCATGAAGCTGCACAAAAGGAAATTGCTGAAAGAAAAAAATACTATTCGTCGCGTGCTTTAGCGGAAGAAGCCTTTAAAATTACACCCGATTTTGAATTGTTCGAGGACTTCTCCTCTCTGCTTCCGAACAGAATCGACCTGGAAGATGTCATCAGGGCCAATAAACAGGCCGAAGGCTACAAAGCAGCCATTAACTTTTTAACCATCACAGGGCTGGAGTATTCCTTCTTTCAGCAACCCTCGAGCCGCATTCTGAAACAAAAAATTGAAAAACTAAACGGAGAACTCAGCCTCAACTTTCAGGATTTCTGGAGACAGAATTTAGGGAAAAACAACAAAATAAAAATCAACTTCGAACTATCCCACTACGACCACACCAACCCGGAAAAAAGCGGGAAGCCCTACATCGAATTCTGGATTAAGGACGAGGAAGAACGACTCTATCCGAAACAACGTAGCCGTGGGGTAAGGTGGTTCCTGTCCTTCTTTCTCGAGCTAAAAGCTACGGCTATGGACAAAAGCAGGCACAACAAAGTACTGCTCATCGACGAACCCGGAGTCAGTCTGCATGCCAGGGCACAGGAGGATGTACTGGCTGTTTTCGACGATATCAGAGAAAACATGCAGATTATCTATACAACACATTCTCCGCATCTGATCGATGTCAACAAGCTCTATCGGATTCTGGCTGTACAAAGGGCGATTGAAGATGATCTGAACAGTGAAACCCTTGTATTCAGTGCGCGAAGTCTGGGTTCGGCCACCGCAGACACCCTCTCGCCAATCTATGCGACCATGGGAGCACGGCTCAATCAACAGGAGATCATTAAATCCTATAACAACGTGATTGTAAAGGACCTGGCTTCGTACTATTTCCTCAAGGCCATGGCCAGACTGAGCGATTGCAAAAAGGAATGCTATTTCCTGCCCGCCTCCGGTGGGGAGAGTATTCATATGATGGTTAATATTCTGATTGGTTGGGGACTGGATTACATTGTCCTGAACTTCGACAACAGCGAGGAAAGAGCGGTTCATGAAAATCTCCGTAAAGACCTCTTCGACAATAAGATCGATCTGGCCAATGAGCAGTTGATCCTGCTCGACGGCTTCCCCGAACCCGAGGATCTGTTCTCTACCATCGACTTTAAAAAACACATTGTTCAGGTCAGGGAGGGGATTACTGTCCGCAACTCCGACTACCTGCACGATAACAATTACTCAAGAGCTATACTGGCTTCGAATTTTCTACAGGAAGTCTGTGCCGGAAAGATATCAGCCAGGAAACTCGACGAAGAAACCCGCGAGAATCTGAGGTTCTTCAGCGAAAGACTTTCTGACCTTCTTCAATAGTCGCATGATGAAAAAAACCATTCTTAGCTTATTTATCGTCCTCGGTGTATCGGCGATTTGCAGGGCCACCGACACCCTCCTTCTCTTTCACCCGACAGCGTATAATCTCGAACTGGTGAAAACGCTCATCGATGAAGAATTGTTCCCCCTTTCGAATTTCCATATCCAGGGCGTCTTCCATAAAGATGAAAACTATGACTATCAGTTGTCGGCCATTTACCTTTTTGAACATCCGGACAGCCGGCTCAGCATTCAAAAGGTCGAAGGCGAGCTCGAAGCCGGAAAGCTCTGGCAGAAAAATGCCTGTTCAAAACAGTTTGAAACCCTTTTTCGGAGCTCAAAGGGAGCGCTCTTCATGGGAGGTCCAGACATCCCGCCACATTGCTATGGCGAAGAATTACACCTGCTTACCTCTGTCACTGACCCTTACCGGCACTACATGGAACTCTCCTATCTGTTCCATCTCCTTGGCAGTCCCCGGAACAAAGCGCACAAGCCCTGGATGCAGGAAAAGCCCGACTACCTGATCAGCGGAATCTGTCTGGGCATGCAAACCATGCATGTAGCCAGTGGCGGAACAATGATACAGGACATTCCCAGCGAGGTATATGGACTTTGGACCGTGGAAGATATTCTGGATCTGCCCCCCGATCAGATGCACAGCAACTATGGGGCAAGGCTGAGCCATGATTGCAGCCACCTTAGCTCCTACCACTTTCATAAAATCAGAATTGAAGAAGGAACCTTTATTGATTTCAGGGACAACCTGGCTTCCACTTCAGCCGGCATCCGAACCCCCCTTGTACTCAGCAGCCATCACCAGGCCCTGGAAAACCTGCAGCCCGGATGGACTGTTGCTGCATGGTCCGATGATGGCCGCATCATCGAAGCCATTGAGCATCGCCGCTACCCGCATGTATTTGGAGTACAATTCCATCCCGAAAAACCCGGGCTCTTCGATCCTTCGATCAAGCACAGGGAAAGCTGCGGAACAGAAGCCTCATTTGCCGAGCATATACGCAACGATGCCGCATACAGCTTCCACAGGGCATACTGGAAAAAACTCGGGAAAATTCTGATGAATTAGGCCGGATTACTCGACTTCCACGAAATTGATCTCCAGGTCGAGGATGGAGGCATAGTACTCGCCCCGTTCAAGAATGTCGTCATCCCCTGCTTCATAAACCCAGTTGATGTGGAGGCCATAGCCATCGGACTCCACCTCTTTAAGCTTTTTCAGAAGCCTGAGCATATACTTTGAAGTACCGCTGTTCAGATACTCCATTTCAATATCAACGGTGGTTTTCGCGGGAGGCGAAGACGCAAAGGCAATGACCCAGTCAAGGATGTCCTCGTAAAACAAGGAAACATCCTCAGGAATCGACCTCCCCCTGAACCGCAGGGTACCTGCGGGGTCAAGAAGAACGTATGGAGTTTTTTGAGTAGGTTGGAACTCTAGTCTATCCATTCCTGCGACCTGTTAGTCATTTCGAAGATAGTTATTTTTTCAAAAATACATCCGGGCCTGGGGAGATATATCGTCCTCGGCAAAACGTCCCGCAAGATGATTGAAATGGCCGGCGATGGCGATCATTGCAGCATTGTCGGTTGTAAACCGAAGGGGGGGAATAAAAAGCTTCCATCCCCGCTTCCTGCCTTCGGCTTCCAATGCTGCCCTGAGCCCCGAATTGGCAGACACTCCACCAGCGAGGGCCACTTCCCTCACACCTGTTTTCTTTACGGCAGGCACCAGCTTTTGGAGAAGTATGTCGATGATGGTATGCTGGAGGGAAGCAGCAAGGTCGGCCTTGTTGTTTTCTATGAACGAAGCATCCCTTTTGAGTTCATCGCGCAGAAAATACAAAAAAGAGGTTTTCAGGCCGCTGAAGGAATAGTCGAATCCATCGATCCGGGGGCGATTGAAGCGAAAGCGCTTCGGATCACCTTCCCCGGCCAGCCTGTCGATATGGGGCCCCCCGGGATAGGGTAGATCCATCAACTTGGCACATTTATCAAAGGCCTCGCCTGCCGCATCATCAATGGTTTTACCAATGATTTCCATCTGGTCGTAGTTTCTGACCAGAACAAGCTGCGAATGCCCACCCGAGACCAAAAGACAGAGAAAGGGAAACGAAGGTTCGTCTGTCAACCGACCTTCTTCCCGGAGAAAATGAACCAGAATGTGTGCTTTCAGGTGATTGACCTCTATCATCGGGATATCCAGGGCAGCACTAAGGCCTTTGGTAAAAGAGGTTCCGAC
Organism: Bacteroidota bacterium; assembly: GCA_002748055.1. Classification (GTDB taxonomy): domain Bacteria; phylum Bacteroidota; class Bacteroidia; order Bacteroidales. Next base: position 9,031 of record PDRI01000061.1, on the reverse strand, counting down.
TAACAAAGACCCCAGCAAACCAGGTCCTCTGGTAAAGGCAATGGCATCCAGATCCGAAAGGCCCACACCGGCTTTATGCAAGGCGTGATCGACCACGGGAACGATGTTTTGCTGATGCGCCCTTGAAGCCAGTTCGGGCACCACCCCTCCGTATTTGTGGTGAATCTCCTGCGAGGCAATGACATTCGACAAAAGCTTACGGCCTTCAATAAGGGCTGCTGATGTATCGTCGCAGGAGGATTCAATACCAAGTATAACGGCGCCCATGGCAACTTTTTTTATTTTTGCTACGTTCAGGAATTTAGAAAGCAAAAGTATTAAAAAGATAGCGAAAATAGGTCTGGTCCTCCTGCTGGTTCTGCTTGCAATACCTGCATTCTCCCTTCTTTTCCTCCAAAACAGACAGGTTCAAACCACCGTGAGCAATTTCCTGACTTCAAAATTCGCCGAAGACTTAGACGTCCAGCTTAGCGTATCCTCGGTCAACTATTCTTTTTTTAAACGAATCCAGTTAAGGGATTTCTACCTTTCGGACCAGGATGGAGACACCCTCATTTACGCTGAGCTGGCCAAAGTACGGCTCAAAAAGCTGCAGCCGGATAAAGAAAAAGGCTATAGTTTTAAATCGGTTGTCATTGAGAATGCCTACGTCAACTTCACCCTGGACAGCACAAAAGAAATCAGTCTCCAGTATCTGATCGACAAGCTGAAGCATCCCCACGTTCCTCCAGAACTAAAAACCAGGCTTTACTTTGCTGATATTAAGCTGATCGACAGTCGCTTCTCCCTCAGCTACGATGAAAAGAAAACAGTGGACAGTGGGGTTAACTTTAGCGACCTGCACCTGAAAGGCCTTCAGGTCAGGGTAAAGAACCTTCAAAGTGCAAGAGACACGGTGAGCATGGATATCATCTCCCTTAAGGGACATGAGATTTCGGGTTTCGACATCATCAACCTCAGATCCAGACTCGAAATCAGCAAACACCATATGCACTTTGCTTCAGTTGACATCAAAACGCGGGATTCGGATTTGCATGTTCAGCGTCTTTTCTTCAATTATTCGCACTCCAGGGATTTTAATCGCTTCTCAAAAGCCGTCGACCTGGATTTTGCGTCGTCGCAATCCGAGCTGGCCATGAGTGACCTGGCTTATTTTATCCCCGGGCTTGACTTGCCATTCAGACGGATCCTGCTCGATGGATTCATCCACGGAAGACTGAACAATTTACGAGGTAAGAATCTCCTTCTCACCATTGATGACAACAGCACCCTCGCATTTGATTTCCGATCAATCGGATTGCCCGAGATAAAAAACACCTTCATGGACCTCAATTTCAGGGAACTGCACAGTTCGGTGAGGGATATTGAAGACATCTTCAATGGCGTCCGCGATTCCAACAGGCCGGTTTCCTATCCCTGGGGCAATCTGGGAAATCTCGATTTTGAGGGAAGGTTTACCGGCTATCCGGATCAATTCGTCGCCAACGGACTTTTAATCAGCGATATGGGAAAAATGCTCATGGATCTGAGCTTTGAACCCGACAGCCTGAATGGCCTCGACTTCATGGGACGACTCCGGACCCGGAATTTCAACCTCGGAACCTTTCTCAGGCAGGAGAAGCTGCTTGGGGGGCTCGATATGGATATCGAAACCAAAGGACGTCTTTTCCAGAACCGGCTAGATGCAGATTTGCGGGGAATTGTGGATACCCTCGAGCTTCACGGCTATGCCTATTCCAACATTGTGGTCGATGGTGCCTTCAGCAATGAAACCTTCGATGGCGGATTCAGGGTAAATGACCCGAATATCAGGATGGACTTCAAGGGCCGCATGGATATGAGCGGAGACATTCCTTCTTATAAGTTCACGGCCGATGTGGCACGCGCAAGGCCCTATTTCCTCAATCTGGGAAGTGATGATCCCCGTTCATTTGCCTCCTTTCTGATTAAAACCGATGTTTCGGGAAACAACATTGATGAGCTGAACGGAGAGATTCACCTCATCAACAGTCTCTTTGAAAGAGAGGACCAGCTTTTACAATTCTACGATATGAAGGTGACAAGTCTGCAAAATGCAGACAGCTCGGGTATCACAATTAACTCGGGCCTCTTTGATGCCACCATTGGAGGCCGTTTTAAGCTCTCAAGTCTTCCTGCTGCACTGAAAAATCTTGCGGAACACTACATCGACATCCAACCGGGGCCCCCTCCGCCTCCCGACAGCCTGAATCGCTTCTTTTACCATATTAATCTTAAAAGAATCAACTCGCTGCTGGATTTTTTCCTTCCATCGTTCCAGGTGGCCGACGGGGCAGTGATTTCAGGGCTTTATCAGCCACTATCGGACAGGATTCAAAGTTCGGCCTGGTTCCCGGGTTTTTCGGCTTACGGCAATCACCTGTATAATCTGAGACTAAACTCGGATATCAGCCCCCGGCAATTTGCACTGGATCTAAAGGCCGACAGCCTGGGATTCGGCAAGTCCTATGCCCTCGAGAATCAGGAACTTTCCTTTAAGGTGAAGCATGATACCGCCCGACTTCGTATTTCCTGGGACAACCATGCGCAACCCTCATATGCCGGAGAGCTTCATTTCAATGCATTTTTCCTGGCTGAGGATTCGACCGACAGGCGTTTTGTGATCGACCTCAGTCCCACAGACATCATGGTGAGAAACGAGCCGTGGCAGATTTACCCGGCACGCATGGAGTGGGACCGGAAGGTATTTCTTCTCGACAGCCTGTTTATCGAGAGCGGCAGCCGGCAACTCATGGCTCATACCAGGCTCGCTTCCGGGGGTGACCGGAATTTTGGAATGAAGGTTCGTAAACTCGATTTAGCGGGTATTTCCCGGCTTAGCGGAATGCCCGCAAAGCTGGGGGGCTTCATTTCCGGCGACCTGAACTACAAGCGGCTTGATGAAAAGCCCTTCCTCTTCTCCGATCTGCATGTTGACACCCTCCGGGTAAACGACATCCTGCTTGGGAAAACGCGGCTGAACGCCAGTTGGGACGAAGACATGAACAGCATCTATATGGATCTGGCAAGCTTCAGAGGGAATCAGGCTCAAAACCAGATCACGGGCTACTATACACCTGCCTCCGGCTCCATCGATTTTGAGGCAGCTCTCAGGCAAGTGGATTTACGCATTTTGGCCCCCTATCTGAGCACTGTTATTGAGAAGCCCTCAGGCAATCTCAAGCTCGATTTAAAGCTAAACGGAAGCTTAGGCGAACCCGAATTAAATGGCTCAATAGCTGTCATCGACGGGTATGGCCTGCTCTCCTTTTCGAATGTCCCTTACCGGTTTTCGGACGAGATCCGGGTGTTCAATAACAACCTCTATTTCGACGATTTCAGCCTAAGCGACAGCTATGGACATCTGGCCAGGGCCAGCGGTTCAATTAGCTCCGACTATTTGAAAGACTTTCGATGCAAACTCAATATTGCTGCAGACAATATCCTGTGCCTGAATACCAGGGCCGGACAGAATGAGACCTTTTACGGAACGATTTTCGGAAGTGGGACTGTGGGGATAGAAGGCCCCTTTTCGGCCCTTCACTTCACGATTAAGGCAGGAACCGGAGATCGTTCCCGTTTCTTTCTCCCCCTCTACAATGCCAGTGAAGTGAAGCATTCCGATTTCATCACCTTTATAGAAGAAGAAAAGGCTGTAAACCAGGGTGCTTATCCATCTTCAGGTCTGGGTGGAATAAGCCTCGACCTGGCCATAGACATTACCCCCGATGCCAGGGTGCAACTGATCTTCGACCCCAAGGTTGGAGATATCATCGAGACAAATGGCAAGGGTAGCCTTCGCATGAAGCTGGATCGAAGTGATGGTTTTCAGCTTTACGGGGATGTGGAATTACAGGGCGGAGACTATTTGTTCACCCTGCAAAATGTGATCAACAAGCGCTTTGAGATTGAGCCGGGAGGAAAAATTTCCTTCAGCGGCTCCCCAACCAATGCCAAAATCGACCTAAAGGCCATTTATGGAACCCGCTGTGCCCCGCTGAATCTTTGGCCCGGCGACCGCAGTGAAGGAGAAGCCTGGAACCTGAATAAACGCCTGCCGGTTGAATGTCACCTAAGCCTGCAGGGCGATCTTCAGTCCCCCTCTATCAGTACCGGAATTGAAATGCCGACTGCCAACCCTGAAACCCGCAATCTGCTCGAGAACAGCACCTCCACCGATGAAGAACTCATGAGGCAATTCCTGTCCCTGCTGGTCATCAATAACTTTTACAGTGTAGGTGGTTACAGCGATCAAAGTGTGACAGAAGGCTCGGGCAATCTGGCAGGAATCACGGCCAGTGAACTGCTTTCGAACCAACTCAGCAACTGGCTATCCCAGATCAGCGATGACTTTGATATCGGGATTAATTACCGGCCGGGCGATCAGGTAAGCAGCGACGAGGTGGAAGTAGCCCTCTCGACCCAGCTTCTCGACGATCGTGTAATCATTTCGGGCAACCTCGATGTTGGTGGCCAGGAAAGCAATATCTCCACCAACGGGAATCCGTATGTGGTGGGTGACCTTGACCTAGAATTCCGGGTAACAGACAATGTAAGCTTAATCGCTTTCAACCGCTCAAGGGACGAATTGCTGTTCTCCGATCTTGCAACCTACAAGCAGGGTGTAGGGGTTTCGTACCGCGAAGATTTTGATGATTTAAACAGCTTGCTCCTGAGATACAAAGAGGGCCTCACAAATCGTAAAAAGAAGAAGAAGAAAAAGTAGAAGGAAAACAGCCCCGATGCTTAAAACTTTTCTATATTTGGCTTTCTTTTTTTACAACCTAAAATCGAGAATATGTTTATTGTAATGGTCGTCGTATTTGTTCTGGGCTATGTTGCCATTGCCCTGGAACACCCACTGCGCGTTGACAAGGCCGTCCCGGCCCTGATGATCGGGAGTCTGCTGTGGGTTCTGTACATTTTTGGCGCTTTTGAAATCTTTACTGCCGGACTGAGCGGATCATGGAACAGTTTCCTTGCCGAAGGTCACGGACACGGAGAAGCTGAGCATGGTGTTGAAGCGATGCGTCACTTCATTGTGCACAACGAAATCATCCACCACCTGGGTGAAATCTCGGAGATTCTCTTCTTCCTTCTGGGAGCCATGACCATCGTTGAGGTTATCGACAAGCACAATGGTTTCAAAGTCATCACCGACAAGATCGAAACTACCCACAAGGTAAAATTGCTGTGGATTCTGAGCTTCCTCACCTTTTTCATGTCGGCTGCCCTTGATAACCTGACCACCACCATCGTAATGGTAGCCCTGCTCAGGAAGCTTATCAAGGACAAAGAAACCAAATGGTTTTTCGCCTCCATGATTGTACTTGCTGCCAACGCCGGTGGAGCCTGGTCACCCATTGGCGATGTCACCACCATCATGCTTTGGATCGGTGGACAGGTAACCACAGGTGCCATTATCACCCGCGTGATCGGCCCCAGCCTGATTACCATGATTGTTCCCCTGTCCGTGCTGAGCATCACCATGAAAGGAAATGTTGAGCGTCCCGATGCAGATCCGAACGAAAAAATCCATACCAAGCCCTTTGAACAGCGCCTGCTTCTCATTCTTGGTGTTTCCGGCCTGCTCTTCGTTCCGGTTTTCAAGACCATAACTCACCTGCCGCCATACATGGGCATGCTGCTCTCACTCTCGATCATCTGGATGGTGACAGAGCTTCTGCACGCGAAGAAACCCGATGAGGTTAAGAAAAAACTGAAAGTGATCCACATCGTGAAACACGTGGACACCCCCACCATCTTCTTTTTCCTTGGTATTCTTTCGGCTGTTGCTGCACTTCAAAGTGCCGGTCAGCTGGCCGTACTGGCCCAATGGCTCGACGAGAACCTGGGGAATATCTTCCTGATTGACCTGGCCATTGGTGTACTCTCGGCCATCGTCGACAACGTGCCTCTGGTGGCTGGTTCCATGGGTATGTATCCCATCGAGGATGCCGCCTCCCTGGCTGCAATCACCGACCCGGCCGCCCTTGAATATGCCCACTACTTCGTTCAGGACGGGCTCTTCTGGGAGTTTCTGGCTTACTGTGCAGGTACAGGTGGAAGCATCCTGATCATTGGATCTGCTGCCGGTGTTGCCGCCATGGGTATGGAACGCATCGACTTCATCTGGTACATGAAAAAGATCTCGCTGCTGGCCCTTCTGGGTTACCTGGCAGGAGCCGGTGCATACTACCTGCAATCGCTGGTACTGCACTAGGCAATACAAGCTTTTCTCCTCTGCTTTGAGCGAGAGAAAATCGTGATAACGGGATATACTAAGCAAGCGTATATCCCGTTATTTTTTATAACTTCAGCGAAAATTCAATACACGATCAGCATGGTTTTTCTTCAAGTGACAGGCATTGATACGGCAGCCGTTCAGGGCACATCAAGTGAGTCCTTTATCGACCTGGCTATCAAAGGAGGCTGGGTGATGGTGCCCATAGTCATCCTGAGTTTTATCGCCGTCTATATCTTTTTCGAGCGTTGGGTAGCCATCAAACGGGCTTCCAAAATCGATCAGAATTTCATGAACCGAATCAAGGACCACATTACCAGCGGAAAGGTTGACGCGGCGCGTGGGCTTTGCCAGTCGACTGACAACCCTGTTGCCAATATGATTGAAAAGGGAATCAGCCGCATTGGACGCCCCCTGAATGATGTCAATGCAGCCATTGAGAATGTGGGGCGACTGGAAGTCTACAAGCTGGAGAAGGGCCTCCCTACCCTTGCCACAGTTGCCGGCGGGGCCCCCATGATTGGTTTCCTGGGTACAGTTATCGGGATGGTTCAGGCCTTTCACCAGATGTCAACCGCCGGGAACAACATCAATGTGGGTGAGCTTTCCGGGGGGATTTACACCGCCCTGATCACCACCGTTGCCGGACTAATTGTTGGAATCATCGCATTCTTTGCATACAATATTCTGGTGGCACGTGTCGATAAGGTGATTAACAATATGGAGGCCGGAGCCTCTGAATTCATCGATCTGCTTAACGAACCGGCAAAATAGAACGCAATGGCACTCAAGCCGAGAAACAGGGTACTGGATAATTTTGCTAACTCGGGCATGAACGATATTGTGTTTCTCCTGCTTATTTTTTTCATGCTTACTTCTACCCTGATTGCCCCCAATGCATTGAAAATGCTCTTACCCAGCAGCAGTCAGATGACAGTCGCCGGCGAATCCGTCATTCCCACGGTAACCATAGACAGCAACAGCCGGGTAACCGTTGACGGGAAATCGGTTCAGCTGGAAGAGCTTGGCGCAGTATTGGAACGAAAACTTCTGGGTACCCCCGACCCAACCATCAAAATCGTCACCTCTCCCAGGGTCTCTGTCGGGGATGCCGTAAAAGTGATGAATGTAGCAGCAGACAGGGATTACACCGTGGTACTCAAACAGTTGTAATGGCCATTACCTCCAGAAATAAGACCAGTAAGAATTTCAGTATGAGCGGAATGACCGACATTGTGTTCCTTCTTCTGATTTTTTTCATGATCACTTCAACCCTGGTTGTGCCTGCTTCCCAAAATGTTTCTTTGCCCGAGAGCAACAACCAGACCCAGGCCAATCCGGTACTGGTGGTTTCCATCGACAACAGTAAGAACATCTGGGTCGATGATCAGGTATACAGCCTGGCGGAACTGGAATCCGTCCTTCAGAAAAAGCTGGAAGGTTACGGTGAAGCACCCACGGTGAGGCTGAACGCCGACCGTACACTGAACATGGAGGAGGTTTTTACCTTTCTTGAAATCGCAAAGCGAAACCGCTACAAAGTCATACTGGGAACGCAACCGTCATAGCGTATTGTTATGAAAATCAGTCGAAGAGGACTTATCGCCACCATCATCTATCACGGGCTCCTGCTTGCCCTGATGATCTTCGCCGGGCTTACCTTCCCCGATCCGCCCCCGGAAGAGGAGGGCATCCTGGTAAATTTTGGCACCGACGACAGTGGTTTTGGTCAGTTCGAACCCAGTGGAGATGAAGAAAATGCAGGTGATCCCGACCTTCCGGTGGTTCAGGAAAGCGTGGTAGCTGAAACTGCCCCGCCTGAACCCAGCTATGCAGAACCCGTCGCTAAGCCCGACCAAACCCAGGATCTGGAAGAAACACGGGTAGTGGAAACCCCCAAACCCGATCCAAAGGAAGTTGAGCGGCAACGCATCGAAAAAGAACGCATTGAAAGGGAACGACGCCAGGAACAGGAGCGTCTGGAACGGGAAAGAATTGAACGGGAAAGAATTGAGCGGGAGAGACTGGAACAGGAACGCATTGCCCGGGAAAGGGAGAAAAAAGCCAGGCGTTTGAACAACATGGGACGCAGTGCCTTTGGGAAAAAGGGCGTTGGTGAAGGAGATGGCTCACAAGGTGTTGCCGGAGGATCGGGAAACCAGGGCGTAAGCACAGGCTCGGCAGGAGCCGATAACTATGGCACCGGAGGCGGACTGGGCAACAATGCCGGCAATTATGGCCTTGGGGATCGAAAGGCCCTTGGTTCCCTGCCCAAACCCAATGTCTCCGGCTGTAGTGTTACCCAGCGAATCGTTGTTAAGGTTGAGATAAAAGTGGACCGTAACGGAAAGGTCATCAGCGCAGTGGTCACTGAAGCAACCTACCAGGACAACTGCATCTGGAACACGGTTGTTGCTGCAGCAAAACGCAGTCGCTTCACCATGGACCAAAATGCCCCCTACCAGCAAACCGGCTGGATCCGCTACATCATAGAGCCCTGATCACATCCACCACCATTTTGAGTGAGGCAATCAGCAGGGCTGCCAGCACGAACCAACGGATAAAAACCGCCCCCTTCTTTAAGGCAATTCGCGTAGCCAGATAGGCCCCCGTCATATTTCCGGCTGCAAGCAGAAGCCCCATCCAAATATCTACATCCCCGTGAACAAAGAAGACCACCAGAGCAACAGGGCTATAGAGCATAATGATAAAGACCTTCAGAGCGTTGGCCTTCACAACTTCAAAACCTGAAGCCAGAACCAGGCTGGT
>PDRI01000060.1 GCA_002748055.1 Bacteroidota bacterium | reverse complement strand
TGTTCATATATCCTTCTGTTTTTCAGCAAGCCCTGACGATAAGTCAGTGCATATACTGAGCTTCTGAGAAATTGCTTATCTTGCCGGATACGCTATGAAAAAAATTTTCGTAATTCTCGTACTGGCCCTGCTCTGCCAGCACCTGCTTGCCCAGCACCTTACCTACATAGGAGTGGAAGGCGGAACGCATTGGAATATGTTGAAGCCAAACCAGGCCCAACTCTTCAGTCATGCCAGTGTACCTGGCAGCCTGGGGGGCATCTATCTGGGGCAGGAAATCGGCCGGAATCTCAACCTCATGGTAGGCGCAGTATACCTGGCTGTGAACGAGGGCGTTGACCTGGTCGACAAACGCCCACACACTTCCAGGCAATATGCCTACAGCTCCCTTATGTTCCCCCTCAGGGCCGAATTCAGGGTACAACCGACCACCTTCCCGCTCAGCTTTTCCCCGCGACTTGGATATGTTTTTGGCCTTGTAAGCAGGGAAGGCGGCTATTCAACTTCCTCCTTCATCTGGGGCCCAAATGAAGAGGCCCTCCGTTACGACATGCAACAAATCGTTGGCGAAGACCGGCTTCACATGATGGAAATAGGGCTGAGCGTGGGACTTCGTTTTGCCGGGGCATGGCAGGGCAACCTGAGCCTCTCCTACCTCAAGGGCTTTAGCGACCCGGGTGGCACAAGCATCCGCTACCTCCTCCAGGATGGAAGCAGCGGCACCGTGAACTACAGCTCGGGGGGAAACCTTCTATACAGCAGCTTTTCCATCAACATGCCCATCAGCCACATCTGGCAAAACCGCGATTTTCGGATCAGAAAACGAATCGAACAGGGCAGCTATGAAGGAAAGGCCGTAGAAAAGAGAGGGCGATTCTACCTGGGGGCTGAAGGAGGAAGCCTGTGGCGCAGTTTTTTCTCCAACAACCCTGCCATTGGCGCCAGGCCAATGACAAACAGAGTCCCTTTCCGCTTTGCAAATTTCCATGGAGGCCTTTACGCGGGAATGATGTTGCAGGAAAACCTTGGCCTGGATATCGGGGTGCTTTATCAGCGTTCCAGCCTCTTCTATACCAGCATGTACGACCATGACAACAATCTCCTTGTGAGAGCCCCAGCCCCCCTGTTTCTGGAGATACCACTCCGGCTCCGCTACTGGTACGATGTATACAAGGGCAAAGTCTTTACAAGTGTCTATGGAGGTGCTTCCCTGCTGACCCACTTCAGCAGGGGCGAATACGCCAGTGGAAGCCGGGAATTCAGCTACAGGCAAGCGACAGGCACCGGCAGCGCAAATGCAACAAGTCGCTACAGCGCCACCCGAATCCGGCAATATGTTCCGGTGCTTCGCTTTGGTGCCGGAATCGAATACGTCCTGCCCATGGACTTTCCCATGATTGCCACCTGCTACCTGAGCTACCTCAACGGCTTTCTGTCGACCGACGAGCTTGTGGTAGTCAACGATTTCCCCGAACAGCCCTCCGAAAACCGGATTCACTACAAGGGCAGTGGATGGAGCCTCGATATTGGCATCCGAATCCCTCTGCGATTCAGCAAAAAAGGGATTTGTGAGGACCTGCCCGAAAGAACAGAATAATGTCCTCATGGCAGTGGGCATACGAGCCCGCTTTTCCTATCTTTCGGAAAAATCAGGCAATGGGAAAAGAAAGCCCCGAACAGCACTATCAGGCACAGGTCGAATACTACAGAGAAGCCGTAGCCAACAGCAGCCGCAGAATCAATGCCATCTCCCTGCTCCGGCTTGCGGCAGGTGCCGGCATCATCTGGATGATTGTACTTGCCATAAGGCAGCAACAGAGCGCATACTATGCAACAGCTATAGCCTCAACAGCCCTCTTTCTCTTTCTGGTCGGCCTTTTCAATAAACACAAGGAACAACGGGCCCTTTTGCACGAAAAACGCAAACTGAACGAAGAGGAACTGGCCTGCCTCAGACACGAGTTCAGCAGGCAAGCCGATGGCCACGAGTTTGCCGACAAGACACATGCCTGGTCACATGATCTCGATCTCTTTGGCCAGGGCTCCCTCTTCCAGTACCTCAACCGGACCTCCCTGTTGATGGGCAAATCCTTGCTGGCTCAATGGCTGTGTACTGCTCCCGACCATCCGGAAATCGTTCGGAAAAGGCAGGCACAGGTGGCCGAGATGAGGGACCGTACAGATTTCCGACAAGACTTCACCGCGAGGGGACGATTAATGAAGGAAACTCCCGGCGCGCTCCCCGGCATCCTGCAATGGTTGTCCTCCTCCTCTTACATCGCCAAACATCGCTGGCTACGCTTGCTGGCAGTGCTGATGAGCATCCTCTCCCTTTCCACCCTGCTGGCAGGCATCATCGATTCCAGCTACTTTCGTTTGTTCATTCCCATCCTTGTCTTCAACTTTAGCATCCTCTCTCCCTTTCTGAACCGCACCAACCGCTACCAGGCCGATATCAGCCGTAAACACGAGCTGCTGAAAGGCTATGCAGGGCTTCTGCATATCCTGGCAGGGGAAACCTTCGCTGAACCCGGGCTTCGGAAAAGACAGGCCAAAGCCTCAGAGGGCATGAAAGAGCTGCGGAAACTGTCCCGCCTGCTGAACCTCTTCGACCAGCGTTTGAACTTTTTCATGGTCATCATTCTGAATGGTTTATTCCTCTTCGACTTCCACATGCTCTTTCTGCTCGAGCGCTGGAAGCAGAGAAACAGGGCCAATACCGGAGAATGGATCGAGGCCTGTGCCCAAACCGATGTCCTGGTCTCCCTCAGCGGTTTTGCCTTTAACCACCCCGCTTTCTGCCTGCCGCAGTTTGAAGAAAAAGACCAGATCCTGGAAATGACGGGACTGGGACATCCGCTTATTCCTCCCTCGAAAAGGATCGTCAACGACCTGGCCCTGGATGAGGAAAAGGTCATCATAATTACCGGTGCAAACATGGCAGGAAAATCGACCTTCCTGAGGGCCCTGGGCATCAATATGGTACTTGCCTATACCGGTTGCCCTGTTTGTGCCGGCAGCTTCCGCCTGACCTACAGCAGCATGTGTTCGAGTATGCGAACCGCCGATTCCCTGAAGGATGAAGAATCCTATTTTCTGGCCGAAATCCGCAGGTTGCAGCGCATCGTTCAAAAAATGGAAGAAGGGAAACCCCTGCTCATCCTCCTGGATGAGGTCCTCAAGGGCACCAATACCACCGACAAGAAAAAGGGCTCGGTGGGCATCATTCGAAAAGCCCTGAAATACCCGGTCATTTGCTTCATAGCCACACACGACCTTTCACTGGGTGAAATGGAAAAGCTGCACGAGGGAAAAATCCGAAATTGCTGCTTCGAAAGCTATATTGAAGACATGGAGCTGAGCTTCGATTACAAAATCCGGCCCGGCCTGGCCACAAATATGAACGCCTCCCATTTGATGAAACAAATGGGCATCATGGATTGATATGGAGCCCCTTCAAAACCAGCCTTCCATTGCCGAAAAACTGATTACCGGGTTCTCTGACCTGGCCTGGGGAACGCCCCTGCTCATTCTCCTTCTGGGTGGAGGCATCTTCTTCCTGATCTATTCCAGACTCCTGCCTTTCCGTCACTTCGGACATGCCCTGGCCATCCTGAGGGGAGCCTACGACGACCCGAACGAACCCGGGCAGATCAATCACTATCAAGCCCTTTCAACAGCGCTCGCAGCAACGGTGGGCATGGGAAATATCAGTGGGGTTGCACTGGCACTTAGCATGGGCGGACCAGGGGCCATTTTCTGGATGTGGATAAGCGCACTACTGGGTATGAGCACAAAGTTCTTCACCTGTACCCTGGCGGTCATGTTCCGGGGAAAGGACGATTCCGGAGAGATTCAGGGAGGGCCCATGTATGTGATTGTGGAAGGACTGGGCCATAAATGGCGCCCCATGGCCGTTTTCTTTGCCCTCATGGGCATGATCGGCGTACTCCCCATGTTCCAGGTCAATCAGTTAAGCCAGATCATTCAGGACGTGGTCCTGGTTCCCAACCACCTGCCCGCAGGAAGCGGCAGCGACCTGGTCACGGGACTGGTCGTTGCCCTACTGGTGGGCCTGGTCATCTTCGGCGGCATCCGCCGTATCGGAAAAGTGACCGGCTCCCTGGTCCCGGCCATGGTCATCCTCTATGTCATCAGCGTGCTCTACATCATTTTCTCGCGCCCGGGACAAATCGGGCCCAGTTTTGCCCTCATCTTTCACGATGCCTTTGCCGCAGATGCCGTAATGGGTGGGGCGCTGGGTGCCCTGGTCATCACCGGCGTAAGACGCGCGGCCTTCTCGAATGAGGCCGGCATAGGAACTGCCCCCATGGCCCATGGAGCTGCTAAAACGGGCGAGCCGGTGAGGGAAGGGCTCGTAGCCATGCTCGGGCCGGCTGTAGATACCCTGGTGGTATGTACCATGACCGCTCTGGCCCTGATTATGACCGGAGCCTGGAGCGATTCCGGGGCCGACGGAATCAGCCTCACAGCCGAGGCCTTTTCCATGGCCATTCCGGGTGCCGGTTCCTATCTGCTCACAGCCTGTGTAAGCATTTTTGCCCTGTCCACCATGCTCTCCTTCCCCTACTACGGAACAAAGTGTTTTTCATTTGTTTTTGGTACCCGCTATGCCCACCTCTATAAATGGTTTTACATCCTGACCATTCCGCTGGGATCCACGGCCACCCTGGCAACGGTTGTGGGAATCTTTGACGGGGCCTATGCCATGATGGCCTTCCCCACCATGATCTCGGCCCTGATACTCGCCCCCAAGGTAGTGCGTGCTTCCAGGGACTACTTCTCCCGCTTAAAGTCCGGGGCTCCGCAAAAGCGGCATTCAGCACAAAAATCAGGCCCAAAACAGGGAGCCAATCAGCGTTTTTCAGACTCATCGTCCACCGAAATCCTTAAAAGACTTCCATAACGGAAAGCGATAAATACCTGAATTGGAAACAATTCCTTACATTTACAAGAGAGAATAAGAAGCGAGACTATGAAAAAATGCACCCCTTTCCTCATTGCTCTTTTACTTTTCCAGGCCTGTGGAAATTCTCCGAAAGAAAAGCAAAAGCAAGTCGACGATGAAAACTGGATTCAACTATTCAACGGGCACGACATCGACGACTGGATCATTAAGATCAGCGGGCATCCCCTCCACGAAAACTACAAGAACACCTTCCGCGTAGAAGATGGTTTGCTGCTTACACGTTACGATGCCTACGAGCACTTTAACGGCGAATACGGCCACCTCTTCTACAAAACCCCTTTCAGTCACTATAAACTGCGGGTCGAATATCGGGTGGTTGGCAGTCAGGTTGAAGGAGGACCGGCCTGGGCCTTCAAAAACAGCGGTGTCATGTTTCATGCACAGGCTCCGGAAAGCATGGGCATCAATCAGTCTTTCCCTGTAAGCGTCGAAGCTCAGTTTCTGGGAGGCTCGGGGGAAGAAGAACGCCCCACAGGCAGTGTTTGCACCCCCGGAACCCATATCCACATCGATGGTGAGCTGCTTACTCAACACTGTATTTCTTCCACATCGGAAACCTATCATGGTGACGAATGGGTTTGCTTCGAACTGGTGGTACTTGGCGACAGCATTGTCTACCATATTGTAAACGGGGATACCGTCATGCAATACACGCATCCGATTATTGGCGGCAATGGAGTCCCCGAAGGCTTTTCGATGCCCGAAGGAACTCCGCTGAGTGCCGGCTACATCGCCCTGCAGGCGGAAAGCCATCCCTATGAATTCCGTAAGGTCGAGCTCCTCGATTTGAGTAAATAACTACCACCATGGCCGAATACAAGAAGGCGACAATGGCTACGGACAAAAAGCAGAAAGTGCTGGGGCTGCAAAAGGGCCGGATACTGGGTGCGGTGTTGCTCAGCCTGATCGCATTGCTAGGCCTTTTTCTCAGCATCAAACTCATCCTCTATCATTTTCAGCCTTCCCGCTCCGATCTCCTGCTCTATGGCTTTCTTGGATTAATTGTCCTGAATTACTTCATTCTCAAAACAAACAGAATTGCCCTGGCCAGCAATCTGTTTATTGTGCTTTCCTTCGGGGGCATGTCAGTGATATCCTTCATGGACTATGGAATCAGAAATCCTGCCCTGATCTCCTTCCTGCTGATCATTATGTTCTCGGGGCTGCTGCTCGGGAAACGAGCTTCTGTAATTCTTACAATTCTCAGTATCCTCGTAATTTGGGGACTGGCCTATCTTGAATTAAGCGGACTCAGGAGCTACCAGGGAACAAAAGTCAGCTCCATTGGCCGGGACCTTAGCCTGTTCATTCTTTTGTCCCAGGCGCTCGTCATCCTCTTCAACCGCCTGCAAAATAAGAGTATGCGGCAGCTCAGTGCATCGCGTCGCAACTACAAAACCCTGAATACGGAATTGAAACAGCAAATCGAAAATCTGGAAACCACCAACAAGGAGTTGCGCATAGACAAGGAAAAGGCCGAAGAAAGCAACCGCCAGAAAAATGGTTTACTATCGAATCTCTCTCACGAGATCAGAACCCCGATGAATGGCATCATGGGCTTCTCGGAACTCCTCATTTCTCCATCCTCAACAGAAGCCGAAAAAGAAGAGTACAACAGCATTCTGGCCAACAGCTGCACACAACTGATGAGCCTGGTCGATGACATCATCAACATGTCCAAGATCGAAAGCGGCATCATCGAAATTGAACTCCAGCCCATCAACCTAAATGCCTTTCTGCAGGATATTTATTTCAAGCATTCGGTACAGGTCCGTAACAAAAACCTCGATTTCAAACTCGAAAAAGCGCTTCCCGACGACAACTGCATCATAAAAACTGACGAGGTCAAGCTGCTACAGATTATTTCCAACCTCCTTAAAAATGCCATCAAATTCACTCATGCAGGCTCAATACGCTTTGGCTACCGCATCCAGCTCGACTGGATCGAGTTTTTTGTAAGCGACACCGGCACCGGAATAAGAAAGAGCAGGCAGGATGAGCTTTTTAAGAGCTACCCCCAGGAAGACAAGGAGATCGCGAAAAAATATGGCGGAACCGGTCTGGGTCTGCCAATATCCAAGGCTTTCATTGAAAAAATGGGCGGGCGCATCTGGCTGGAATCGGAAGAAGGAAAAGGGACCAGCTTTTATTTCACCACACCTTTTGCCATCGTGGAGGAACAGTCCAAAAATACAAGAGCCGGCAATGCCGTGAAGCCTGGGCCGGACACTCCCCGGGTCATGGTGGTTGAGGACTTAAAGCTAAACGAACGCCTGCTCATCGAATTACTGAAAAAACATGAGCTTGAAATACTTACTGCCGAAACCGGAGAAAAGGCCCTGGAATGCTTCGAAAAGTCCCCCGATTTTGATCTCATCCTGATGGACATTAAACTTCCGGGAATGGACGGGCACGAAACCACCAGGCAAATCCGACGCAGAGACAAACACGTTCCCATCATAGCCCATACCGCCCATAGCTTTTCCGGAGATATTGAAATCGCCCTGACCGCGGGATGCAATGACCTTATTAGCAAGCCTATTAATCAACATACTATCGACCAGATCGTTAAAAAATACCTTGAACAATAATGCCGTTGGCCGACTGAAGTAAAATCAATAACTTTGGGAAAGCCATGACTAAACCTGGCACAAAGCATATTTCCATTCGGGAGAAAGAACGATTTCTGACAAGGATCATAAACTATGTCCTGCTCGTATCGACCGTCGTACTGACAGCACTTACCCGTGTGATTCCCTCCTTGCTAAGGGCTGAGTTCAATTTTGCTGAAATCCGGATCGCCCTGATCCTCCTGCTTGTCCTGGGAAATTTCTACCTGATGCGAAAGAAGCGCTATAAGCTGGTCAAAATCCTTCTGATCGTACTGCCCGTTCAGATTCTTATCGTCTTCCCGATTCTGGCCGGCTATGTACTGGAGGCAAGCTACATCATCTCTCCCTTCGGCATAGTGGCCCTTTCCCTGATCCCCATACTGATTCTGGATCCCGAACAGCATGGATGGCCACTGCTGATGTCCCAGGTCTATTTTCTGTTTCTGGTGCTGATTTCCGACAGCCTCATGGATCACTTCAGCCCGGTTAAACTGACAAGCAGTGTCCTGATAAGGGAGTTTTACCCCTTCTACAAAGGGGCCCCGCTCATTATGATGCTTTTTCTAAATGCCAGCGTTTACTATCAGAGGAAAATCGGCCTTCAGTTCGAAAAACACTTCAGAGAAAAACAGGAAGAAGCCGGGAGAGAGAGCCGGCGTGCCGCATCCCTGAATGAAGAACTCTTTCATCAGCATGCTTCACTGACCAGACACAAAGAACTGATTGAACAGCAAAACAAGCTTTTTAAAGAAAGTGTCACCTATGCCCGTCATATTCAACAGGCCGTATTACCCGCTGAAGAGGACATACGCACCCTTCTCCCCCGGCATTTCATCTACCTCATGCCCAGGGATGTGGTCAGTGGAGACTTCTACTGGGTCGAGGCGGTGGGAGAACAGATCGTAATTGTAGTCGGTGACTGTACCGGTCACGGCGTTCCGGGTGCCTTCATGAGCATGATGGGCATTTCCTTTTTGCAGGACTCAATCAACGATGCATTCAAGCGTGGGACCAAGGGCATCATGGAAGAACTCCGCCAGAAAGTGATACAGTCTCTCCACCTCACCGGAAAGATCAGCGACCCCAAAATGGGCATGGACATGGGGCTGGTGATCTTTAATCCCCATACGCGGGAACTCAGTTTTACAGGAGCCCACCAGAACCTCTATGTTTTCAATGCCGGCCAGTTTATCAAGGTAAAGGGAGATCCCATCCCTGTAGGTCTCGATCTCAAATCCGACAGGCAATTCAGTAGTCACAAACTCGAACTGGAAAAAGGGGACACCTTTTATATGTTCACAGACGGCTATCCCGATCAGTTTGGAGGGCCCGATAACAAAAAACTGGGCTATCCCAGGTTCAAGGAGCTGCTGTCCGAACTCCAACTTATCCCAATGAAGCAACAGCAATTCAAGCTCGCCGCTGCCTTCGAAAAATGGAAGGGGGCTATTCACCAACTCGACGATGTACTCATCCTTGGAGTGCGTTGCTGACCAAGGGAAGCGAAAACCTAAGAACAGCTCCCTTCCTCTGCCCCTTACTGAAACAAAAAAGCCCGAAGACCATTCTCCGGGCTTTGTGGGAACTACTGGATTCGAACCAGTGACCCCCTGCTTGTAAGGCAGGTGCTCTGAACCAGCTGAGCTAAGCTCCCTTTTGCGGCTGCAAATATAGCCGATCTCACTGTAAACGCAAAAAAGAAATACATTTTTTAGGTAATTTACTAATTTTGCTGCTCAAATCTCCGAAGCATCATCATGAAAACCTTGGATACCACCGGGCTGCGTTGCCCACGGCCACTCATCATGCTGAAAGAAGCTCTTGAGGAGCTCCGGGAAGGTGAGAAACTTACGGTTATCACCGATAACAACACCTCCCTGAAAAACATGTGTAATTTTTTGCGCGACCAGGGAGCCGAGCCGGAAATCAGCAGTGAAGGGCATGTCCACAGTATTCTAACCGAGGCAATCGAAAGCAGGCTTCAGGAAGCCGACCCCGAAGCCTATTGCGAAACAGAACCCCTTTCCAGAGGCTATGTGGTTAGCATTCGAGGTGAACTTATGGGCGATGGCGATCCCGTGCTGGGGAAACTTCTCATGGAGAGTTTTCTGGATAACCTGAAGTTACAGGAAGAACTGCCCACCCATGTTGTACTCTATAACAGTGCGGTAAAACTCGCCACCAAGCAGGCCTCAACCTGCAGTTCCCTGTCCGAACTGGAAGAGGCCGGGATTAGGATTGTGCTATGCGGAAGCTGCATTGATCACTATGGTATTCAGTACGACCTGGGCGTAGGAATGATTTCCACGATGCTCAACATTACGGAAATTCTTTCTCAAACCGGTCACATTATTCAGCCCTGATGGATTCAAGCTTCGACCTGCTTAGCACCATAGAGGACGGCGGATGCTCCGCAAAACTCCCGGCAGAACTGTTGTCCGAGGTCCTCGCGGACCTGCCCCTGCAAGCAGACCCCAATCTGCTGGTGAACATCGAAACCCATGACGATGCAGGTGTATATCGCCTCTCGAAGGAGCAGGCCCTGATCTTTACCACCGATTTCTTTCCGCCAATTTGTTCAGACCCCTATGAATTCGGTCAGATTGCTGCCGCAAACGCCCTGTCAGATGTCTATGCCATGGGGGGAAAGGTGCTACTTGCCCTGAATCTGATGATGTTCCCCTCCGCTAAGATCCCCCTGGAAGTCTTTGCGAAGATCCTGGAAGGGGGGCAGGAACGCGTAAGCGCCTCGGGGGGGCTCATTGTTGGTGGACATACCATTGACGACAGCCCCCCGAAATACGGGCTTGCGGTAATAGGTACGGTACACCCCGACAAGCTCATTACCAATGCCGGTGCAGGGCTTAATGATGTGCTTGTTCTGACCAAGGCACTGGGTACAGGCGCCCTTGTTTCGGGCCATAAAAGCGACATAGCCAGGGAGGCCGATTACCGCTCGGCGATCGATCAAATGAAGGAGCTGAATAGAATCGCTGCAGAAGAGGCCGTCCGTTTTGGGGTGAGCGGAATGACCGACATAACGGGTTTTGGACTGGCAGGCCATGCCCTGAAGATGGCCGAAGCATCGCGGGTAAGCCTGAGCATACACAGTTCCATGCTTCCGGTCCTGCCCGGAGCTTATGAAAGCTACGAGAAAGGCAGCATTCCCGGAGCCTGTTTCCGAAACCAGGACTTTGTTGGCGAAAAGGCCCACTTTACCCGGCAAATCGACTACAATCTGAAAATGCTGACTCATGACCCCCAGACCTCCGGCGGAATGCTGATGTCTGTTCCAATCGACCTGGTCTCCGGACTGCTTGCTTCGCTCCGCGAGAAGAAGGTCGAAGCATCCATTATTGGAGAGGTACTTCCGGAAAGTCCCCGCCGACTCTACTTCGACTGATCATTCGAAATCATTACCTTTACCCCATGGCGAAACGGCCCGCTTACCGGATCATCTATAATCTGCAGCGCAGCATCCTGATCACTGCCTATCTGATTGCTGCCATTGCCCTTTCCCTCCTCCTGATCCGCCTTGTGCAGGCCATTTTTCCGAATCAACTCTACCCCTTGCTGGCAGCCATCCTGCTCTACCTGGTGGTCGTCGTTGTCTTTGGCGCATTTATTTACTATGTCAGCTTCATCCCCTTCAACCTTGGCGCAGGCTTCGACCCTGTTAAGAATGATGTGGCTTCCGGAAAAATCCGTGATATGGAAGGCCTTGCTGCCCGGATTTGTGAGTTTAACTGCAGGTTTTTCGATTTTTCCTTCCTCGACATAAGCCATTGTGTGATTCAGCTCGAAAACGATGTGCCCTATGCCCACCAGCACATCGAAGAACTGGAAAAAATCCTGATCGGACTAAATATGCCCGAGGCCGGAAAGCAACTCGATGGCATTGCCCGTGCAGGAAAAATAAGTATCGGTGATACGCATTACCAGCTATACATCCTGCCCATCTGTTTTGAAGACCGCTTTCTGGGTACCATGGCCCTGTTTACCAGAAATCGAATCGGCTATTTCTTCCGGCTCTTTCTTATGGCTTACGAAGAGGACTATCTGGACGACCTCCTGATGCTCATGCTGAATATGAATGCCGGGAGAAAGGGGGAAAGCCCGGCGCAGGCATGATGGTGTTTGCACACATACCCAAGCCCCTGCTCATCACCCTGAGTAGCCTGCTCATCGCCATGAGCTGCCTGGTTATCTGGCGCTCCGCAAAGGGTTTCGAACTGGCCTCCGACTATCTGGGCAGGAAATTGCCTGCGGGCATCAAGGGGGCCACCCTGAATGCAATTGCCAGTTCAATGCCCGAGTTTCTCACCACCATGTTCTTCCTCTTTTACCTGCACGATGCCGATGGTTTCGCAGGCGGATTGGGTGTAAGCTCGGGTAGTGCGCTCTTCAACCTGCTGATTATCCCGGCCGGTGCCATTATCGTGGTGACCTCCCTCTCGGGGAAGCCTACGATGAAACTGAAGCGCCCTGTTTTACTCCGGGAAGGCCTTTTCCTGATCCTCGCCCAGGTCCTCTTCATTGTCCTGCTTATCGATGGCGAACTCAAGGGAATGGAAGGCGGGCTCCTGCTGCTCTTCTACCTGGCCTACCTGCTGCTGCTCTTTTTGATCAGTCGAAGCAAAGATGGAAGCGAACCGGGTTTTCGTGCATCCGGAATCCCTAAACGCTCGCTGCTTATCAACAGTGCAAGCCTCGACATTGTGCCCCTGGTGCTCAACGGAAGAAAACTGAACGCCGGCCGTGCCTGGCTGCTGTTGATCGTCAGCACCCTTGTCATGAGCGCCGGAACCTGGCTGCTGGTCCTGGGCACCGAGAGCTTTGGCGCTGCCACCGGCATCCCCCTGATCTTTGTGGCTGTGGTGCTCTCCGCAGCCGCCACCTCTGTTCCGGACACCATCATATCGATCCGGGATGCCCGCAAGGCAAACTACGACGATGCCATCAGCAATGCACTGGGGAGCAATATTTTCGACATTGCTTTCGCCCTGGGCTTTCCCGTCCTGCTGTACGCTGTCTTTAACAAAGATCCGATTGTTCTGGAAGGGGATCTCCTGGAATTCACCCAGGAGGTATGGGTCTTTTTACTTTTGGCCACCGTGGCTGCTGTATTCATCATGCTCCTGGGCCGAAAGCTCAGACGCCTCAATGCCGTCCTGTTGCTGCTGATCTACGGTCTCTTTTTGCTCTTCATCGGAACCCAGGTGGGGGGTAGCGGACAAGTCGGTGGCCTCCTCAGGGACTTCCTGACCGGCCTGGCCGAGATGATTGGACGATTGCACTAAGGCTGCACTCAGTCCAGAAGCTGAGCCAGTTCCCCGGCAACAGCCACATCGGCCTCCAGCCAATCGATCTCAGCCACCTCCCGGGCCGAGATCCAGCGAAAGGCATCGTGCTCATTCAGGACAAGCCTGCCCCCTTCCCGATGGCAAACAAAGGGATGCAGCTGGACCGTATGACCGGAATAATGATGAACATGCGGCTGCAGCTTTCGATCTACGACAATGAATAAACCCAGCTCCTCCCGGATCTCCCTGACAACGGAGGCCGGGCCATCCTCTCCTTCCCGGATCTTTCCGCCCGGAAATTCCCATTTCAGGGAATGAGGCATGGCCTTCGAGCGGCGGGCAATGAGTACCTTCCCGTTTTCCACAATCAATGCACAGCTTACTTCGACCATTGCTCAGAGATGCTTACGGGGTAATACCACCTGGTAAGAAAGGATTCGTGCAGTATCAAGGTCCTCCCAGTCCTCGCAGTCGAGCCGCAGAGCCACCAGACCCGCCGTTGGAAGATTGTCCAGGGGCTCATCCATAAAGGCAGAAACAAAGTGGGTGAAACCCGGATTATGGCCAAAAACAGCCAGGCTGGTAGTCTCAGGGTCGGTTAAAGCGATGACCCCGGCTATTTCAATGGGTTCGGCCAGATAGAGTGCTTCACGGATCTGTACCCTGTCCGTATCCATCCCCCAGCTTTCAGCCATAATGCGGGCGGTATCTCTTGCGCGCAAGGCCGGGCTGCTGAGGATCAGGTCGGGCTGCAGCCCTTTTTGCGCAATCCAGTGCGCCATATCAGCTGCATTCCTGGTCCCACGGGGTGCCAGGGGCCGCTCAATATCCCGAAGCCGCCCGTCGGACCAGTCGGATTTCCCATGCCGGATCATTAAAAGACTGCGCTCCATAACTAAAGCAGATTTGAAGCCAGATCGGCGAGGTAGGAGCGCTCCCCCTTCACCAGATGCACATGAGCAAAGACATCCTGGCCCTTCATGCGATCGGCCAGATAGGTTAGTCCGTTCGACTTTGTATCGAGGTAGGGCGAGTCGATCTGCTGAATATCACCGGTGAACACCATTTTGGTCCCTTCTCCTGCCCGGGTAATAATGGTCTTCACCTCGTGAGGAGTCAGGTTCTGCGCCTCATCAACAATGAAGAAAACCCTGGAGAGGCTCCTTCCCCGAATGTAGGCCAGCGGGGTA
The DNA here is from genome assembly GCA_002748055.1 of Bacteroidota bacterium. Taxonomy (GTDB): domain Bacteria; phylum Bacteroidota; class Bacteroidia; order Bacteroidales. Next base: position 4,573 of record PDRI01000060.1, on the reverse strand, counting down.
ATCAGGAGCTTTTCGCTTTGCTGCATTTCCTCGATCCGCGAATACTCCTTGCTCTGCTGCCTGAACTTCTGTTTAATGACCGAAAGGTTGTCGAAGAGGGGCTGCATATAGGGGCCGATCTTGTCATCAACATCGCCCGGCAGATAACCAATATCCCGGTTGCCCAGGGGAATAATCGGCCGGGCTAAGAAAATCTGGGTATACATTTTCCGTTGATGGATGGCCGAAGCCAGTGCCAGCAGTGTTTTCCCTGTACCCGCCTTTCCGGTAAGGGCAACCAGTTGCACCTCGGGCCTGCAAAGGGCATCCAGTGCAAAGGTCTGTTCGGCATTTCTGGGATCGATGCCATAGGTGCGGGCCTTCTCGACCCGGTTGATCACCTTGTTAAAGGGATCATAGTGGCCAAGCCCGCTTTTACTTTCATTCCTGAAAATATAGTACTGGTGGGCAGTGGGCGCTTTATCAAGATCGAAACGTTTCACGTCCACTCCCTCTGCTGATTCATACATATCGGAGATGACACTCTCGTCTTTCACCTCACTCGATTTCACACTTTCGTAAATGTCCTCGATGTTCTGAACCATATCATTCTGGTAGTCCTGGGCCATTATCCCCAAGGATTTGGCCTTCATCCTCAGATTGATATCCTTGGTGATGAGAATCACGGGGCGGGCATCCCCGTGTTTCAGATGAAGGTGCTCGGCTATGGCCAGAATCCGGTGATCGGGTGTATGCTCGGGGAAAGAAGCTGCGAGCTTCTCCGAAGGCTTTTTCCCGGTTTCGATACTCAGTTTTCCCTTTCCTTTTCCGAGCGAAAGCCCCCCGTTGAACAACTTATCCCCGCTTAACTTATCGAGCTCACGCGTGAATTCCCGGGCATGGAAATTGATCATGTCGTTGCCCTTCTTAAAACGGTCTAGCTCTTCCAGTGCGGTAATCGGTACAATAATGTCGTGCTCATCAAAATTGTGGATGCACTTGAAATCGTGCAGCAATACATTGGTATCAAGCACAAAGATCTTCTTGTTTTTTTTCCTTGCAGCTGGCATAGTCCACTCCTCTTGCCTTACCTTTGTTTAACATTCCCTGCTCCATGGCGGGCCAAAACTATAGGCATAAATGTAGGCTTTTCCCTCCCCTGAACGCCGAAAGTTTTATCCACATTGTGAGCAGTTTATTCACATCTACAAGCCAGGCAAATGACCGTTCAACCAAACAGCTACCAACAGGTCCTCGACTATCTCTATGCTGCTCTACCCATGTACCAGCGCCAGGGAAAGGCGGCATACAAAGCCAATCTGGATAACAGCCTGCGACTCGATGCCTGTCTGAACCACCCCCACCGCCGTTTCAAAAGCCTGCACGTGGCCGGCACTAACGGCAAGGGTTCGGTGAGCCACATGCTGGCCTCTGTGCTGCAGGAAGCAGGTTATCGCACCGGCCTCTACACCTCTCCTCACCTGCTCGATTTCAGAGAAAGAATAAAAATCAACGGTCGCTGCATTGAGAAAACCGCTGTCATTTCCTTTGTCAGAGAACATCACTTGTTGCTGGAAGACATTCAGCCATCGTTCTTCGAAATGACCGTGGCCATGGCCTTTGACTATTTCGCCCGGGAAGAAGTCGATGTGGCGGTCATTGAAACCGGACTGGGCGGACGGCTCGACTCCACGAACATCATCCGGCCCGAGCTCTCGATCATCACCAACATATCGATGGACCACATGGCCTTTCTGGGCGATCACCCTGCGGCCATCGCCCGGGAAAAAGCGGGCATCATCAAAGAAAACACCCCCGTTGTTTGTGGCCCCACTTCAGATGAAACAGCCCGGATTATCGCAAAAGAAGCCCAACGCCGGAAGTCCAGCCTGATCAAAGCCGGCGATCTTCGCTCCTTTCGATTCGTAACCACGGGCATGGATGACTTGCATCACTTTCACTTCTGTGAAAGGAAAAAACAGCTTGCCGAAACCCACAGCTGTGATCTTGGAGGGCTTTACCAGTCCGAAAACCTCAGCACAGCGCTGGCGACCATCGATCAGCTTCAGCGTGAGGGCTGGCAGATCGATACCGGCCATGTGGCTTCCGGACTGGCTGCTGTGGTAAAAAATACGGGCCTTATGGGGCGCTGGCAATGCCTCGGTCACAATCCCAGAAGCCTCTGCGATACGGCCCATAATGCTGCCGGGGTTGCTCAGGTGATGAAGCAGCTCTTAAACCTTCCTTTCAAAAACCTGCATCTGGTCTGGGGCATGGTCGATGACAAAGATGTCGAAGGGCTTTTGCGCCTCCTCCCCCCCCAGGCCCGCTTTTATTTCACCCAGGCCTCACTGCCCCGGGCCATGGATGCTGAGGCCCTTAGCCGTATAGCAGATGCACAGGGGCTGAAGGGGCAGTGCATACCCGGAGTGGCAGCGGCCTACCACCGCGCTCAGCAAGCGGCCACCCCCGACGACCTGATCTTTACCGGAGGCAGCACCTTTGTGGTTGCCGATTTGCTGATGGCGCTCGGGTACAAATAAAATCACTTACCTTTACAGGCAATAAACAGGCAACATGAATTATAGCGAAATATGCGAAGCCACCATTGAAGTCGTAAAGCTTGCAGCCGGCTTTGTGAGGGAAAGACACGAGAATAGAAGGGGGCTCAACATTGAGACAAAAGGACGGCAGAACTTCGTCACCGAGATCGATAAAGCCGCGGAAGAGATTTTGGTAAAAGGCCTTTCCCGGGTATTGCCCGAAGCCGGATTTGTAACCGAAGAGGGAACATCCCGGAAACGGGGCGAGCGCTTTAACTGGGTCGTCGACCCCATTGACGGAACCACCAACTTCATCCACGGGGTCTTCCCCTTTGCCATCAGCGTAGGACTTGCCGAAGGCGAGGATGTGGTACTCGGGGTGGTTTACGAATTTGGGCTCGACGAGTGCTTCTACGCCTGGAAGGGAGGAGGTGCCTGGTGCAATGGCAAGGCCATAAAGTGCAGCAGGGCTCCGGGTGTAAATGATGCCCTGATTGCCACGGGATTTCCCTATACCAACTTCAGCAGGCTGGAGGAATTCAAGGAGAGCATGGACTATTTCATGGCCAACTCGCACGGCTTACGCAGACTGGGCTCGGCTGCCACCGACATAGCCTACGTAGCCTGTGGCCGTTACGATGCCTTCTACGAATATGGACTGCACGCCTGGGACATTGCAGCCGGCATGATTCTGATGCGCGAGGCAGGTGGAGAAATCAGTGATTTCAAAGGACAGCGCTCGGCGCTCTATTCCGACACCATTCTTTGTGCCGGCCCGGCCTGCTACGATGAATTCCAAAAAATCGTAGAAAAGATCATGATGCCGGATGAAGCGGCTTAGCATCGTCATACTTAACTGGAACGGCCTCGGCTTCCTGCGCCGCTTCCTGCCCCTGTTGATGGAACACAGCAGGCTCCCTGGTCTCGAAATCGTGATAGCCGACAATGCCTCCGGCGATGGTTCAATAGAATACCTGCAAAAGCTGAAAGGGGAAGTCCGCCTGATTCGCTTCGATAGGAATTATGGTTTTGCGGGGGGCTACAACCGGGCGCTCGACAGGCTCGACAGCGAGCTCTGTCTTCTTCTGAATTCCGATGTAGAAGTAGGCCCCGGCTGGCTCACCCCCCTGCTGGAGCACATGGATGCCCACCCCAACACGGCTGCCTGCGCCCCGAAAGTCCTCGACTACAAGAAGAGGACGTATTTTGAATATGCCGGTGCAGCGGGCGGCTTCATCGATAAATACGGCTACCCCTTCTGCAGGGGCAGAATCTTCGACCATCTGGAAGCAGACCGCGGACAGTACGACGATCCCCTGCGCGTATTCTGGGCTACAGGTGCCTGCCTCCTGATCAGATCCAAAGCCTTCAAAGAGGCCGGCGGCCTTGATGAGCTCTTCTTTGCACACATGGAGGAGATCGATCTTTGCTGGCGGCTGGGAAGGCTTGGCTACGACATCTACTGTATTCCGCAATCCACCGTCTATCATGTGGGAGGAGGAAGCCTGCCCAGGGGAAATCCCCGAAAAACCTATCTCAATTTCAGAAACAACCTCCTCCTTTTACACAAAAACCTGCCCCTGAAAAAGGGGCGGCGCATCATCTTTTTCCGCATGCTGCTCGATGGGATTTCAGGCCTTCATTTCCTGATCCGGGGCCGGGGAAAAGACCTGTTGGCCATTATCAGGGCTCACTGGTCCTATTTTGGGATGAAAAACAATTACAGAGGGTCGAATGAATGGAACATTTTAGGTGAAAATGGTAATATTGTTCACGGAATCTATCAGGGAAGCATCGTTAGCGCCTACTTCCTTAAAGGGAAGCGCAGCTTTAAGCAACTGAAGGCTTCCTACCAGAGAAAAAAAGCCGGCGAAGATTGAAAAAAGAGCGGAATGAAAGAGCTAAAAGAGGACATGATGGAAGAGCGGATGAATATGCCCGCCATGCTGCAGCAAAAGAGCATAAGCTATGCTGACAATCCGGCTCTGGCCATCGAAAATGGGCCTGCTTACTCCTATGCCGAGATGTGGCGTGCAGCCTGCTATGTGGCC
>PDRI01000073.1 GCA_002748055.1 Bacteroidota bacterium | reverse complement strand
AACCCCGTACAAGCGGTGCAACCCTGTACAAGCGGTGCAACCCTGTACAACCGGCCCGGCTCATACAAGCGGTGCAGCCCTGTACAAGCGGATAGCGACGATATTCCAGCTCCAGATCCGCTGCATTGCCATCCGGAATATGGATATTTTATTCCGGAATATCGATGTGGTCGAATAACTGCTTATGCATAAAAGAGTGGTAGCTCTCCGGATGGAACTGTGATTGCGCATGTGGCGGAATAGCTATTCTCAGGAAAAAATACAATCTTTGGGAATCGAATTGCCTGTACATGTTGTTCAATACCATTGAATACGCCCTCTTTCTGCCCCTGATCCTCGGTCTCTACTATGCTGTTCCGCATCGCTTCAGATGGGCGCTTTTACTGGCAGCCAGCTACTTCTTCTACATGAGCTGGAAGGTCGAGTACATCATCCTCATTCTGGCCTCCACCGGAGTAGATTATCTCAGTGGAATCATGATGGAGAAACAGCCCGAACGCAAGGCCAGACTACCCTTTCTGCTATTAAGCCTGTTTACCAACCTGGGACTGCTGTTCGTTTTCAAATACTACAATTTCGCAATTGGAAACCTGAATGCGGCTTTTCAGAAAATCGGACTGGCAGCTGAACTTCCCATCATGAGGCTTCTGCTTCCCGTAGGCATCTCCTTTTACACCTTTCAAACCCTCTCCTATTCTATAGATGTCTATTTTGGCCGTCAAAAAGCCGAACACCACCTGGGCTACTTTGCCCTCTATGTGGCCTTCTTTCCCCAGCTGGTTGCCGGACCCATTGAACGTTATTCGCGCCTGGCCCCTCAACTGAAGGCCAAACACCGCCTGAGCTACGACAATCTGGCCAAGGGTCTGCGCCTAATTCTCTACGGTCTCTTTATTAAAATGGTAATTGCTGACAATCTGAGTGGACTCGTTGACCAGGTTTATGCCCACCCGGAACAGTTTGCCCGGAGCGATCTGCTGCTTGGAATCTGCTTCTATTCTTTCCAGATCTACAGCGACTTTTTCGGTTATTCCCTGATCGCCATTGGTAGTGCGCTCATCATGGGTATCACCATTATCGACAACTTCAACACGCCCTATCTTTCGAGAAGTATCGGAGAATTCTGGCAGCGCTGGCACATTTCCTTATCTACCTGGTTTCGCGATTATCTCTACTTTCCACTGGGCGGCAACAGGGTAGCTAAAGCCCGCTGGATGCTTAACATTCTTATTGTTTTTCTGGTGAGTGGTTTGTGGCATGGTGCCAATTGGACCTTCGTGATCTGGGGCGGGCTTTTCGGTCTTTTGTATCTGGCTGAAAAGGGCATTGAGCAAGGAACTGGAAGACTAAGAAAACACCGGCCTTACTCCCCTCGCCACCTGCTGCTGGCAGGAAAAACCTTTGCTCTTGTCACCCTCATCTGGGTCTTCTTTCGTTCCCAGAGTTTCGAACAGGCGATCCATATCTTTGGACTGCTGATCCATCCACCAACTGAGGTGGTCTCTGCCTTAAATATTGCCCCGGCTCTATGGATCTTCCTGGGACTCTTCATTGCCAGTGATTTCATCCTCTACAACAAGCGCTTCGATGAATGGACCGGGGATCGACCTGCCTGGTTGAGATGGCTGATCTACAGCATATTGCTCTTTGCCATCCTGGTATTCGCCGGGGTAGAAAACTTCCCCTTCATTTACTTCCAATTCTGACCATGACCGAGATGATAAAGAAGATATTGCGCAAAACCCTTCTTCTTATGGGCATCCTGGTGGCTATGAATTTCATCTACCAATACTTCTTTGAAGAAAAAGACATCCAAGCCCATTCCGAAGTCATAAACCGGGTAAGAAACCTCCCGGAAGATGCAGAAGTTGTTTACGTAGGGGAGTCCTCGAACATCACCAACAGGAGCGATGACAAGGACAAACGACCCATTTCCGGCTTTCTGGCCGACTACTACCCCGGTCTGGCCGTTCATGACATCACCAAAACGGCTGCCCATGCCGGGATTTACTATACACTGCTGGCCAATATTCCGGAAGAAAACAATATAGAAACCCTTGTGGTGACCCTCAATCTCCGTTCCTTCAACGCCCAGTGGATTTATTCAGACCTGGAAACACCACTACAGAAAAGCATGGTCCTGTTACAGGACTGGCCCCCGCTTTTGAACCGTACTTTGTTATCCTTCAAGGCTTACGACATCAAGACCCCCAAAGAAAGAGAGGCCCAGTTCAAACGAAAATGGAAGAAAGACCGTTTCGATGTACCTTTCAGGCTGCCCTACCGGGACGTAATCGCATGGGACAGCTACATTGGAAGAAACGGCATCCTTAATGAAGAGGGGAAAAGGGACCAACCCAAAACCGAGCTGGCCTGCCACTATGTAAAAGGCTATGCCTTCCAGATCGATTTCAAACACAACCCCAGGATAAGGGACTTCGACAAAATCGTTAAACTCTCCGAAAAACGCGGATGGAAGCTGGTCTTCAATCTCTTGGCCGAAAACGTCGAAATGGCGCAAATCCTGGTTGGTAACAACCTCACCTGGTTCATGCGCGACAATGCCAAACGTCTCGTGGATTACTATAGTGCAAAAGGCGTAATTGTTGTCAACAACCTGGAAGCTGTGGAAGACGAACAGTTCATCGACCGAAACTGGACCACCGAACACTATGCCGAAAACCTGCCCAAAGAGCAATGAGCCGGGCCCGGCTCCAACTAACCAAAAGCGATGCCCGGGATCCCATTTAAGGAAGCCGGCCCCGTACAACCGGCCCAACTCATACAAACGGATCGACCCCGTACAAAAGGAGCAACCCCGTACAACCGGCCCGGCCCGTACAAGCGGTTCAGCCCCATACGAACGGATCAACCCTGTACAAGCGGCCCAACTCATACAAACGGTGCAACCCTGTACAACCGGCCCAACTCTTACAAGCGGTGCAGCCCTGTACAAGCGGATCGCTACGACACAGCTTCCCTTTGGTTCGCTACGAAGTGTGCCTGCAGCACTTGTATGGGGCTTGACGATTGCTCAATGAAAGGCCGTGGTACTATGCGCCGGAAAGTTGCTTGCCGGCGATCTCTTCAATCTCCCTGAAGTATTTGACACTCTTCAGCTGCAGCTCCATCGTTGCAGGCTCATCAAGTGCCAGTACAGCATGCGCATGCATCTGCAACATGGAAGCCGTCCAAAGATGGCTAACACCCCCTTCAATCACCTCATGCACCGCCCTTGCCTTATTGAAACCGGTGATGATGAGAACCACCTCTTTGGCATCCATGACGGTTCCAACACCCACGGTCAGGGCCTGGGTGGGAACCTTCGACATGTCGTAATCGAAGAAACGGGAATTGGCTTCAATCGTATCGTAGCAAAGGGTTTTTACGCGTGTACGGGAGCTCAGGGAAGAGCCCGGCTCATTGAATGCAATGTGTCCGTCGGGTCCGATTCCGCCCAGGAAAAGCTCAATGCCTCCAAAGGCCTTTATCTTCTCCTCATAGCGGCGACATTCCAGCTCCAGATCCGCTGCATTGCCATCCAGAATATGGATGTTTTCTTCCGGAATATCAATGTGGTCGAATAACTGCTTATGCATAAAAGAGTGGTAGCTCTCCGGATGGTCCTCCGGCAGCCCCACATATTCGTCCATGTTGAAAGTCACCACGTTCCTGAAAGAAATCTCGCCTGCATTAAAAGCCCTGATCCATTCCTGATATACAGAAATCGGAGATGAACCGGTAGGCAGTCCCAGTACAAAAGGCTTTTCCGGTGTCGGGTCGAAAGCCCTGATTTTTCCCAGAATGTATTCAGCTGTCCATTTCCCGGTTTCGGCCCGGGTGTCCTTTATCACAACTCGCATACTCGGCTGGTTTTAGTCCCGGAAAATTAGACATTCTTTCGCAGTGTGCCAATGCCTCTGCCCCAAATTCTTTAGCTCGCCCGAGTGCCGGAATTTCAATAGCCCGTCTCTCCCGCACAAGCTGTTTAAAAACTACTGGACAGCACAGGATCTAAATAGATATCTTTGTCGCAAAAGAAGATCCCAAATTCGCCTATGAGCCAGACGAGACTTTCCCTGATGAACGACCTGTTTTACAGGTGGTGCGGAGAGAGCATTATTTCGATCAATAAACTGCCCGCATCGGGTTCCCCGAGAGAATACTACCGAATCAGCGGAACCTCATCGGTGGCCATCGGTGCTTACAATGCCGACAGAGAAGAAAACGAGGCCTTTATTTCCTTTAGCAGGCATTTCCATAAAAAGGGGCTGGCAGTGCCGGAAATCTACCTGGTCGACCATGCGCAAAACAGTTATCTGCAAGAGGACCTCGGCGATACCACCTTGCTCGACTATATGTTTCAGATCAGGGATAACGGTCACTTCCCAGAGCCACTAACCGAAGTTTACAAGCAGGTGCTCAGCGATCTTCAGGACTTTCAGATCGGGGCATCTGCCGATCTGGATTACAGTGTATGTTATCCCCGCGCAAGTTTCGACAGGCAGAGTATGCAATGGGACCTGAGTTACTTCAAGTACTATTTCCTTAAGCTGGCCGGAATCCCCTTCAATGAGCAAAGACTGGAAGACGACTACAACAGCCTGGTCGAATACCTGCTGGCCCAGGAAAGGGATTACTTCCTGTACCGCGATTTTCAGTCGAGAAACATCATGCTCAGGGACGGAAAGCCCTGCTTCATCGACTACCAGGGCGGACGAAAAGGAGCCCTGCAATACGACGTGGCCTCCCTGCTCTACGACTCAAAAGCAGACATTCCACCCGAGCTTAGGGCCGAACTTCTGCAGCACTACATAGAGGGGCTGGCACGTTACCCCGAAGTGGATGTAACCGCATTCAGAGAAGCCTACTACCCCTATGTGCTGATCCGTATCATGCAGGCCATGGGTGCCTATGGCTTCCGTGGCTTCTACGAAAAAAAGACCCACTTTCTGCAGAGCATACCCTATGCCATGAATGATCTGCGCTGGATCCTCAACAATGTGGAGTTTTCGATCCAAATACCAAGCCTCCTTGGGGTGTACGAAAAACTGCTCGAAGCACCCAAACTCAAGCGGTTCAAAGACAAATCCGGACGAAAGTCGACCCTGATGGTAAACATCAACAGTTTTAGCTACAAACACGGCATACCCGACGATGCCCATGGTCACGGAGGGGGTTACGTCTTTGATTGCCGGGTCATCACGAACCCGGGCCGGCTCGACGAATACCGCAATCTTACTGGCAAGGACAAAGAGGTTCAGGACTTCCTGGACCAGAAAAACGACGTCGGCGAGTTCCTCAACAATGTCAACTCCCTGGTAGACATGTCGGTCGATAAGTATGAATCCCGCAAGTATACCCACCTCATGGTGAGCTTCGGCTGTACGGGTGGCCAACACCGTTCTGTTTATTGCGCAGAGCGCCTGGCAGCGCATCTTCGGGAAAGCCAGTCGGTGCAGATTACCCTCTGGCACCGGGAACTCGACTAAGCCTGTTCATGCAAATACGCCTTTGTTTTTTAAAAAACTGAACGAACTGCAATTTTTTCTGGACCGATCGCGTATATTCGCCAGAAAGAAATTTTAGCTACATGAAAAGCATACACCTACTCGCAACCATCGTCATTGCCTTTACCCTAGCTTCTTGTTCGACAAAGGCACCAGATTTTGTCAACAGCATTCCCGATGATGCATTTGCCGTTGTTTCGCTGCATCCCATGCAAATACATCAGAAAGGCCGGATCAACAGCCTGCAAGGGCTGAAAAAAATGGCCAAAGATGAGCTCTGGAGCATGGTCCTTGAAGACCCCACGAGTACGGGCCTTATGATGAACGAATACAGCTTCCTTTTTGTTTCCATTGAAGATGAAAATCCCCTGATTGGCATGGTAAGTGGCCTCAAAAACGAAGATAAATTCATTGAGCTACTGAAACAGATCAGGGAAGGAATTGAAGATGACTTTCAGGCAAAAAAAGGCTATACCATGGTGCAGCCCGATGAGGAAGGGGTTGTTGCCTGGAACGACAAGCAGGTCATTCTCCTGCTAAGCCCGGATCGCAGCGACCTGGAAGAAAGCTTCTGGACCACCAGGCTCTCGGCCATGTTCAATCCTGTGAAGGAGAAATCCATCACCAGCCTGGTCGATTTCAAGGATTTCATGGGCAAGATGAAGGATCTGAACTTTTGGGTAGCCAGCGACCAATTGAGCGATCTGATCGAAAAGTTGAAGACGGAAGAAGAAATGGAGATCAACTTCCCCTTCGACTTGTATAACAATTACATACAGATTTATTGCGACTTTGCCGATGGCGCCCTTTATGTCGACAGCGAAACCCATTTCAGCGAAGAAGTCGAAAAGAATATTGAGTCCTTCCTGGTTATGAAGCCCGAGCTGAATAAGGAAATGCTGAAAATGGCCCCGGGAGGAAATCTGCTACTGGGTATGGCCATTTCCATGGATCTGGACAAGCTCAGCGACATGATAAAGCGGATCGCTCCACCCGAACTGGACGAAACCGGTGACAAATTGGAA
>PDRI01000059.1 GCA_002748055.1 Bacteroidota bacterium | reverse complement strand
ATGCGGCCCAATGCCCGGGATATGAAGCTCTACCTGGCAGCTTACCGGCACAAAATCATGCCCATTTTGTACACCATCGTATCTACCATCCTTGGGCTGATGCCATTCATCTTGATCAACCGGAACCAGGAGTTCTGGTATTCCTTTGCAGTGGGAACCATGGCTTCCTGTTTATTCTCCCTGGTGGGCGTATTTGTTTTCCTGCCTGCCTATATGGGGATCAGAGCGCAGGCAGACCGAAGAGAGGGCAAAGGACCGTCCTTATAATCCAATGATGGCAAGAATGGGATTGTTGGTTTCAGTTGAGCGGGCCATCAGTTGTTCGATTTCGCCTTCGGGTTTTAGTTCGTTGTCGGCCTCCATCGCTTCATCAATTCTTTTGGATTCAGCTGTCATGATGAAGTCTTTGCTTATGGCGTATCGCGCAAGCTGCCGAATAGGGTTGTAAATGGCAATTAGCAATGTACTTATTTTCGCAATGAGCGATGTCCGGCCGGCATGGTAGGTTCCTGCTTACAAAAGTGAATAACCGGATCAGCTTCCCGCGAAATGAAAGGACCAGGACAGGGTGGGGGTAATGCCGTAGAGGGAATAAAAGAGGTATTCGGTGTTTGAACCTGTTCTGTCATTTCTGAACAGGAAGTAGGCATTCTTCCGGTTGTACACATTGAAGATGCTTAGTTCCCATGTCGATTTGAAACGCTTTTCGTGGGTTTTTTCGTACTGGATACCAATGTCGGCCCGGTGATAGTTCGGAAATTTTTGCCGGTTTCTTTCATAACGGGTGTTTCCCTTCTGAAGGGTATAGCGCCGGCCCGATTGCAGGATGAAGTTGACTGCTATTTTCAGGGAGGGATTCAGACGGTAGTTCAGGTTCAGGGCAAAATCGTGGGGTTGGTGCTGGGCCGAATAGAAGCTGCGGCCCTGGTTGATGCCATCAATGGTTTTTACCGACTTTGAGAGGGCATAGGAAAGGATGCCCTGCAGTCTTCCTTCCTTCTTGCGGACCATGAATTCGAGGCCACAGGCAAGCCCCTCTCCCTGTCTGACATAGTTCCTGAATGGTGTGTTGTTGTCGATACTGACCACCGAGTCCCGGTATTCGATACTGTTTTTAGCGTGTTTGTAATAGCCCTCCAAGGAAAAGTCGTAACGTCCGTCCAAACTGGTCTTCATATAGGCCGCCGAGAACTGGGTCAGGGCAAGTGGTTTTATTCCCCGGCCACTGGGCACGAGGATTTTATAGATGAACCCTTCTGCGTTTATGCTCGAGAGCTGGTGGATGAACTGGCTCGAGCGATTGACGCCCAGTTTAAGGGATGCTGTTTTTGAGAGGCGATAGTTGAGTTGAAAAACCGGAGAGATGGCTCCAAAGTCATAGATTTTCAGTGCTGTACTGTCGATGAAAAACTGACTGGAGTCCATATCCGGGTAATACGATTCATAGAAGTTTCCGTTTAGAAACTGTCTGAAGGCGGTCAGGCGTCCTCCTGTTTTGATTTTGAAACGCTTTCCGATTTGCCTTTCGTGTTGCAGATAAGCTGCTCCTTCAAGCGAACTGTTGAATTTGTATTTGTATTCGAGCAGGGTGTTGGTGCGTTTGTACTCGATTGGGTTGTCGAAAAAGTGGTTGCTGAGCTCGACCCCGAAGCGAAGAAGGGAACCTGGACGGATGTAAAAGTTGAACTCGTTCTTCAGACCGGTGTCATAGACATCAATGGCCAGCCAGATACTGTCCTGTTCGAAGCTGTAGCTGTAGCGGCTGTTAAAAAGGATCATATTGTACTTGATCCGGCTGCCGATCTGCCTTCCCCAATCCAGGGAAAAGGTGTTTGTATTCCATTGGTTGCGCGCATAGTGATTGTCTTCAATGTCGAAGGTAGAAAGGTCTTTGCCCCAGTATGTGGAGAGGACCAGATCATTTTTAGGATTGATCTTGTAGCTGATTTTCGAATTAATGTCGTAGAAATAGATATGCGCATTGTTTGGGCTGAAAAAACTCTTCTGAAAGAAATTCTTTCCCCCTCTGCGGGCCGAGAACAGGTAGCTTAGTTTCTCTTTGAAAATGGGCCCCTCGACTGAGAGCCTTGAAGAAATATTGCTGATTGCGCCATTGATCTCCGTTTTGTTTTCATTTCCCTTACGGGTAATCACTTCAATGGCCGATCCGGCTTTGTTTCCATGCTGTATAGGAACGCCACCCTTGTTAATGGTGAGATGGTTGACAATGTCGGGATTAAAGATAGAAAGGTTCGAGACGGAATGCGAAATACTATAGACCGGAACCTTGTCTAAGGTCGTCAGGATTTCTCCGTCGGAGCTGCCCCTGATAATCAGTCCGTTTATGTTTTCAGGATTCAGGCTGATGCCCGGCATAAAGTCGATACTGAGCAGGACATCCTTTTCAGAAAGGATGGAGGGGTAGGACCGGATATTTTGCAGATGGACAATATTGCTGCTGAGATTGAAGCGTGTGAAATCGTTGAGGGATTCGTGGTGGGTAACGATGACCTCATCTAGGTCCTGCCTGTTAGGGGATAACAGGACTTTCTTGTGAAGGTTTCCGTAAAGATCAATTTGGAGGCTCCTTGTTTCGTAACCAAGGTATTGGACCAGGAGATTGTATCTTCCCTCGGGAAGGGTAAGGGAATAGTATCCGCTTGTACTGCTGATGGTTCCAATCTGAAGTTCCGGGCTGTACAGGGTGGCACCTATGAGGATGTCTCCGGTTTTTGCATCCAGAATGCTTCCACTGATGGTGCCATAACTGGGATTTGGTGCCTCCAGAACCGTAATGGCGACGTTGTTTCCCTGTACAAGAAAATCGACCGGATAGGCTGCTTTTAAGCGAGCGATCAGCCCCTCGAGTGGGAGATCCTGTTCGTTGATGCTGATTTCCGGAATGGCCATTTCCAGTTCCCGGGCCTGGTAAGTGAAATGGTAATCCGATTGGGATTCAATTGCTTCGATCAGGTCAAAAACCGTCCCTTCAGCTATTGAAAGGGAAAGCTTCAATGGCTGTGCCTGAAGGATTCCGGACAGCAGGAAGAGGAGTCCGGTCAACAGTCCAAAACGATAGAATCTCCGCCTGAAATTCACATAATAACTACATTATCATGCGCTTAGCCTTTGCTTGCGCATTTTTGGCTGAATCCGGTTCAGCATGTCCAGGCGATGAATAAAGGACCCGGGCACCTTCTTCAAATCCAGAATCAATAGTCCATCTAAGGTATAATTGAAATCCGGATCTACGTTAAAAGCGGCGATTTTTCCATTGATTTGCAGGTATTTTTTCAATAAAACCGGCATATCAGGTGCATGTTCGAAGCCATTCCCCTCAAAAGTATAGGAGCTGGTTTGCAGGTAGGGCGTTCTGGGTGAAACCAGTGCCTGGACCTGGGCATTTTTATGGAACTGCTCCACATAGGATACTATGCGGTCTTTTTCGGCCGGCTTATAGTCATTGCTAATGCTGACCGGACCAATCAGGTAGCGGCAGTTCGGATGCCTTTTCGTATAGGCAAAGATGCCGGCCCAGAGGAGATAGAGTGGGAGGGGCTTTTTCTGGTATTCCCTTGTGATGAATGATCGTCCCAGTTCCATCGACCGACCCAGCATTTCACGCATTTCGGGGGCATAGCGGAACAGGGTATTGGAGTAAAATCCTCTGACCCCCCTCCATTGCATCAGCATTTTGCCATTTCCAATCCGGTAAGCGCCAACCAGGCGATCTCTTTTATGGTCCCAGACAATAAGCTGTTGGTAGAGGTGATCAAAGCCATCCAGGTCGATGCCCTTGTTGCTTCCCTCTCCCACCTCCCGGAAGCTAATCTCTCTTTGACGGCCAATCTCGTACATGAGTTCGGGAATGGCTTTTGCATCACTGCAGAATACCTCATAGGCATCTTTTCTGATGAGACAATGCCCACTCTGTCTGAGTTGGGCAAGTTCCTGAAGGATCACTTTCTGTTCTGCAGGTTCTGCAATTGCGTCGATCTTAGACGATCCGTTTGCCAGCTCATAGGTGCACTTGCGTAGGTGATTGCTGTAGTCCTTTATGTTGCTGAATTGCTTCTGGGTTTCGATGTCGATCATACGCCCGATGGTCATTTTCACCGTGGCTCCCCGTTTATTCATCACTTCTGCAGGAATTCTGGCTGTACGCAAGAGGGGGTGGATGCGTCCCAGAAAGTGGAACAGCCTGGAGTTTGTCCCATGGAAGTAAATTGGCAGTACGGGCACCTCTGCCTTCTGAATCACGCGCATGACAGAAGGGTTCCATTGTTTGTCGGAGATGCCCGGGTAGTCCTTATTGTAGCTGGAGACTTCTCCCGAGGGAAAGATGCCCAGGGGCTGGCCATCACGAAGGTGGCGGATGGCCTTTTTTATACCACTGAAATTGACCTTCGATTTTGAACCCTCGTGAAAGGGATCCAGGGGAATGAAGTTCTCACTCATGTGTTCGAGCCTGCCCATCATGAAATTACTCAGGGTTTTGAAATCCCCGCGTCGTTCCAGCATGGTTTCGAGCAGGCAGATGCCGTCTATACCTCCATAGGGATGGTTCGAGATTGTTACGAATGCGCCGTCTTTCGGGATCTGCTGAAGGGCTTCTTCGTTGATCTCGTAGCGAAGTCTGAGCTGACGGGATGCAAAGCGGATGAAGTCCGCTCCTCCGGGGCCCTTGTAGTTACGATAGATGGCATTCATTTGGTCCAGGTGAAGGATGCGTAAGATCAGTTTACTGATTATTCCTGCGCCAGGAAAATGCAATCCAAGTATGTTCTGGAGATCGCTGCTGCTCAGGATCTCTTTATTTTCGGTAGTCTCAGCTTTCATAGGATCTAAGCGACAAAGTGTTTTGTAATGAGAAAAAGACCTACGATGCAGAGTAAGCCACCACTCACATAGTTAATTCTTTTCATACGTGTTATATTCACATGCTTTCTGAACCGGAATACGATTCCCGAGAGGGAATAGAACCAGGCCAGGGAGCCGGCGCTGACACCAAGCACAAAAAAGATCGCACCATTTCCATCTTTGAACAGATGCTGGCTGCCGATCCCTGCCAGATAGGACACAAAAAACAGGACCGTAAGGGGGTTCGAGATGGTGAAAAGAAAGGAGCGGAAGCGGCCAATCCCGTACCAGTCCCTTTCAGGCTTTTCCTGGTTCAGCGATATCCGGATATGCTTAAGTAAAACAGCCAGTCCAAAGCCCAGAATAATGAATCCTCCGCTCAGTTCGAAAACAGGCCTGAATTGTTCGATGAGGTGAATGACGGTACCCAGCCCCAGGATGGCTATGAGGGCAAAGATTGAATCCGCCAGGGTGGCCCCCAGGGTGGAACGAAAGCCTTTGATCCTTCCCTTTTTAAGTGTTTGTTGCAGACAGATGACATTCACCGGTCCCACCGGGATGGAGATAAGCCCTCCAAGTAAGACACCCTGGAGCAGATATAGAATGGAGCTTTGCATATTAGAAAAAGATTCGTTCGCGGGTTTGTGTTGATTCGGATTGTGGCATGCCAAAGAGATCGATGTAAGCCACTTTCGAATAGACCTTATTCCCCTCGGATTGTACATAGATGTGATCAATGGGGACTTCTTCTCCATTGATTTTGACAAATGCAGTCACCTCATAAGGTTTTTCCTGACGGATGTAGATGTCGCGTTTGTCGGTGGCATTCAGGGTTACCTTATAGGCCTTTCCGCTGGCATCCAGTTGTTTTATTTTCAGGCCAAAAGCCAGGCGTTTTTCAGCCACCCTCAGGGGCATTGTCCGGCCTTTTTCTTCATACCTGATCCAGTATATATCGACAGGATTTTCACTGTCAAGCCAGCCATGGGCATCGAAATTCGCATCATAGACCACGGTATTGGCATTCAGATTGCGTTGCAGGTAGAAAAGCCGTTTTTCCGTTCTGGCGGGGATGGGAAAATGGTGGCAGTTCTTTTTTTGCTGAGCCACCAGCCCCTGGTTTAAGAAGATGCACACAATTACAAAGAGGGTCTTACTCATGTTAGTAGGCTTTAGAAACTTGCTTCAAATCGCATCCTGATGCCGTGGGCCGAGGCCAGATCCCCAAAGTGCTTGCCCGGGTCAATCAGACGGACATATTCGATGCGAAATACCTTAAATATATTGGTGATACCCAGGCCCAGTTCAAGATAGGGTGCAGGCATTTTGTTCCGGAATTCTGTCGGGATGTCGAGTGGTTGGCCAAGGCCTGAAGTTCGCATGCCATAGTAGGCTTTGAGGGAAACGACTTCCCGCAGGTTTAGCCTGGAGACCAGGGGTATATGGTTAAACACTACACCGCCGCCAATCAGGTTAAGATGGGCATTCCCATAAAGGTTGTGGGCATAGCTGGCATAGTTGAGCAGGTTATAGGAATAGCGGGAATAGCCCAGGGAATTCTTGCTGTAGGGTTTTTCCAGCAGGGTGTATGGGACCTCCCCGTGCATATAACCTCCCGAAACCATGTAACGGAGGTAGGCCGGCCCGATATTGAAACGGTGCTTCACGGAGACATGCCCCAACAGATAATTGGCCGGCTTGTCTACACCGGGCAGCCGACTTTCGCCCAGGTCGAGGGTCAGATTGATGACCGGCTTGGTGTTCCCGTAATAGATGCGTGCAAAGTAGAGGTCGTCGAAGGTCTGTCCAAAGGAAAAACGCAGGTTCATCATAAGCCCGTAGCTGTCGAAATACCCAAAGCTTTGATCGTCTTTGGTGAAGGCCAGGTATGGGGCTTCGAAGCTCTGGCGGTAGTAGGGGTTGACCAGCAGGCCGGTGGTGGAGGAAAGGTCGGTCTGGAAGCTGATTTCAGCCATACGCTGCCTGAAGGCATAGGGATTGTAATTCGCTGAGCTTATAGCTGAAATAAAATTGCCATCCCCTTTGCTGTAAGGATTCTCCTGAATGAAGCGGGTGTAACGCGAATCATTGGCCATGAAATAGTCGTCGCAATAGCTGAGCGATACGATGCTTCGCTTTTTCCGGGGCAGCATGAAGCTGGCAGATGCGCCATACTTTAATTCCTTGCTTTTGGTTCCATAGCCGAGATAACCTCCCAGCGTGAATTTTTCGCTGAGTCCGAGGCCTGTTCTCAGCGGAAGGGTGAAGCGATGCCCTTCGATGAGGTTCGTCGAATAGAGGTCGAATACGGGTCCGTAATCGAAGATCTTTCCACTGTAATAGCCCGAAAGGAAGATGTTTCCGGTCTGGTCGACACCCTTTACCACGCTGTTTTCCTTCAGGGTTTTGATCCCTTCCAGGGCCTGCTGTTCAATATGGTCATAGTCGCTCAGCAAGGGGTCTTTCAGCTGGCTCGACAGGCTTGTTGTCGAATCGTTTTCATCCACGATGTACTGCAGGGTACGGTTAATGAAGAAATCACCTGGCAGGGTTTTGGGTGCCTTTTGTTCATCATCGATGCGCAGATTGGCGTGTTTCGACAGGGAGAAATTGACCTGCAACTTCTGCCTGCTGTAAAACCAGGTATTGTCGGCCTGTTTCTTGTAATGGATCTTTACGTTTAGATCGTTGATGAAATTTACATTGGCTTCTTCAGCCATGCGCGCATTGATGCTAACCAGGGCATAGGAGCCTTTTTCGACCCAGAAGTGGCCCTTGAAAAGCGTGGAGCGGTCATTTTTTGGATAGAAGCTGAATTTGTAATGGGTCTGGCCTTTTTCAATCAGACTGTCGCTCAAATAGATGTTGTAATAAAGCAGGGCATTGTTACTGAGTGGCGAACGGAAGCCCCGGTCCAGAACATTGATCTGGTTCTTATAGAAATTGAAATCAATAGCGATCTTTTCCAGCACCATGTTTTCGACCTGGTCGTTCAGGTTCGGGAAGATGCCATCCCTTTTCTCGGAAAGGACATCTACGGCTTTCCTGTTGCCAAGGAATTTAACTTCACTATGCTCTTCGTTCATATATACCGGGACATAGCTGACATCTTTTTCTTCATCCCGGATGAAGGCATCCTCGGAGTCGGACAGAATGCGGTGCAGCCTTTTCGTCGAATCGGAGGCCAGGAGGATGGTGGTTCGGTCGTAGTTTCCGTATCTGCGTATGGATTGCAGCTTCTCCATGTTGGATTCTTTGTGCTCCAGCACCTTCCGGAACATACTTTCGTCGTAGGAAAAGTCGGGCCTGACACTGATTTCGGGAAGACTAATGATGTCGTTTTTCAGTTCGATCGACCAATGGGCATCAATGGAGCTCAGATCGGCTCGTTTGCTCAGGGGCAGATAGCCAATGGAAGAGAACACGATGGTACAACTGCTGTCAATATCCAGGCTGAAGTTTCCGCTAAGATCAGAAACGGTCCCTCTTGTACTTCCCTTTATAATGATGTTTACAAAGGGGATCGGCTCATGGCTTTCGGCATCTCTGATGGTTCCGGAGATGCTTGCAGCATTGGCAAGGGACCAGCTAAAAGGCCAGAGAAATAGCAGGTATAGGTAGGTGTAATTCTTTATTTTCATGAAGTTATTTGATTGTTTTACTGCCTGTGGACTAAAATAAATAGGCTGATTATCTGGATTTTATACTTAGGTGTGTATCGTCGATCCATTCATAACGGAAGCCACTGACAAAGCAGACCGAAGTCAGCAAATCATCCAGGCTCTCATTTGAATGCGCACCGGAGAGCTCAAACTTGCCGATTTCGCTGTCCGACAGTTTGAGTTCAACACCATAGATTCGTTTGATATCTGTTACAAGCTGATAGAAGGGGGTCTGATCAAAATAG
The DNA here is from genome assembly GCA_002748055.1 of Bacteroidota bacterium. Lineage (GTDB taxonomy): Bacteria > Bacteroidota > Bacteroidia > Bacteroidales. The sequence continues at coordinate 10,445 of PDRI01000059.1, read as the reverse complement.
AGGGTCGAAACATCATCTTGCATCAGTTTATTACTGTCGACCTTTCGTGTGACTACCCTTCCGCTGGTCTTGTTATACGATAACTGCATATCGGGGCTGAGGACATAGCGCTTCTCCTGCCTTTCGTTAGCAACTACGACTTCTACTTTTCCACTGCGCACGGTGACCTGCATATCGGGTTCATTTTCGAAATGTCGTACCTTGAAGCTCGTTCCGATTACCCTGACAGTCATAGCGGAGGTATGTACCTGAAAACCTTTGTCATGAATGTTTTCCACATTGAACGTGGCTTCCCCATTCAGAAGGAGTTCCCGCTTTTGATCGAAGTTGTCGCTTATTTTCAATTGACTGCCTGCTCCCAGGCTTACTTCTGAACCGTCGCGCAGCTCCAGAAGTGTCTGCTCCATACCCGCAAGGTATTGTTCGTTGTATGCCGGTAATTTTTCGCTGCGAAGCGTTCGAAGCAGCCAGCCGGCACTTAGCAGGATGGCCAGAATTGCTGCATAGCTGAAAACGCTTCTCTGGATGAATAGCTGTTTCTTTTTCACCGCTTTGGATACCTTCCCGGGGGACGCAAATGAAAAATCTGCTGGTCCATCTTCTTGCAGGCAACAGTTCCAATGGGCTTCCCAGACTTCATTATACTTCTCGTTCGACTCCGGGGAGCTAATCAGCTCAAAGGCCAGTTCAAATTCCTGCCGCGAGCAATTCCCGTCGAGGTACTTTTTCAGATATCGCTCTTCGATGTTTATGTCCGTTTGTTTCATGGTCTCTATGGTTATACACAGCAGGAGGCAAACAGGACCAGATAAAATCCGAAAAAAAACCAGAAATGAGGACTACAAAGCGTAGATCTGTTGATTTATTGCCTCCCTAACTCTTTTTTTATCAAAAGAATAGCCTGAGAGATGTGGTTTTTCACTGTGTTTTTGGAAAGACCTAATTTTTTGGCGATTTCGTCATGCGACAGTCCTTTTTCGCGACTCAGTTGAAAAATCTTTCTTTGTTGAGGGGTGAGCTTGCCGAGTGAGTCCTGAATCTGATGGAGCAATTCGTCGTGCTCAATTGCCTCATCGGTAAAGCAGCGCTCAAGTTCGATTTGCTGCCAGATCTGCTCTTTTAAGAAGGCGTTATTGCTTTGTGCGCTTCTCAAAGCGTTCAGGGCACTGTTCTTCGCAATGGTAAAAAGAAAACTGGAGAACCTTTTCGACGAATCTATGCTCTTTCTCTTCGACCACAGGGTAGCGAAAACATGCTGAACAATGTCTTCGGCATCACTCTCAATTTTCACGATGGAAACCACAAAACGCAGAAGCGCTTCCCTGTAGGTGTAAAAAAGCGTGTTGAAAGCCTTTTCATCGTCTTCAACCAGCCTTGCAAGCAGTATCTGTTCGCTTTGTATCTGTTCCATGGTTTTACATTCGAGACTATTCAGAGCGTCTGAAACCTCCTTGTTTCGCTCTTTCTTAGGCTCTCATATTTCAGATAACGCATAGAAGCCAAAAAGTTTCATTTTGCCCCGATTTTTTTTTTAGTCCTGTTCCCTAAGGCGATATGGCCCCGAATTACTCTGGATTGAATTTAGTTGGGGGGGAGATGAAAGGCATTTTTGGAATAATCTTATATTTGTCAGGTCTAAAAAAAATCCAGATATGCGTATTCTCGTATGTATTAGCAATGTTCCGGACACCACTACCAAGGTTAAGTTTTCGAATGAAGGAGCCTCCTTCGACGAAAACGGGGTGCAATGGATCATTAATCCATGGGACGAACTGGCATTGACCAGGGCCATGGAGTTGAAAGAAGATGCTTCAAATCCTGTTTCACAGGTGACTGTGGCAAGTGTAGGTACGGTGGCTGTTGAGCCCACCCTCCGAAAGGCTATGGCCATTGGAGCTGATGACGCCATTCGTGTTGATGTGGACAGCAGTGATGCCTATGCGGTTGCCACTCAACTGGCTTCCGTTGTTAAAGCAGGATCCTACGATCTGATACTTTGTGGTATTGAGTCCAGCGACTACAATGGTGCCGCTGTTGGAGGCATGTTGGCAGAGATGCTCGATCTCCCTTCCGTATCGGCCGTATCTGCATTGAACCTGAATGGGGAAGAAGCACTGATTACCCGTGACATCGATGGCGGTAAGGAAGAACTGACCGTGGCAGCACCCTTTGTGGCTGTTGTGCAAAAAGGGATTGCCAAAGAGCCCCGGATTGCAGCCATGCGGGGTATTATGATGGCCCGTAAGAAGCCCTTAAATGTGATGCCTGCGGTTGATGCCGAAGCCCTCACCGAGAGTGTCTCTTTCGCGCTTCCCGAAGCCAAGGCACCTTGTAAGATGATAGATGAGACGAATGTAAAGGAGTTGGTTGATCTGCTTGTCAACGAAGCCAAGGTGATCTGAGGGGATGGGAGACTAGAAAAAGCGAAAATGGAAAAAGCTTAAAAGAAATAGGTATGAACGTACTGGTATATACAGAAAATTGGGATGGCAAATTCAAGAAGCTGTCCTACGAACTAGTGTCCTATGCAAAAGCCCTTGCCGGAATGGCTGGAGGTGAGGTGGTGGCCCTGTCTATCGGAGAAGTGGCCGGGGACGAACTGGCCTCACTGGGAAAGTACGGGGCCGACAAGGTGCTGAACGCTGTCGCTGCCCCTGAGGGACTCGACAACCAGCTTTACACGGCTATTATTGCATCGGCAGTGGAAAAGAGTGGAGCGGCTTTGGTGCTCCTGGCCCACAACAATGCAGGCAAGGCCCTGGCCCCGCGTGTATCGGTTAAACTGAAGGCAGGCCTGGTCAGCGGGGTAAATGCCCTGCCCACTACTATAGCTCCCCTTGAGCTTAGTAAAAAGGTCTTCAGTGGGAAGGCTGTTGGTATTGTGAAGGTGAATACTGAAAAGGCTGTGCTTACCCTGGCCCAGAATTCATTTGAGATTAGCGAAACTGCCGGAGATGCTGTTGTAGAGGCCTTTGATGCCGGCCTTGACATGTCTGCTGCCAGGACGAAGATCAAGGATGTTCAGAAGCAGGACGGAAAGCTGTTGCTTAGCGATGCCGAGGTGGTTATTTCGGGCGGACGTGGCATGAAGTCGGCCGAAAACTGGGCTCCCCTGGAGGAGTTGGCCGAGGTACTTGAAGGTGCAACTGCCTGTTCACGTCCGGTTTCCGACGAAGGCTGGCGCCCCCATGCCGAGCATACCGGTCAGACCGGAAAAATCATCGCCCCCAATCTCTACATGGCTTTTGGAATATCCGGTGCCATTCAGCATCTCGCTGGTGTAAGTTCATCGAAGTGCATCGTGGCTGTGAACACCGATAAAGATGCTCCGATCTTTGAGTCGGCCGATTACGGGATTGTTGGCGATGCATTGAAGGTGCTGCCCGAGCTGATCGCAGAGCTAAAGGCTGTGAAGGCGCAGTAGAACCTAAGCCTGTTTTATATGCTGAATCAAATTGTTTTCGCATTGGCCCTGCTGTTTACCATCGGGGTCTTTGCCATATCGGTCCGCCGTTATCTGGCATTTTTCCGCATCACAAAGCATGATTTTCCGGTAAAGGACTTTGGGAAGCGTTTTGCCCTGATGATGGAGGTCGCTTTCGGTCAAACCAAGATTTTTCGCCGTCCGGTACTCGGCTTCTTGCACGCCCTGGTCTTCTGGGGTTTTTGCGTTATTCTGATCGGTAGTATCGAAATGGTGATCGACGGCCTCTTTGCTACCGAAAGGTCCCTGTCTTTTCTGGGGGTGGTCTATGATGCAATTATGGCTATGGGCGATCTCGCTGCACTGCTTATTGCTGTAGCCATCCTGGTTTTCCTTTTCCGTCGGATCTTTCTGAATGTGAAGCGTTTTTCGGGCCCTGAGATGAAGCATATTTCCCATCTGGATGCGAATGCAGCACTCACGGCTATTCTGCTGCTGATGGTCTCCCTCCTTGGGATGAACACCTTTTATCTACTGGAGATGCAGGCCGAAGGCCATAAGGTGTCGGGCTTGTTTCCGGTAAGCGGGGTCCTGGCAGGCTGCTTTGGAACAGTTTCGAATCCGGCCCTGTGGCACGATGTAAACTGGTGGACCCATATTCTGTTGATCTTTGCCTTCGCCAATTACCTCCCCTATTCGAAGCATTTCCATGTCTTTATGTCGGTTCCCAATGTCTTTTTAAGCAGGCTTGAGCCCCTGGGAAAGCTACAGACCATGGAGAGCATTACCAAAGAGGTGAAGATTATGATGGATCCCGATCAGGCTTTTGCTCCTGCTTCAGAAGGAGAGGAAGAGCCTGTGGAACGCTTTGGCGTACTGGATGTCGAGGATGTGAGCTGGAAGAGCTACTTCGATTCGCTGGCCTGTACAGAGTGCGGGCGTTGTACCTCGGTTTGTCCGGCCAACCAGACGGGTAAGCTGCTTTCTCCGCGTAAGATTGTTATGGACCTCAGAGCCAGGATGAAGGAAAAGGGCCCGGGCATGGTGAAGAACGGAAAGGGATACAGCGATAACAAGGCCCTGATCCGGGACTATATTTCGGAGGAAGAACTTTGGGCCTGCACCCTGTGCAATGCCTGTGCTCAGGAGTGTCCGATCAATATTAACCATCCTGCCCTTATTGTGGGAATGCGTCGCTACCTCGTGATGGAGGAGTCCGCTGCGCCGGGTGAGTTGAATGCGATATTTTCCAACATTGAAAACAATGGAGCGCCCTGGCAGTTTGCCCAGGACGACCGGATGTTGTGGGCCGAAGACCTGATGATCAACGAAAAGTACTGAGCCGATGGAGACGAAGCAAAGAAGGGTTGAGGTTCCGCTTATGGCCGACCTCCTTGCCAGGGGGGAGCAGCCCGAATATCTGTTCTGGGTGGGTAGTGCCGGTGCTTTTGACGACCGCTATAAGCACGTTTCCCGTGCCTTTGTGAAGGTTTTGGAAACCCTGGGCACTTCCTATGCTGTACTGGGTACAGAGGAGTCTTCCAGCGGGGATGTAGCCCGCAGGGCGGGAAACGAAATGCTTTACCAGATGCAGGCCTTGATGAACATCGAGATTCTGAATGCTTACGGGATCAAGAAGATCCTTACCTGCGATCCCCATGTCTATAACTGTTTTAAGAATGAGTATCCCGATTTGGGTGGTCGCTTCGAGGTGATTCACCACAGTCAGTTTCTCCGAGACCGGATTGCCGATGGCAGTCTGAAGATTCCGGCCGGAGCACTGAAAGGGCACATTCTGACCTACCACGACCCCTGTTACCTGGGAAGGGCCAATAAGGAATATGAAGCCCCGCGCAGCGTGCTGAGTGCATTGGGGGCAAAGCGGGTCGAGATGAGGCGCAACAAGAGTTTTGCGCTTTGTTGTGGCGCTGGTGGCGGACAGATGTTTAAGGAGGCGGAGAAGGGCGAGAAGGAAGTCTTTATCGAGCGTACCGAGGACGCCCTGGCAACAGGCGCAGATACGATTGTAACAGCCTGCCCGTATTGCCTCGTGATGATGACCGATGGAATCAAATACAAGAACGAAGAGGAAAACGTGAAGGCCTGCGATCTGGCCGAGCTTATAGCCATAGCACTGGAGCTTTAGGTTCCGGGGTCGGAATGGAGAACTTTGTAACTTTAGAAACTATACAAACCTGATGATACTATGGAGAAGTTAATGACTGGCGGTGAATTTCTGGTTAAACCAGGCAACATTGCCGAGGTTTTTATTCCCGAAGAATTTGATGAGGAACAACGCATGATAGGGGAGACCTGTAAGGACTTCCTCGAAACCGAGGTTCTTCCCGTGGCCGATCGCATCGATGCCCAGGAAGAGGGGCTCATGCGCAGCCTGCTTGAGAAGAGCGGTGAACTTGGGCTTTTGGGCATTGCCATTCCCGAGGAATATGAGGGCTTTGGCCAGAACTTTCTCACCACCATGTATGCCAGTGAAGTGCTGGGAGCAGGTTATTCCTACGCGGTGGCCTATTCCTGTCACACAGGTATTGGGACCCTTCCTGTTCTTTACTATGGGAATGAGGAGCAGCGTGCAAAATACATCCCCAAACTTGCTACCGGTGAGCTAATAGGGGCTTATTGCCTGACCGAACCGGGGGCCGGTTCAGATGCCAACTCCGGAACTACAAAGGCTGTGCTGAGTGAGGATGGCAAGCATTACGTTCTGAATGGGGCCAAGATGTGGATTACCAACGGTGGTTTTGCCGATGTCATGACCGTCTTTGCAAAGATCGACAACGATCGCGTGCTTAGTGCCTTTATCGTGGAGCGGTCTTATGAGGGGATTACCTTCAACCCCGAGGAGAAAAAGATGGGGATTAAGGGCTCATCGACCCGCCAGATTTTCTTCAACGATGTAAAGGTGCCCGTTGAGAATATGCTGGGCAAGCGTGGCGAAGGCTTTCGCATTGCACTGAACATTCTGCACATGGGGCGGATTAAATTGGGCGCCAATGTGATCGGATCGGCCAAGAAGGCCATCGACCAATCGGTGCAGTATGCCAATGAGCGCAAACAATTCAACAGCCTGATTTCCGGATTCGGGGCCATTAAGCACAAGCTGGCCGAACAGGTTATTCGTACCTTTGCTACCGAGAGTTCAGTGTACCGTGCATCGAAATCGATTGACGATGCCATTCGGCATTATGTAGCCGGGGGTGACGACAAGGGCCGCAATACCATGGAAGCCTTTAACCACTTTGCAGTAGAGGCTGCTGCCATGAAGGTCTTTGGTTCCGAGGCACTCGACTATGTGGTCGACGAGGGGGTCCAGATCCATGGCGGTATGGGTTTCTCGGCCGAGATGATGATCGACAGGGGTTACCGCGATTCCAGGATCAACCGCATTTTTGAGGGAACCAATGAGATCAATCGCCTTTTGCTGGTCGATAACGTAATCAAGAAGGGGGCCAAGGGCGTATTGCCCATCGACGGGGAGGCCGAGGCTGCCTTCGAAGAAGTGAAGGGCTTGAAGGGAGCACCCGCCTTTGCAGAAGGCTACTATGAAGAGAAGGATCGTGTGGTGGCCAACCTGAAGAAGGTGGTACTGATGCTTTGCAAGTCGGCTTCCGATCACTTTGCCCGTAAGCTTGTGCAGGAGCAGGAGATCCTCAGCAATATTTCGGATTGCATCATTCAGACCTATGCGGCCGAATCGGTGGTACTGCGTCTGAAAAAGATGGAAAGCCTGAAAGGCGAAGCCGAGTGTGCACTCTACAGAGACATAAGCGATGTTTTTGTCTATGATACAGCAGCCCGTGTAGCCAAGTTTGCAGTCGATGCAGCCAACTCCTTTGCCGGGGGTGAGCAGGCCGATCTGCTTCGGAAAGGCATCGGGGCCTTCACCAGTGTTGCACCGGTGAATGTGAAGGAAGCCCGCAGGCGTATTGCTGATAAGCTGATCGAAGAGAACAGATACTGTTACTAATCCAAAAGTCCGGAATCAATGGATTCCTACAGGATTGCTATACTGGGTGCCGGGAATGTGGCTACACACATTGCCCGGCACCTGCATTTCAAGGGACACAGGTTGTGTGCGGTCTGGTCACCGACAGAAGCTCATTCCAGGCGACTTGTGGAGGAGCTGGTTGCGGGATGCCCTTCGGAACCTGGTGGTGGCTTGCTTGCAACAGCCGATCTGAACGAGCTGCCCGGGGACGCCGATTTCTACATTATGACGCTTGCAGATCGTGCTGTTTCAGAGGTGTTGGCGGCTCTTCCCGAATGTGGAGGCATCTGGTTGCATACAGCCGGAGCACTTCCCATGGAGGTTTTTGAGGCTTACCGGGATGCCTTTGGGGTGCTCTATCCCCTGCAGAGTATGAGCAGGGAGGTGGCCATCGACATGGAAACCGTGCCTTTTTTGGTAGAAGGGTCTTCGCCGGAGGTCGCTGAAAAGATCGTGCAACTGGCCGGGAGCCTGTCGAATCGTGTCCGGCTCAGCAATTGGAGCCAGCGATTACGCATCCATCTGGCTGCAGTTTTTGCCAATAACTTCAGCAATCATATGCTGCACATCGCCAAAGAACTCTGCAGCAGAGAGGGCCTCGATCCTGAATGGCTGGTTCCCCTGCTGGAAGAAACCTTTCGCAAGGCTGTTTCTGTGGGGCCTGCTGCTGCCCAGACCGGTCCTGCCCTCCGCGACGACAGGGAGACCATGGAAAAGCACCTGGCCCTGTTGAAAGATGACTCGGAATGGGCAAAATTGTATACTTTTATAAGCCGGGACATCGCTGCAATGGCTAAGAGGAAGTAAAGTCCCTGATTAATAAGAATATGACGAATTTCAAAGAAGGACTAAAGCATATAAAGGCCTTTGCTTTCGATGTGGATGGTGTACTAAGCAATCCCGAGGTGTATCTCCACCCCAGTGGAGAGCTGATGCGTTCGATGAATACCAAGGATGGCTATGCCCTGCAATACGCTGTAAAACGCGGTTATCCGGTGGCTATCATAACCGGGGGAAACACCGAATCGCTGGTTTTACGGTTCAGGGCACTGGGTATTACAGATATTTATATGTCTGCATCCTACAAGCCCGATAACTTTAAGGATTTCATCTGCAAGTACGGCCTGGAAGCCGGAGATGTCCTTTACATGGGCGATGACCTGCCCGACTATGAAGTTATTCAGATGAGTGGCGTAGGCTGCTGCCCGGCCGATGCCGTGGAAGAAATCAAGGCTGTTGCACACTACATCTCTCCTAACCGGGGAGGCCGGGGCTGTGTCCGGGATGTCATTGAACAGGTCCTGCGTTTGCACGGACGCTGGATGGATGATGAATCGTTTTCGTGGTAATTATGGCAACAACCCTGAGGAATATATTGCGACTGATCAGGTTTCCCAATCTTCTGATCATTGCCGCTACCCAGTATGCCATGCGCTATCTGCTTATGGAACCCCTGCTTCCTTCCAGGGAGTTCAGCCTCCAGTTTGGCGATTTGCAGTTTGGATTGCTGGTTATAGCAACCATGCTGATCGCAGCAGGCGGATACATCATTAATGATTATTTTGATACCCGGACCGACCTCATTAACAAACCCGCAAAGGTCGTAGTGGGGCTTGGAATCAGCCGCCGCAGGGCTATGATTATGCATAGCATGATGAATATTGTCGGGGTGGGTATAGGGGTTTACCTGGCCTTCTATATTAAGCTGCCCTCCCTGGCTTTTGTCTTTGTGCTTGCCACCGGCTTACTTTGGTTTTATTCGACGCATTACAAGCGGCAGTTTTTGGTCGGCAATATTTCCGTGTCCATCCTTACGGGCCTGGTCCCCCTGATGGTGGTACTCTTTGAGATTCCACTGCTGAACAGGAGTTATGGTGAAATCATGCTGCGCCACGATTCCAATTTTAACTACATGGTGGCCTGGGTTGGCGGTTTCAGTTTCTTTGCCTTTCTGACTACGCTGTTGCGGGAGGTGGTGAAGGACCTCGAAGACTTTGAAGGCGATATGGCCTATGGGATGAGGACCCTGCCTATCATCCTGGGCAGCAGGTGGACCAAGGTGGTGATCCTGGTTTTAATCGGGGCGAATGCCGCTTCACTGGCCTATCTGCTTATCAGACATATCCTGTTTTCGGTTGAGCCGCCCGATTACTATTCACTTGCCTATTTTTCATTGTTGTTGGAACTGCCATTGCTGGTTTTGGCCGGCATCATTCTCAGGGCAAAAAAGAAGAAGCACTATCACCATGCAAGCACGCTCATTAAATTCATCATGTTGGCCGGCATCCTCTATTCCCTCCTGGTTTTTTACTTGTTGAATTTTAAGTACTAAGGGATGAAGGCTCTGCGGGAATATGAGCTTCTTTTGGCTTCCGGATCACCCCGGCGCAGGGAGTTGATGACTCAGTTGGGGCTGCCCTTCCGGGTGGTAAAGACCGGTCATGGTGACGAGGTTTATCCGCCAGGCCTGGAGGCTGAAGGCATCGCCCTTTACCTGGCCCGTCATAAATCTTATGCCTATGAAGCTGAACTTGGTCCTAAGCAGGTCCTGCTTACCGCAGATACCATTGTCTGGCACGAAGGCAGGGAGCTGGGCAAGCCGGAAGGTCCGGAAGAGGCATTCCAAATGCTCCGCAGTCTGGCAGCCGCGACCCACCAGGTTTTTACCGGGGTATGCCTGAGGACGGCCTCCGAAGTCAGCGTCTTTTCCTCGGAAACATCTGTTCGCTTTTCATCCCTCAGCGATGAGGAAATCCGGCACTACATCAGGCAATATGCCCCTTTTGACAAGGCCGGAGCCTATGGCATTCAGGAATGGATTGGACATATTGCCGTTGAATACATCGAGGGGTCTTATTTCAATGTAATAGGCCTTCCCGTACAGCGTGTTTACCACGAACTTAAACAAATACTTTTATCCAAAAAAAAATGAAAAGCCTGAACGTTTTTCTGTCCGGTTCACTGCGCATGGGCCTTTTTTCGTTGTTGCTTATTGCCTGCCTGCTGAGTCCTGTC
>PDRI01000058.1 GCA_002748055.1 Bacteroidota bacterium | reverse complement strand
GGGGGCGCTTGTTTTGTCCCTGTCGAGGCAGGCATCTACAAACTGGTGATAGTGGTTGGCAGCTTCGAGTTCGGGGAAGTCGATTTTTTCGTACTTCCCGTCAACGATAAGCTTTGCCCAGGTATAGTGGGGAAGCAAAAGGCGTCCTTTCTCACCGATGAACATGGCGCCTTGTTCGGGCAGCGCATCCCCATTGGGCATGTTTAGGTCGGGGTGGTCCTCAGGGGCACTCTTTCCATCGTACCAGACCCATTTCAGGGTATCGGTGGTGTAAGGGGTGCCCTTGAATTCGTAGCGGACGGTATTTTTCTCGGGATGACTGAAGCCATTGGGTTTACGGCAGCTGGTACGGATGGTGCTCGGAACATCCAGTTCGAGTGCAGTATAGGGCGTGTCGAAGATGTGGACCCCCATGTCTCCCAGGGTACCACAGCCATAGTCGAGCAGTTTACGCCAGTAGCCCGGATGATAAATCCTGTCTTTGTAGGGGCGTTCTTTTGAGGTACCCAGCCATAGTGGCCAGTTTAGGTATTCGGGTACGGGGTCACTTCCTGTAGGTATCGGTCCGTCGTAACCCCAGTCTTTGTTCGACCAGGCCCGAACGGTATTGACCTTTCCGATAATGCCCGATTTGATGAGTTGGGCGGCGGAACGGTACTCCTTGAAGGAATGGCACTGAATACCCATCTGCGTGACCAGTCCCTTGTCTTCGGCCAACTGGCGCATAGCCCTGGCCTCGGAAACATGGTGGGTAAGTGGCTTTTCACAGTAGATCGCTTTCCCCATTTCCATTGCCATCAGTGAGGCAGGTGCGTGGGTGTGATCCGGGGTAACCACCACTACGGCATCAATGGCCGGGCCCAGTTCTTCCATCATCCGGCGATAGTCAACAAAGCTTTTAGCGTGGGGATGAAGCTTTGCCGCTGCAATCAATCGTCTGGAATCGACATCACAAAGGGCTGTGAGTTCGGCCCGGGGGTGGGAGGCAATGGCTGCAAGAACTTCTTTTCCACGGCCACCAACACCAATGCAGGCAATGCGGAGCCTGGTCGATTTAATACTTGCCCAGCTGGCGGAGGGCAGGAGGGTCAGCGAGGACAGGATGGCCGACTGTTTAAGGAAATCTCTTCTTTTCATGGCGATTGATTGTGTGGGCTAAAATGCCGGATTTTATGGTTTAACTGGCTTCTAGGGGAGCTCCATGATTCTGATATTTCTGAACCAGAGGACATGGCCGTGCCCCAGGAAACCAATATGTCCTTTCTTGTTGCCAAGTCCGGGATGCTCGCGCCGGTCAACGGTTCTTTGTTCCCGGATGTACATCCCGATGTCGCCATTTACAATTTCATGGCCGTTCAGGATGACCCTGATTTTTGTGCCATCGGCAATGACGGTTTGCCGGTTCCATTCTCCTACAGGCTTAAGAAAGCCGCGAAGGGCAGGGATTACACCGTAAACCGAGCCGTGGTACTGGTAGCAGTGCAGGTCCTTATAGACCTCGGCTGTATTGTCCAGAATCTGCAGTTCCATTCCAACGTAGGCGGCATCACCGCTTAGGGGGGTCCGAATGCCCAACCCATTGTTGGCACCTTCAGTGAGTTTAAATTCGAAATGAAGAATGAAGTTTTCGAATTCGTCTTTGGTATAAAGATTGCCTCCTCCGGCATCGCCCGGACGCACCGCCAGGGTGCCGTCCTCGATCCGATAGCTTTCCATATTACCTGTCCATGCATCCAGGTTTGTACCGTCGAACAGGGTGATATAGCCATCACTGGCAGGGCATTCCTTGCTTCCTTCCTGGGAAAGCAGGATTCCGGACTGGCTCAAAAGGAGTCCGATGAGCAGGACAAACTTGTATGATCGTTTCATGGGGAGGGATTTAGTTCCCTAAAATTGCTCAAAAATCGGCAATTCTACAAACAGAGGTGCTGCAAAAGCCCGAGAAAGCCTACTCTCCTTGCTGGATTCGTTTCAGATGACAGAAAAGCAACTCGCCTGTTTTTTCATCATGCAGATGCATCCCGTTTCCTTCGCAGTATTTAAAGAAGCGGCACTTGGCGCACTGGCTGGTTTTGGTCCAGCTTCTGTCTCTGTACATCCCGTAACCCCGGGTCCATACCTCCCTGAAACTGTCTTTGTAAATATTGCCCTGGATGAAATTGTCGCGCAGGTTCGGGCAGGCAGAGATAGCGCCATCAACCAGGATCGAGGCTACATTGATGCCGGCCCGGCAGAAAAAGAAGTTGTCGCGGACCCGGCCTTCGTAGTTGCCAAGAAAGCCTTCGCAGCCATAGTTCAATTTGATTCTGCCCTCGTTGCGGACCCCTTCAATAAAGTCGAAGAGACGCTTGAAATCGCTGGCGGGGAGCTGCAGGAATTCATGCTCGCGGGCCCGGCCAATGGGGAAGACCGTAAAGATGCGCCATTCTTTGAGCCCCCTTTCGAGCAGTTTTTCGTAGAGCTCCGGAAGCTCATTTATGTTCAATTGGTTGGCACAGCTTACCACATCGTATCGCAGTCCGGGCCTGTCCCTCAATAGTTCAATGGCCCTGAGGGATCTTTTGTAGCTGTGGCGATGCCCGCGCAGGGTGTTGTGGGATTTCTCCAGGCCATCGAGACTTATGGTAAGGGCCCTCAGGCCCGATTGCAGCAATTTTGGGATGGTGGTGTCGTTCAGGGCCATGCCATTTGTAACCATTCCCCAGGGGAAGCCCCTGTCGTAAATGGCCTGGCCTACCTCAAAAATATCCTTTCTCAGCATGGCTTCTCCACCGGTAAGCACGATCTGTGTTTCGGAAGGATTGAGGATGGGGGTGATCTCGTCCAGGGCTTTCAGAAAGACTTCCTTCGGCATGTCGGCAACAGCAGCATCCTTCTTGCAATCGCTTCCACAATGCAGGCAATTCAGGTTGCAGCGGAGGGTGCATTCCCAGAAGATGTATTTAAGCGTATGGAGTTTGCTTTCGTTCTCCCTGTATTTCTGGTGAAGTCTGAGCGCGAGTCTTTTCTTCAGGGGGATGTCGGTGACGCTCATTCGTCTTTTTTGAGGTCGATGTCGATGTCTTTTTCCACGCTTCCTTCATTCCATCCTTTTCCCCCACTGAATTTCGGGTTGGTGAAGCTGATTATGGTGTCAAGTTCCTGGTAACTGCCATTGTCGGGGCCATCCACGTCTTTGAACCGGAGCGGGAAATCCTGGTCACCCGGATAGCACTGTTGTTCAAATACGAATTTTCCCTCCTCATTGGTGTAGCCAGTGTCAGATTCCATGACCACACGGATATTGGGCAGGGCATCGCTTGTGTTCTGGTCCCGAACCTCTCCCTTTATGCGGAAGGTAGCATAGGGGCTGCCGTACTCGCAGCCAGTAGTCGTGCAGGCTGCGCTAAAGCCTAAAATGGTGAGCAATACGTTGATCAGCCGGTTGTATTTTTTGAAAAAAAAGCGCTTCATGCCGTAGTGCTGTTTACACAAAGATGCAAAATACAGTCCTTTGGTTGCCAGGTCCCGGGAAAAATTATTGTTTATGCCCGTTCAGGCTCACTTTGATTTGTTGTTTCATTCCCGTACATTTCGCATTCCACTCAAATTCCAAGTTCTGATGAGACACAAATCAGTATTTCTGCTGGCTCTGCTCACTTTCGGAATGTCCATGTCCGGATCGGCAATCGAAAAGGAGAAAAAGAATCGCGTAATCATTCTGACCGACATTGAGGCCGATCCGGATGATACCCAGTCTCTGGTTCGGCTTTTTCTTTATGCAAACGAGATCGATATCAAAGGAATTGTGGCCACCACCTCTTTCTGGCGCCGGGATAAAGTGGAGACCCCCTTCATTCGGAAGGTGATCCGTGCCTATGGGAAGGTGCAGCCAAATTTGCTTCGGCATGACGAAGGCTACCCCAGCGAACAGGCCCTCATGGATGTGGTAAAGGATGGAACCCCAAAGTACGGCATGCTCGCAGTAGGAAATGGCCAGGCCTCGGAGGGCTCCGAATGGATTGTTCAGGAACTTGAAAAAGCGGATGAGCGACCGCTCTGGATCTCTGTGTGGGGGGGAGCCAATACCCTGGCCCAGGCTTTGGACAAACTAAAGGAAACCAAAAGCAGGAAGGAGTTGAAGCGCCTGGTATCCATGCTACGTGTCTATGCCATCTCCGATCAGGACGATGCAGGCATCTGGATCAGGAATAACTTTCCTGACTTGTTCTATATCGTGAGCCCTGGCGGCTATACCGAAGATGTAACCTGGAGAGGCATCAATCAGGTCGTTGAGGGGAACGATAACAGCGAGATTTCGAACAGCTGGCTTGCCGAGAATATTCAGCAGGCGCATGGGCCTCTCGGTGCAGCTTATCCCGATGTTTCATGGGGGATGGAAGGTGACACACCTGCTTTCCTTCATCTGATACCGAACGGTTTGAATGTGCCCGAGCACCCTGAATGGGGCGGTTGGGGTGGCCGCTACCTTTTGTACAGGCCCGATATTCCCAAAGAAGGGAAAGGCAAATCCATCATAGAGATCAGCCCGGAAACCCGCCCGATATGGACCAATGCGAGTGATACTTACAAGCCCTTTTCCTATCGGGATTACAGTCGGCCTGTAGGGAGGGATACGGTAAGCTTTACTGGTAACAGCGTAAGCCTCTGGCGCTGGCGTGACGATTTTCAGAATGATTTCGCTGCCCGGATGGACTGGTGTCTGCAGAGCTATGCCGAAGCCAATCATCCGCCTGTACCCGTATTGGCCTGTGAGGATCATCTGACAGTTAAGCCGGGAACGGTCGTCTTTCTCGATGCAAGTGATTCAGTGGATCCCGACGGGGACCATTTGAGCTTCCTGTGGTTCAACTATCCCGAAGCGGGCAGCTTGAAGGCGGAGCCTGAAATTATAGGCGCGGACAACACCCATGCTTTATTTCTCAGTATACCCGAGGTAGATAAAAAAGGAAGCATTCACATGATTCTCAGGCTAACGGATAAAGGAAGACCTTCGCTTTCCAGGTACAAGCGGATTACCATTGATATTGAGCCTGATGCGACATCCGCAAATTGAGTTGCCCTGCAAGGCCGGGTTCCTTTTTTTTGGAAATCTCCGGCTTACCACTTTTCATGTATTTTGATTAAATTTCTGCAATGAAAGCATATACCAATAAGCGGACCTACACCCACTTCAAACGTTATTGCAAAAGCCTCAATCTTCGCAACGATCCGGCATTAATGGCCGACTACAGGAAGGCCCATGCACCGGGTGCGGTCTGGCCTGAGATTACCCGGGGCATGTACGACGTGGGTATTCTGGATATGGAAATCTATCTCATTGGGAATCGCCTGTTCATGATTATGGATACGGTGCCTGAGTTTGATCACGAGCGGGACATGGCCAGGCTTGCAGACATGCCCAGACAGGGAGAGTGGGAGAAAACAATGTCGCGTTTCCAGCAGAGCGAAGCCGGTGACCGGGCCGATGAAAAGTGGCAATTGATGGAGCGCATTTATAAAATCGGACTTTGAAGCAAAACCGGCCATGATCATTGATGCACCGGCATTGTATTGCAGGTTCACAAATACGGACTAACTATGGAAAAAGCAAGGTCTAAACTGCTCGAAAGAAAGTACCTCATTCCCTTCATCCTGATTACCTCGTGCTTTGCTTTCTGGGGTTTCGCCAATGATATTACCAACCCGATGGTTAAGGGGTTTTCAAAAATCTTTTTAATGAGCCCTGTTCAGGGTTCGCTGGTGCAGGTAGCTTTTTATGGTGGTTATTTTGCCATGGCTTTCCCCGCAGCTGTTTTCATCAGGCGCTTTACTTATAAATCGGGTATATTGCTTGGCCTGGGGCTCTATGCCACGGGTGCTTTGCTTTTTATACCTGCCTCAACAATTGGCCTTTACGGGCCCTTTCTGCTTGCCTATTTTATTATGACCTGTGGCTTGTCCTTCCTCGAAACCAGTGCCAATCCTTACATCCTGTCCATGGGTGCCGAGGAGAGCTCAACCCAGCGGCTGAATCTGGCCCAGAGTTTCAATCCCATAGGATCGATCACCGGGATGTGGGTGGCAGGCTCCTTTATTCTGGCCAGACTGAACCCCATGGATACCACTGCACGGGCTGCACTGCCCGAGGCCGAGTTCGAGGCCGTGAAGATGGCCGATCTGGCCATTGTACGGGTCCCTTATGTGGCAATAGGCCTGGTTATTGTTGCCCTGCTCGTGATCATTGCAGTGGTACCTATGCCCGGCAATGCCGATCAGAACCACCGGATTGATTTCCTGCCCACGCTTCGCCGGATCTTCTCCATCCCGCGCTACCGGGAGGGTGTGGTGGCTCAGTTCTTTTACATTGGTGCCCAGATCATGTGCTGGACCTTTATTATTCACTACGGGACACGCTATTTTATGAGTCAGGGCATGGGCGAGCAGGAAGCCGAGGTGCTTTCGAACCAGTACAACCGGGTGGCTATGCTGCTTTTTATCATTGCCCGTTTTATCTCGACCTTCCTGATGCGCTATGTAAGGCCCAACCGACTGCTGATGTTTTTTGCAATCGGGGGCTTCATTCTGGTTGCCGGGGTGATCGGCTTTAAATCTGTTTGGGGGCTCTATTGCCTGGTTGGGGTTAGTTTTTGCATGTCGCTGATGTTCCCCACGATTTACGGGATCGCCCTGCGTGGATTGGGCGAGGATGCCAAGTTTGGTGCAGCTGGTCTGATCATGGCCATCCTCGGCGGTTCGGTTATGCCTCCCATCCAGGGTGCGCTGATCAAGCAAGGGACTGTGATGAACATGCCTGCCGAGAATTTCTCCTTTGTTATCCCGCTGTTTTGTTTTGCGGTGATTGCTGTCTATGGCTATCGTGCAAGGCGATTTAGCTCTTAAGCGTAGGGCTTAAATGTTACTTCTGAGTATTAACCTTTTGACATGATATGATCCAATGAACAATTTATTTGACCTTAGCACAAAGGTGGCCCTTGTCACCGGAGGAACCCACGGCATTGGTATGGCCATTGGCCTGGCGCTTGGAAGGGCTGGTGCACGTGTATGTGTAAATGATATTGACCAGGGAAAACTGGAAGCGTGCAAGGCCGCTTACAAGGCCGAGGGAATCGATGTTTATCCCCTTGTATTCGATGTAAGTGACGAGGCTTCTGTAGATGCTGGTCTTGGCCAGATTGAAAAAGAGGTGGGAGATATCGATATTCTTGTAAACAATGCCGGCATTATTAAGCGCATTCCGATTCTGGATATGCCCGTGGATGCCTTCAGGCAGGTGATCGACATCGATTTGGTGGCTCCCCTGATTATGGCCAAACGCGTTGTCCCGAAGATGATTGAGAAGAGGGCCGGCAAAATCATCAATCTCTGTTCGATGATGAGTGTTTATGGCCGAAATTCTGTTTCGGCCTATGCTTCGGCCAAGGGTGGACTGAAATTACTGACGCAGAATATGACCTGCGAGTGGGCAAAGTACAATATTCAGGTGAATGCGATCGGTCCCGGATACATTGCAACAGCGCAGACCGCAGCTATCAGAGAGGGTGGGCATCCTTTTAATGAGCTGGTAATGACCCGTACCCCCGCTGGTCGCTGGGGTGAACCTGAGGATGTTGGTAATGCAGCCCTCTTTTTGGCCTCCAAAGCCGCCGACTTTGTGAATGGCCAGGTTTTGTATGTAGATGGGGGCATTTTGGCTAATTTTGGTTATGTAAAAGGTGAAAATGAGCTGTAAAGTTTCTGAAAAACGATGAAGGAGACACTGAAAATTAAAGAGCTGAGCGGCTGTAAATATGCCTGTGTTGCCCTGGGTGAAGTGATGTTACGCCTCGACCCCGGGGAGGGCAGGATCAGCACTTCCAGGCAGTTTCGGGCCTGGGAAGGTGGGGGCGAGTACAATGTTGTCCGTGGCCTTCGCAGGTGTTTCGGTCAGCCTACAGCCATCGTGACCGCTTTTGCCGACAATCCTGTCGGAAGGCTTTTGGAGGACTTTATTCTCCAGGGAGGGGTGGATAGCCGGCACATCTCCTGGGTACCCTATGATGGTACGGGCCGAAGCGTGAGGAATGGCCTCAACTTTACGGAACGGGGCTTTGGAATCCGGGGAGCTCTTGGATGTTCGGACCGGGGACTGACTGCAGCCAGTCAGCTGAAGAAGGGCGATATCGACTGGGAGTACATCTTTGGGGAGCTTGGTTCCCAGTGGTTTCATACCGGTGGCATATATGCCGCCCTTTCGGAAACAACAGCCGATGTGATTGAGGAGGCCATGCTGGCAGCCAAAAAGCACGGAAGCATTGTGTCCTACGATCT
Source organism: Bacteroidota bacterium (assembly GCA_002748055.1). Classification (GTDB taxonomy): domain Bacteria; phylum Bacteroidota; class Bacteroidia; order Bacteroidales. The sequence goes on along the minus strand of PDRI01000058.1, from coordinate 10,939 downwards.
GAATTACAGGCCTTCCCTGTGGAAATCTATTGGCGGACAGAAAAAGGCACAGGAGGTAAACAGCCGGCTGGCCAAATACGTGGATGTGATGATCGGGAATGAAGAGGATTTCACCGCATCGCTGGGTTTTAAGGTAGCTGGTGTCGATGAGAACCTGAGCAAGCTGGAAACGGAGGGCTTTAAGCAAATGATTCTGGAGGCTGTCGAAGCCTTTCCAAACCTGAAGGTGGCAGCTACAACCCTGAGGACCGTCAAAACGGCAACGATCAATTCCTGGGGAGCCATTTGTTACTATAAAGGCGAATTTCATGAGGCACCTCATCGCGAGGACCTGGAGATTCTGGACAGGGTAGGGGGCGGTGACTCATTTGCTTCGGGGCTGATTTATGGCTTTCTTTCCAAGGGGGACCCGAAAGAGGCTGTTGAATACGGTGCCGCCCACGGGGCGCTGGCCATGACCACAGCCGGTGACACCTCTATGGCTACCCTGGCCGAGGTGGAGAAGCTAAAGAAAGGCGGTAGTGCCAGAGTGGACAGGTGAAGGTATGGAAGCAGGGGACATAAAGGAAAGAAGTGAAAGCTAAAAAACAGACAGGAAAATGGAACTGAGGAAAGACGCGAAGTATGCAATGATTATTCCCACCAGTATGGGAATCAGGATCACCCCTGTGAACGGTCAACCCGTCCACAGCAGCGATCTGTTTAAAATGTCGGCCACAAGTGCAGAGTCGAATGTGGGGAGTGTGGCCTCCTATCTGGGCTTGGCGGTGAAGGTACTGACCGCATTTGTGAAGGACAGTCCTGTTGCCCGCTTGATTAAGGACAATCTGGCAAGCAGGCATATGGACTATGAGGGACCGGAGCTGGAGCAGGACAACCCCTGGGGCTATCGTCATCAGATTAATATTGCCGACCGTGGCTATGGATCAAGGGGCCCCCGGGTGCAAAACGACCGTGCCGGAGAGGTGGGCCGGACCTTGAGTGTGAAGGACTTTGACCTGGAGCGCATCTTCGCTAAAGAAGGAGCGCAGATTGTTCATCTCTCGGGACTGATTGCCGCTCTTTCACCCGGGACCAGCCAGTTTTGCCTGGAAATAGCCAAAACGGCCAGGAAGTATGGTGCGCGGATCTCTTTTGATCTGAACTACCGGGCTTCATTCTGGGCGGGCCGTGAGGAGGAATTGCATCAGGTCTTCACCGAGATTGCTTCTGTTTCGGATATTCTAATTGGAAATGAAGAGGACTTTCAGCTCTGCCTGGGCATCAAGGGTCCCGAGGCAGGCGGAAAGGAGCTGGGGGCAAAGATGGATGGCTTCAAGGCCATGATTGAAACGGCACGTGAAAAATTCCCGGACACCCGCGTATTTGCAACAACGCTTCGTCAGGTGGTTTCGGCTAACCAGCACCTCTGGGGAGCTATCATCTGGGAGAACGGTCATTTCCATGTCGTGGAACCCAGGGATATTTACGTCTATGACCGTATCGGAGGTGGAGATGGTTTTGTTGGAGGCATGCTCTATGCCATTCTCAGGGATTGGGCTCCCGCCCAATGGATACAGTTTGCCTGGGCCAGCGGGGCCTTTGTGGCCACACTCGAGACCGACTATGCCCAACCGGCCGATGAAGACCAGATCTGGAGCATCTGGGAAGGCAATGCCCGGGTGAAGCGTTAGGCCTGTGGGCTTAAAAAAGCGGAATGGCAGAGATTCGTCCCTGCCATTCCGCCGATACTTACTTGCTACTTATAGGGAATAACGCAGATCGGGCCCGGCAAATACAAGCTGGCTCCGGTATCGTTGAGCATCCCGGTTTCCGGTTCAATGGCGTAGAGCTCCAGTTGGTTGGACCGGCCCCCGGCCAGAATCAGGTATTTTCCATCCGGGGTGACATTGAAATCGCGGGGCCAGTAGGCCACATTCTCCAGCACCTGGATACGGCTGATGCTGCCGTCTTCTTCACGCTTGAAGACGGCCAGATTGCTGATGTCTTCCCTGTTGGTGGCGTAGATGAACTGGCCGGAAGGGTGGATGCGAACGGCAGCTGATTGATGCTTTCCCTCAAAGTCTTCGGCCACAATGGAGGCGCTGTTAAGGGGGCTGATACGGCCCTGTTCCGGATCGAACCGGCAGGCTGTAAGGCTTGCACTAAGTTCGCCCAGGATATAGAGCGCTGTTCCCCCGGGGCCAAAGGCCAGATGCCTGGGTCCGGTGCCAGGGGGCATTTTAAGAAAGGGCTGAGTGGGATTGGGGCTCAGTTTTCCTGTTGAGGAATCGAAGCTGTAAATCATTACTTTGTCGGTACCCAGGTCGGGGACCAGCAGGAAGCGGCCGGAGGGATCAGTCATGACTTGGTGGGCATGCGGGCCTTCCTGGCGGTCGCTGACCGGGCCGGAACCTTCACCCTTCATGGTGGCAGTGATGTCACCAAGCATGCCATGCTCATCCACCTCAATGGCGGTGGCATGACCGGAACTGTAGTTTGCGGCAAAGACAAACCGGCCATCGGGGCTGACATGTACGTGACAGTTTTCACGGCCACCGCTGTTTCGTTTATTTAGAAAATGGAGCCTGCCCGTGGTGTCGAGGCTGAATGCGGCCACAGATCCCTGCTCTTCGTAGCCGGGAAGGTTCTCATCGCTCGAACTGTAGAGGAAGTGCATATCGGGACTGAGGGCCAGATAGCCTGCTCCGCCCGCATCCGGGAAGGAGTCGATAATGCTGAAAGCCAGATTGTCCTCATCCAGTTCGACCAGTTTTATGGGGTGGCTGAGGCCGGAATCGCCCGATCCGACAAAGAAAAGACAGCGATCGTTGTTCCGAGTTGCCTTGCTTTCGGCACCACTTAGCTTCATTTTATTTCGCGAGTTCTGCGTGTTGCAGGAAAAAGCAAGCATGAGCATTCCCGTCAGAAGAATAGCCGGAATCTTGAATGGATTACTTTTCATTGTTCACAGGGGTTTGGATGTTTTCCGAAGATAGCAAAAATGCACAGGTACAATACAAAATCGCGCTTGTTTAGGGCTGGCAGACAATGAGCGGCAGTCAAAGCGACGTCCCGACCGGGGCGATGCCATGACCGTTTGCATTAGTTCTTCCAGATCGATTCAATCTCTTCCAGGCTACGGCCCTTGGTTTCCGGTACCAGCTTAATGACGAACCAGGCAGCCAGGAAGCCTATGAGTCCGTAGATCCAATAGGAGAAACCGTGGTTGAACAAGCGTGTGAGTACACTGCTCTCGTTCAGCATGGGAAAGGTCCAGGAGATGGCCAGGTTGGCTAACCACTGCGCTGCCACGGCTATCGACATGGCCCCCCTGATGCTGTTCGGGAAGATTTCCGACAGCAGTACCCAGGTGACCGGGCCCCAGCTGACTGCAAAGGCGGCGGTGTAGCTTAGCATGAAAAGGAGGGAAAGCAGCCCCACATGCTTGAGGTGAAAGCTGAACCCCAGGGCAATCATACTCACCCCCATGGCCAGGGCACCCACAACCATCAGAGGCTTGCGGCCAAAGCGGTCGACTGTGAAAATGGCAACCACCGTGAAGCTCAGGTTTACTGCACCAACAATGATGGTTTGCAGGAGCGCTGTATCGTTTCCGGATCCCATCGAGCGGAATACATCACCTGCGTAATAGAGGACCACGTTGATTCCGACAAATTGCTGGAATACCGATAGGAGGATGCCAATGACAATGACCAGGCCCCCAAAGCTCAGCCAGGGCGCACGGCTTTCCTTCAGGCTCGCTGTAACTTCTTCCAATACCTTTTTGGCATTCTGCGGGTTGATGCGTTTTAGCAGGGCTTCTGCCTTTTCCTCCTGGTTCTTGAGCACGAGGTAGCGCGGCGATTCGGGAACAAAGAAGAGCAGAACCAGGAAAAGGCCCGCCGGGATGGTTTCCGATCCGAACATCCAGCGCCAGCCAGTGGTATTGATCCATTCGGCAGCCTGTCCGTGTGCAATAAAGTAGTTTACAAAGTACACCACCAGCATCCCGAAGATGATGGCAAACTGGTTCCAGCTCACCAGCTTTCCCCGGATACCTGCGGGTGAGATTTCGGCGATATACATGGGCGAGAGCATGGATGCCAGTCCTACCCCAATTCCGCCAAGGACCCGGTAAAAAATGAAGGACGAGATGGTGGCCAGCCCCATGAAATTCAACTTCTCGGGCATGGCCGAGCCCAGGGCGGAGAGAAGGAACAGGAGGGCTGCAAGGATGAGCCCCCTTTTGCGTCCGATACTCTGGCTGATGTATCCCCCTATGGAGCCGCCAATGATGCAGCCCACCAGTGCGCTGGAGATAGTGAATCCCTTAATAGCGTTTCCAAGGGATTCGCTGAGCTCATTCCCGCCCCGAAGGAAGAAGAAATAGAGGATGCCGATTCCAAGCATCCAGAGGGCTGCACTAATCAGGCCTCCCTTGCCTTTTCCAAAAAGGCGGATCAGAAAGGAGGTGATCAGCGAAAGGATGATTAGCAAGCAGATGCTTACAATGCCCTTGTACTGGATAATGGTGGCGCTCGCCATTGCCGCATCAGCCTCGAGGGGGGTGATGAAGAATTGCCTCAGTGCGTCGGTGGCACCGTTAATCACAGCTGTATCATATCCGAACAGGAGCCCTCCGAGCGTGGCTACCAGGGTAAGGGCAAAAATGACCGGCGGAACCCGCCGGTCGCTCACTTGCATATTCATAAGGCCTATTTTATATACTGATTGATAAGTGCTTCGTAGCGTTCCTGCTGACCCGAGATCAGTGCAGGTTCTCCCTGGCTCTTAGCCATGGCAGCCAGCTCTTCCAGTCCGAGTTCCCCCTTTTCGAAACGGGCACCATTTCCACTGTCGAAGGAGGCGTAGCGCTCCCTGCGCATTTCATTGTAGGCACTGTTTTCGAGCAGGTCGAGGGTGATCTCGAAGGCGCGGGCAAAGCTGTCCATCCCAGCGATGTGTGCATAGAAAATATCGGCAAGGTCGGTGCTGTTCCTGCGGGTCTTGGCATCGAAGTTAATGCCTCCGCTGCTGAAACCGCCATTCTGGATTATCGGGAACATGCTCTCGATCAGTTCGTAGATGTTGATGGGAAACTGGTCTGTGTCCCAGCCATTCTGGTAATCGCCCCGGTTGGCATCGATGGAGCAGAACATGCCATTGTCGACGGCCACCTGCAATTCGTGCTGAAAGGTGTGGCCGGCGAGGGTCGCATGGTTGACCTCGATGTTCATTTTGAAATCGTCGGCCAGTCCGTATTTGTTCAGGAAACCAATGACAGTGGCCGTATCAAAGTCGTATTGGTGCTTGGTAGGTTCCATGGGTTTGGGCTCGATCAGGAAGGGCCCGGTGAAGCCCCTGGCCCGGGCATAGTCCCTGGCCATAGCAAGGAAACGGGCAATGTGCTCCTGCTCTCGCTTCATGTCGGTGTTCAAGAGCGACATATACCCCTCGCGACCACCCCAGAATACATAGTTTTCACCACCCAGGGCAATGGTGGCATCCAGGGCATTTTTTACCTGGGTAGCGACCCAGGGCAGCACATTGAAATCGGGGTTTGAAGCCGCGCCATTCATGTATCGGGGGTTCGAAAAGACATTCGCGGTTCCCCAGAGCAGCTTCACGCCCGAGGCGGCCTGCTTTTCTTTGGCATATTCTACGATGGTGGCCAGATTCTTCTCATAAGTGTTAGCGGAATCGCCCTCTGAAACGAGATCTATATCATGGAAACAATAGTAGGGTGCCCCAATTTTGGTAAAAAACTCAAAGGCAGCATCCATCCTGTTTTTGGCTATTTCAATGTCATTGTTACCACTGTCCCAGGGGTAGATATGTGTTCCCGGCCCAAAGGGGTCTCCACCTTTACCGCAGAAAGTGTGCCAGTAAGCAATGGCAAAGCGCATGTGCTCCTTCATTGTTTTTCCGGCCACGACCTTGTTTTCATCATAGAATTTAAAGGCCAGCGGATTGTCCGAGTCTCTGCCTTCATACTTAATTTTCCCGATACCGGGAAAGTACTCTGTGTTTCCTAATAGGTATTCCATTTGTGTACCTCCTGATTGTTTGTATCTGATTGTTACTATTGCATATTTGGTCCTTATTCGTTCCGGAGACAGGCCTGCAGAATGCTTTTCCAGTTCTGGTAGGCCGCTTCAACTGCATCCCGGTCAACTATATCGGGCTCTACAACCATGCGTTTGTTCAGGTTCCCGAAGGCTTCCTGGAAAGAGGCATAAACACCCGATCCGATACCGGCCCCATTTGCCGCACCTACGGATCCGTCGGTGTCGTAAAGTTCGATGCTTGCGCCTGAGATTCCTGCCAGGGTATCGCGGAATACAGGGCTCAGGAACATGTTGGCCATGCCGGCCCTGATCACGGTTGGATGAATGCCGATTTCCCGCATGATCTCCATGCCATACTGCATTGAAAAGACAATGCCTTCCTGGGCAGCCCTTACGAGGTGCGCGTCCTTGTGGATGTTGAAGTTGATGTTTTTAATCAGGGCTCCTACGTTCCGGTTTCCCAGCATGCGTTCGGCTCCGTTTCCGAAAGGCAGCATGACCAGTCCTTCGGCACCTATTTCTACCCCTTTGGCCATGTCGTTCAGCGCGGGATAATTCATTTCCCGTTTGCTGAGCTGCTGCTTCAACCAGGAGTATTGAATGCCTGTGCCATTGATGCACAGCAGCACGCCCAGTCGGTTGAGTTCAGGGCTGTGATTGACATGGGCAAAGGTGTTTACCCGGCTCTTCGGATCGTATTTGACCTCGTCGCTTACGCCGTAAACCACGCCTGAGGTACCTGCCGTTGCAGCAATCTCCCCCGGATTGAGCACATTTAGCGAAAAGGCGTTATTTGGCTGGTCACCGGCACGGTAGGCGATTTTAGTCCCCGCTACGAGCCCCAGTTCTTCAGCAGCAGAAGCAGAGAGCCGTCCCTGCTCAGCAAAAGTGGGTACGATGTCCGGTACCATATCCCTTTGGATGCCATAGTGATCCATTAGGAAATGGGCCTGGTCGTTTTCCCTGAAGTCCCAAAGCATGCCTTCGGAGAGGCCGGAGATCGTGGTTGAAATCTCGCCACTGAGTTTCATGGCAATGTAATCGCCCGGGAGCATAAACTTATAGACCTTTTCATACAGTGCAGGCTCGTTCATGATTACCCAGCTCAACTTTGATGCTGTAAAGTTGCCAGGTGAGTTCAGTAGCCGGGAAAGGCATCTTTCTCCGCCCAGCTTTTGCATGGCATCATCTCCGAAGGGAACTGCGCGGGAATCGCACCAGATGATGGATGGCCTCAGCACCTTATGGTCCTTGTCGATGAGAACCAGTCCATGCATCTGGTAGGCGATGCCTATAGCGGAGATGGTCGAGGGATCGACCTCACCGGCCTGCAATACATCGTTGGTGGCAAGTACCAGATTCGACCACCAGAGCCCGGGATCCTGTTCGGCCCAGCCGGCTTTGGGGGCATTGATCTTCATTTCTTTCTTCGGGTAGAAGGCCGAAGCCACCGTAAGGCCCGTTTCTGCATTGATCAGACTGGCTTTTACGGAAGAGCTGCCAAGATCATATCCCAATAAATACATCGTTTGAAGCTTTTGTTCGTTAGAAGTGAAAGCCGTAAAAATTCTTTCGGCTTTTTTCGTATTTCATTCTGTTAAAATGGTAGAAGTGGGCAGGCTTGTGGGCGACGCCTCTTTGCTTTTCGTCGAGCTGTTCGAGGTAGCTTGCTTTAAGGGCTTTTTTTCTGAAATTGCGGTTGTCCAGTTTACAGTCAAGGATGCCTTCATAGACATTCTGAAGCTGCCTCAGCGTGAACTTTTCGGGCAGGAGTTCAAAACCGATCGGCTCATAGCGAATGATTTCCTGGAGATGGCGATAACCCGTATCAATGATATCATTATGGTCGAAGGCGAGTTTGGGAATTGTTTTAAGGTCTGTCCATTTTGTCCTGCTGTGCATTTTCTGGACCCTTTCGGTTTCAGGAATACTCACAAGGGCAAAGTAGGCAGAGCTCACCACCCTTTCGATTCGGTGGCCCGTGGTCGCATAGAGCCAGTTTCGGTCGATGCTGGCCGATAGCCGATCGGGCTTTCCAAAGACCGCATACTGCTTCAGATAGATGTCCCTCAGCCCGGTGAGTTCCTCCAGGGTCCGGTAGGCCGCCATGTCGAGGTCCTCGCCCGGAGCAGGGAAGTCGCCGGGGAGTTTGTAGTCCCTGTGTGGAAGGCCTTCACTGTCGAAGTATTCCCTTTCTATCAGTAAAACTTTGAGCCTGGTGTCCCGGAAACCAAATATCACACAGTCGACGGAAATATGTGGATTGATCGACTTTTCCTGCGGACTCATGGGGCTAAAGTAGGAAAGAATAGCGGCAAATGCAAGCTAAACGTATTTTTTACGTTTAGCTAAAGCCATACATCCTGAAAAAGCGATTCACCGATTGTCCATGTTCACTTTCTTTCCCGGCATGTTCAGCTAGAGAAGGCTTTGCTTTCCCATCTGCTGAAATACACAGCCCGATCCTGTCGTCCGTGTTCTTATTTCATCAGCAGCCCGGGAAGCCAGAGGCTGAGTGAGGGGATGTAGGTTACCAGGACCAGGACAACAATCATGATGATAAACATGGGCAGCAAGGGTTTGATTACCTGTTCAATTTTCAGGTTGGCTACGCTGCATCCGATGAAAAGGACCGATCCTACAGGAGGCGTGCAAAGGCCTACACAAAGGTTGAGTACCATTACAATGCCAAAATGAATGGGGTCCATGCCCATTTGTGCGGTCACAATGGGAAGGAAGATGGGCGTAAAAATGAGCACGGCCGGTGTCATATCCATGAATACCCCGACAAACAGCAGGATGAGGTTGATGATCATGAGGATGACAAAGGGATTGTCGCTCAGGTTCAGCAATCCGGCACTGACATTCTGGGGAATGTTTTCAAAGGACATGATCCAGGACATGCCTATACTTGTGGCAACAAGCAGGAGGACAATGCAGGTGGTACGGGCCGATTTCAGAATAATGGCCGGCAGGTCTCTGAGGCCTATTTCCTTGTAGATTAGTGCCAGTATGAGGGCATAGAGCACGGCTACGGCAGAGGCCTCTGTGGCCGTAAAATAGCCGACGACAATCCCTCCGATGACAATGACCAGCATGAGCAGGGAGGGGAGGGCTGCCAGAAATTTCTTCAGTGCGAAAACAAAGTGGCTTCTGTTCCGGATTGATTTGGCTATTGCGGCTGCCAGTGCCAGGGCTCCCAGCCCGTAAAGCAGCCAATTGAAATGCTGGGTTTGCATCTGGCCATGCAGGGCTTTCAGGCCAAGCCCTGCGCCCGTCAGGATGATGGTTACAAGGAGCAGTTTAAACAGGGCGTTCACCAGGCCTTTAAAGCCTTTGTTTTTCAAAACCATCATGAACATGGCCACGAGCATGATGCCAATGCCCGTTAGAATACCCGGAATATAGCCGGCAAGGAAGAGGGCGGTAATGGAGGCTCCTCCACTGGCCAGTGAATAGATAATCAGGATGTTACTTGGAGGAATGGTGAGCCCTGTAGTTGCAGAGCTGATGTTGACCGCTGCACTGTAGCTTTCATCATAGCCCTCTTTCTTCATCTCCGGCCCCATGATGCTTCCAATGGCCGAGCTGGCTGCTGCCGCCGAACCCGAGATGGCCCCAAAAAGCATGTTGGCAATGACATTTACAAAGGCCAGCCCGGCTGGCAATCTGCCCACCAGCACCCTGGCAAAGTCGATGAGCCTCATGGCGATTCCCCCTGAATTCATGATTCCCCCGGCCAAAACAAAGAAGGGGATGGCCAAGAGGGCAAAGCTGTCGAGTCCGGTTGCCATGCGCTGGGCATAGGTGGTAAATGCGGGCATGGCATCAATCGACATCAGCATGGTAAGGATGCCGGAAATTCCAATGCTGAAAGCAATGGGTACGCCGAGGACCAGGAGGAGAATGAAACTGAGGACAAGGACAAGGACTTCCATGCTATTTGCTTTTTCTCGTTTCGGAAAAATGAATGTATTGGTAGTACATGATGAGCAGGCCGCTAAGGGGCAGGATGATGTACACATAGCCCAGGGGCAGCTGCAGGGCTGCCGATTTCACCTTTAGGACAAAGCGGCTGTAAACCAGGTTGCTGCCGCCGATTACCATCACAAAGAAGGCGAATAAGAAGACCAGGCTGTGGATGAGCATCCGGAGCCGGCGCTGGCGTTTTTTCGGAGAACGCTGGATAAGGATGTCGATGGCCAGGTGTTCTTTCTTCCCCGAGACATAGGCTGCACCCAGGACACCGACCCAGATCAGCAGGAAGCCTGCAAGTTCGTCGGTAAAGGAACTCGGGGAGTTGAGGAGTTTGCGGCTGATGACCTGCCAGAGTACGTCCAATACCAGGACCGACATGAGGGTCACCAGAATATGTGCCAGAATTTTGTTCAGATTTTCTTGGAATTTCATTGACCGGGTGTTTATTCTACTTCCCTGATTCGGGTAATGAGTTCGTAAAGCCGTGGGTTGTCCTGGTAGGATTCAAGCAGGTTGTTGACTTTGTCGGCAAAGGGGGCTTTGTCGGGCCGGTTGATGCTTACGCCTGCTTCCTGGACAATGCGGAGCGATTCTTCTTCGGATTCGGCCCACAGTTTACGTTCAACGGCAACGGATTCATCGGCGGCCTGTTGCAACCAGGCCTGCTCCTGCAAAGACAGCTTGTCCCAGATTTTCTGACTGATGATCAGGACATCGGGAACCATGGTGTGTTCGTTCAGGCTATAGTACTTGCAGACCTCGTAGTGGTGACTGGTGTAAAAGCTGGGGGGATTGTTTTCGGCCCCGTCTACAACCCCGCTCTGCAGGGCAGTATAGAGTTCGCCCCAGGAGATGGGGGTGGGGGAGCCCCCCTGGGCTTTTACCATTTCCATGGCGGTAATGCTTTTCAT
>PDRI01000057.1 GCA_002748055.1 Bacteroidota bacterium | reverse complement strand
TGAGCAATTCAATGCCGGGTTTATGACCGGCAGGGCCCAACTCGACAAACTCATCGCTTTTGCGGACAGGGAAGAGCTTCCCTTTGATCAATCGGGCTGGGATCGTTCAGGAGAGCAGATTGCTTTGTTGTTCAAGGCTTATCTGGCGCGCGATCTCTATGGCCCCGGATACTTCTTCGAGGTTCTGAACCCCAGTGACGAGGTATTTACACAGGCCGTAAATATCCTTCGCGAACCAGAGGCCTATGAACGTAGCTTGTCGGGTTCTAATCCCTGAAAAACATGCAGAAGTATCATGCTAAAACCCTCAGGGGACTGGAAGAATTACTGGCCGATGAGTTGAGAGAACTGGGAGCCAGGGACGTGCGCGTACGGAATCGGGGAGTCGATTTTTCGGGGGGAGCAGCGTTGATGTACAGGGTAAACCTGGCTTCGCGCCTGGCACTCAGGGTACTTGTCCCGATCCTGAAATTTGAGGCCCGGGATGAGGCCGGGTTATATCGAAAAATCAAGCAATTCGACTGGTCGATGTATCTCGACAATCGCATGAGTTTTGTCATCGATGCAGTGGTCTTTTCGCAAAGCTTCCGAAACAGTCATTTTGTAGCCCAGAAAGCAAAGGATGCCATTGTTGACAGATTCAGGGAAAGAACAGGCCTTCGCCCATCGGTACACAGGGAGAAGCCCGACTTGCGCATTAATCTGCATATCAGTCAGCACCTGGTGACCATCTCGCTTGACAGTTCGGGTTCTTCCCTGCATAAGCGGGGGTACAGGACAGGCTCTTTTGAGGCTCCGCTGAATGAGGTGCTGGCTGCCGGGATGATTATGGCATCGGGATGGAAAGCTGAGCGTCCTTTTATTGATGCAATGTGCGGTTCAGGCACACTGGCCATAGAAGCGGCAATGATTGCTGCTGGCGTTGCCCCCGGTCTGTCCAGAAAAGGTTTCGGTTTTGAGACCTGGAAAGACTTTGATCCCGAACTACTGGAGCATGTAGCCCAACAACTTCCGTCCGAGAAAGCGGTGGAGGTCCCTATTGTTGCAAGGGATGTGAACCCCGCAGCTGTTCGTCTCACACGCCGGCAACTGAAGAATCTCGAGCTCGATCACCTGGTGAAGACCGAAGTGATGGATTTTGCCGATTCGCCGGAGACTCCGGGTGGGCAAACCATTTTTCTGAATCCGCCCTATGGCGAACGCCTTCAGCCGGAGAACCTGAACGGGCTATATCGCATGATAGGAAGTACGCTCAAACACCGTTTTCCCGGAAGCGATGCCTGGATCCTTTCGTCGAGTAAGCAAGCCCTTAAACATATCGGGCTCAGGCCCTCCTCCAAACGCGTGTTGTACAATGGGGCTCTTGAGTGTTCCTTTGTAAGGATCAGAACTTTTAAAGGGACATTGAAGGAGCACAAATCCGAAGGGAGTCACAAGAGTTGAACAACATTTTCTGAATGTTAATAAAAATCGTTTCTTTAGCAGATTTTATTTCAAGTCCTTGAGGATTTTATCTATATTTAATCGTTGAAGAAAGGCAGCCGCGAGCACGAGGTCTGGCCCCAGCAACAAGAATTTTATTTTATATTTGCGTTAAACTGGACGCGAGTCAACAAAATAAAGCCTACATGAGCTTTGATGTCAACGAGTATTACTCTAAACTGAATGGCGGCGATGTCCTGATGGCTTTCAAAGGGAATATCACCAGCGAGCTCATCAGCAATGTTCTGGAGGTCGTGGAGTCCAGGATGGATGATTACAGTGAGAATGCCAAGGTCAGGAAAAAGGTCTATAACGTTCTGGTCGAAAGCCTTCAGAACCTCTATCATCATATCGAGGTCCTTCCCGAATCCATGCAGGATAAGTATGATGAGAAATTTGGAATACTGGTTGTAAGTCGTATCGACGACCAGTATAGGATTTCCACGGGGAATTTCATTTCGCAGGAGAAGGTCGATATGTTGCGAAACAAGCTCGACAAGATTAATTCGATGGGCAAGGAGGAACTGAAGGACATGTATAAATTCATTCTCAACCATCAACGATTGTCCGAAAAAGGGGGGGGAGGCCTTGGTCTGGTTGATATAGCCAGAAAGACCGGGAATAAACTCACTTATACCTTTGAGAAATTAAACAACGATTATTTCTTTTTCAACCTTGATGTTAGCATCAATTTTGTATAGATCATTAATTGAATTAAATGAATATGGAAGCACTCTCGATCGAAGGAACCGCAAAAACCCCCAGTGTAAAATTCGATGGGCAATCAGGAATCATTGAAATCAAAGGAAGGTCCATTCCCGAGAATTCTATAGAGTTTTACAAGCCTCTGGTAGAATGGCTTGAGGAATACAGCAATGAGCCCCTTGACCTAACTCAGGTGAATGTTCAGCTGGAATACTTTAATACCAGCTCATCAAAGTGTATTCTTGATGTTTTCAAGAAGCTTGAAGCCATTCACAAAGGGAAAACGGAGGTCATCATCAACTGGCACTATGAGGAGGACGATGAGGATATGCTTGAGGCAGGAGAGGACTACGAATCGATTATCAGGGTGCCTTTCAAGATGATTGAAATTGTCGAATAAGGGAAGGATCCCCCGTCAATCATAGTACTGAGGTTGCTGACGAAGGTTGGCAACCTTTTTTCTGGTCCTTTCCCCGGGAAAGAAGCCGTTCTGTGTAGTCCAGAAAAGCTTTAAGAACCCTGAAGTACAGGAGAATATACAGTATTAAGGTCATGGTCCATATAACCATAACATTTACCCAGATCGTGGGGATGAATCGACCAAACACCATCTTTCGGGGGGCATAAAAGTGGGCCTTGATAAAGCGGCAGACCGGATCCTGATAAATGGGATAGCGTTTTTGAATCAGATCACCTTTGACCTCCACATAGTAGTCGAAACTCTTGTTGTTGGTCACAAATTCTTCAAGACTCGTATTGCTGTACTTACGCTCCAGCTCCAGTAATTCTTCCAACTCAAAGTCTTCTTCCTTCTTCTTGTTGATTTCCTGTACCGCCAACTTAAAGGTTTTGGTATAGAAGTCCTTAAGCGATTGCAGATACTCACGGGTATAGCCTATAATTTCGTCGTTGACTATGCCTTCCTGCAATTCTTCCAGGTACTTCATCCCATAGCGGGGAGTGGCCTCATAATAGCTGCTCATCAGCTTTCTCTCCCTGAGATCATCTTCGATCTCATTTGCAAGCACGGCGATTTCATAGGCACATTCTTCTTCCATGCCAGGTTTGGAGCGGTTTTTCTTCAGAAAGTCTAGTTTATTCTGAAGTTCCTTGATATGGAAATTCGCTTTGAGATTCGCGATGTTCTTCAGTTTGTTTAAGTGGTAGAAGTGCTTCTGGTAATCATTTTCCATGTAGTTGTAAGTCGCCAGCCCTTCGTAGGCCCAGCGGGCAGTAATAATTTCACCGTAAAGGGGAATACGTTTGGGCGAGGATATCCGGGGATTCAGATTCTCATACTTCACAATGATACCGCTTAGAATGATTTGCGGGATCACCAGAAAAGGAATCAGGATGTAAATGGTAACCACACTCTTAAAAGAATCGGAAATGAGCAGGCCCATCAGATTTGCACTGGCCCAGGAGGAGAATAGCACGATCCAGAATTCGATATACATTCCCCTTATCCCCATGATACTGTTGCCAATGATTACAAAGGAGGCTGCCTGAATGGCCGAAAGCAGAAATTGTACGGCTACCTTTGAAAGCAGATAGGACGACCAGCTCAGGTTCAGAAAGGCTTCCCGTTTGAGGACCTTCCTGTCCTTGATGATTTCTTCGGCACTGGCCGAAAGCCCCATGAAAATGGCTATAATGACAGCCATAAAGATATAGACCGGAAGATTGGTGTTCTCGAGAAGGCTGTATCGCAGGGTGTTTGAGATGTCGGAATCAAAGTAGCGCACGATAAAGGCCAGGAGGAAGGCCAGGACGGGCGCTTCAAACAGATTGACAAACAGGTATTGCCTGTCGCTTAGTTTTTTCAGGATATCCCTTTTGATGAAGATACCGAATTGTTTCAGTTTCCCGGGCACCCGGAAAGCATTTTCGGGTAAGTCTTTCCTGTGAGCCTCAGGAAGTACGACTTCCCGACGATCGTTCCGGAAGATTTCATACCAGGCCTCCGGGGAAAAACGACGGGTATGGGTGAGGTTTCCAAATTCATCCAGAATACTGGTTTCTATGATATTGAATACCTGTTCCGGATTCACATTCCCGCAGGTGGGGCATTCACTTTTGTTCCAGTTGGCTGCCCCGAGCTTCGATTTAAAATAGATAATGGAGTCGACGGGATTCCCGTTGTAGATCAGATAACCTCCGGTATCAAGGATGAGCAGGCGGTCGAACATTTTAAAGATATCTGAAGAAGGCTGGTGTATGACGACAAAAACCAGTTTACCCTTAAAGCTCAACTCCTTTAAAAGATCCATGATGTTTTCACTGTCACGGCTCGATAATCCGGAGGTGGGTTCATCCAGAAACAGTACGGCGGGTTCACGGATCAGCTCCAGCGCAATGTTCAGCCTTTTCCGCTGCCCCCCACTGATCATCTTGTTCAGGGGAGAGCCTACCTGGATGTGCTTTATTTCCAGCAATCCAAGGCTGGAGAGCATTTTATCGACCGTTTCAACCAGCTGATCTTCTGTATAATGGTCGAAGCAAAGCCTGGCATTGTAATAGAGGTTCTGATAGACACTCAATTCTTCAATCAGCAGATCGTCCTGGGATACGAATCCGATAATACCGTCAATCTCGGGCTTTCCACTATGGATATCAATGCCGTTTATACGAACCGTTCCTGAACTGGGTGGGGCAGATCCGTTCAGCACATTCAGCAGGGTTGATTTACCGGCTCCGCTGGCCCCCATGATCCCGACGAGTCGGCCCGACTGCTCGGAAAAGTCAACATCATGCAGGC
Source organism: Bacteroidota bacterium (assembly GCA_002748055.1). Taxonomy (GTDB): domain Bacteria; phylum Bacteroidota; class Bacteroidia; order Bacteroidales. The sequence continues at coordinate 14,310 of PDRI01000057.1, read as the reverse complement.
CCACATCCCCGTTCTTGAATTTGTAGCTGATGTGACTGGCTTCAAAAACAATGCGCGATTCGACCTGCTCACTCACATAAAGTGAGATTACATCGCTGTAATAGACGGGGTCTATTTGTTGATTCCGGAGCGAAGAGCCGGTGTTAAAGGGATAGCACTTTCTGGCTTCAAGAAGCTGCCCATTCATATACAGCTCGGCAAAGCCAAGGTATTTAACAAAGCAGAGATTTGCCTGTTTCAGATGGATGAAATAAATCTCGCCCTTCAGATTCTCCCGAAACAGGTGCTTCTGCCCTTTCGTGGAGCCAGGGCCGGGGTGTTCATTGCAGAGTAAAAAGGATGGGTCATCTTTCAGTTTGTTGTCGATGAGGACAAACTCCTGGGCATTGCTGAAATCTTCATCTGAAATGCGCAGGGTTTCCGAGACAATCGAGATGAAGGCCATCTCCTGGTCGTCGATGCCAAGCCCCTCCGATTTGATGAACTCGAGCAACTGAAAAAGGATGATGATTTTCTGGGTCTGGTCCAACTCCTGATTAAGGGCAGTACAGATTTTCAGGACCCTTACCGATCGCTTGGCCAGCAATCTTTCTTTCTTTTTTACTTTGGCATCCTCATCCCTGACCTTGTAGAAGGCCTCCTGGAAAACACCCAGGTAGCTTTCAACCTGCTCTCTGTTTAACTGCTTATTCAGGAAGGAACTGACCACCCTTTCTCTTTCCCCCAGATCACACCCGGGCCGGGAAATGATGGCAAAAAGTTGGAGCAGGGCTTTCAGAATCTTCTCACTCATGGCAGGGACAGTCTTATCAACAGGAATCTAAGATAGTAATAATCCGTATAGCATATCCGGATGTGCGGCTCAGAACCAGAGGTAGAAGGACAGGAAGAGCAGCGGTATAGCGATTCCGATCAGTACCAGAACAGCACCACGGCCCTTTAGCCCCTTTTTCCCCTTCGTAATGAAGATGCCGGTTATTGCCAAAAGGATCAGGGACAGGGCAAACAAGTCTGAGAACCATGTCCAGAGTTTCCTGGGTTTGTTGTAGTGAAGATAGTTCAGTTCTCTGAAAACCGGTCTGTTCCGGATTCGGGTGAGGTGGATGGACCCATCTGCCAGATTTACTTCAATGTGTCCCCCTTTCAGGTAGAGCATGGCGTGCTCCTCATCCGGGAAATAGAATTGTTTAAAGCTCTTTTCTTCGCCACACAGCTTCAGAATTCGTTGCAGCTCTTCTTTCCCGAAGGAGGCTTTTTGCAGGGTGCCCGGATACTGATACCTGGCTGTTCTATGGATCAGCCCCGGATCCCAGTGCCTGCTTACCCCATGATTCAGCGCGATGCCCGATACGCCATATACGAGACACATGCCAAAGAATAAATAGCCCAGGTCCCGGTGCAGCGACCGGTTCAACTTACGCCAGTTCATTCAGCTTTTGGTGACTATAGTTCCTTCATGGAAACGGTCTCGATGTAATAGTCGGCCTTTTCAGCCTTGGAGTGGGCCATTTCTGTGGCGTGGTGTTCATGGGATTCATGCTCTTCAAGGTGGGCTTTGGAGGCTTCTTCATTCAATACCCTGAAGGTGCCTTTGAAGGCTAGCGTAGAGCCTTCCAGCTCAATCTTGAATTCATCAATGTCACCCGATGGTACCAGCCTGATCTGCGTTTCCCCGTCCTCACCCACGACAAAGCATTTTTGTCCGCCATGTTTACATACATGGGTTACCATGCCTTCGATGGCAACTTCTTTATTCAGATAGGCATCCGGTTCGTTCAGAAGCTCTTCAATGCTGGCTGAAATGATCTGGGCCCCGGCCTCTTCAGTTTTGTCTTCGGTCTTGTTCTGGGTGGTTTTTTGTCCGCAAGCCCCGAGTAATACGGCAAGAGCGAGTAAATAGAGTGTGTGTTTCATTTTTTCAGATTTAATGGTGCACAAAAATAGGAAAAATCAGCAATTGAAGCTATCCAGACAGGCCTGCAGCTCGTCATATATTTCGAAGACATTGTGCAGTTGAAGCAGATTGAACAATTGCATGAGTTCGGGGCTGACATTGCAGATCTTGAATTGCCCGTAATTATTGTTAGCCGCTTTAAGGGCCGAGAGAAATACACTGAAGCCTGTACTGTCAATAAAAGCAATGCCTTCGAGCTTGAAGATGACATTGGTTTTTGGCTGCGAAAACAACTCGGTCAGTTCCTCCCTGATTGCTTCGGCAATGGGCGCGTTCAGACGGTCACCTTCTTTCAGGCTGACCACATTTATCTCATCGACCTGGTGAATATCCAGCATCCGTGGCTTTCTTAGCTTAGATTTTCCAACTCAAGCAGTGCCTGATTGCATTGTTCAATGAAATCACCGACCATGGAATCGTAGCGTTCAACATCTTTTTCCAGAACGGTCAGTTTTTCAAGTTCTTTCAGTGAAGCGGCCACATCTCTCATCCCCATAACCGAAACAGAAGACTTGGCTTTATGGGCCAGTTTGGATAGCTTCAGATAGTCCTTTGCCTCAAGCAGCCGCGGCATTTCTGCCGCATATTCCTTTACCTGTTCTCTAAACAGGCTTATCATCTCGGCAATGAATCGGTCATCTCCACCAGACATGGTCCTCAGATAGTTCAGATCCGCTATCATACATTAAGTTACAAGGTTGAAAACTTCATTCCAGCGCTAAATTAATTTATTTTACTTTTATAGGGGAAAGGCATTGAAAAAAAACATGCAAGTAAATCATTCGAATCAGGCGGCTTTTGGATTACTGCTTATGGCAGTATGCTTACTCTTTTCAGCACCGGAGCTCAAGGCACAACTATCCTACAAGGCCGAAAGACAAAGAGACAAGGTACTCAACGAAGGAATTGCCCACGTGCTTGGGCAGGAGTTCGAGGATGCTGTGATCATGTTCAATCTCTGTTTGGACATAGACCCGGACTGTGCCCGGGCTTATCTTGAGCGAGGCAGGGTGTTTCTTGAATGGGGAGCACTCAAGGATGCTGTAAAGGATATGGATCGTGCAATTGCGCTGGATCCAAAGATGGGGGAGGCCTTCTTCTATAAGGGCTATGCCCTTTTTGGAAGAGACAGCACAGGCCTTGACAAACGCCTGTTTGAACAGGCATTGGAACAGGGCTATGAGGAGCCCTGGGCTTACTATTACCTGGGCCTGGTGAATATCAGGGATGAGGACTATGGAGAGGCGCTCAGGCATTTCAATTCAGCCATCAGTCTGAAGGAGGACTTCGCCCTGGCCTATCACGAGCGGGCCGGTGTAAAGCGTACAGCTGGAGATTTACAGGGGGCCCTGAATGATTACAGAATTGCCATTGGATATCGGCCCGGTTTTGCACTTGCTTTTAACAACCTGGGTTCGGTCAAGATCATGCTGGGCGATTACGACGGAGCAATTGCCGACTACAGTTCGGCAATCGCACTCGACTCAAGCATGGTGCTGGCTTTGAATAACCGGGGCTATGCGCGTTACTATCTTGGCGACCTTGAGGGTGCGCTGGCTGACTTTGAGACGGCGATAGCCAGTACATATCCTTACATGGATGCTTTATCGAATAAAGCTGTCGTTCTGGCTGGTCAGCAGCAGCTTGCTCCGGCAATGAGTATATTAGACGAAGCCATCGGGCGTTTCCCCAATGAAGCGGTCCTCTATCTGAACAGAGGCCTGGTCCATGAATTACTGGGAAACCTTGAAGCCGCCTGCAGCGATTGGAAAATGGCAGAGAAACTTGGCGCAGCTGAGGCGGGTACTTATCTAACCGAATGCAGATAATCAGATCTATGCGAAAGAGACACCTTATTATCGTGGTCCTGATTTGCCTGGTCAATCCATTTCTTGGTGCACAGGAAAGAGTCAAAATTAAAAAGAAGGAATTCAGACGTGAGGCAGTAGCCGGCTTCAGGGAAGCATGGAGAAGCATCGGCGAGGGCAACAAGTGCTATGACCAGGGTCTGGGAACCTTTGATCTGGCGCGCGACCATTACCTGCTTGCTTATCGGTATAATTCGGATCATCCCGGGCTGAACTATAAGATCGGAGCCTGTTATCTTTTTACCGATTCGAAGTACGAAGCCATCGACTATCTGGAACATGCTTACCGGCTTAGTCCTGAGGTGGCCGATGACATCCATTTGCTCCTGGGCAGGGCTTTTCAGCTTGTGCTTGAGTTTGACAGTGCGATACATCATTACCAGGCTCACCTCAATGGGCTGAAAAGAGACGAAAAAGAGGCCAATACAAGCCTGATAGAGAGGCGTATTGCGGAATGTGTAAGTGGCGCTTCACTGACCCAGGACCCGGTAAGGGTTATCATTAAGAATTTGGGTGGGGAGGTCAATTCCCGTTTCGATGATTACAACCCCGTATTCGCCTACAATGATACGGCTCTGTTTATCACCTCCAGACGGCCGGTGAAAAAGGCCAAAAGGAATCCGCTCGACAACAAATTCAATGAAGATATCTACCGGATGTCTTTCGATGGAAACCGCTTTGATTCGGCGGTTCGGCTGAACAAGCCCTTCAACACCAGGCACAATGATGCCCTTGTTGATATTAGTCCGGACGGACAGATGGCCCTCCTTTACAAGGGACATATCGACGGGGGAGAACTTCAGTTTTCCGCTTTCAAGGCCGAGAAGAATAAATGGACCAGGTCGAAAAGGTTTAGCAGACGTGTCAAAAGCAAGGAAGGGGAAGGTTCGGCCTGCCTGTCGCCCGACGGAAAGCAGATCTTTTTTGTTTCGAAGCACAGGAAGTATAGCCGGGGAGGAAAAGACATCCTGGTTTGCAGCCTGAATGAAAAAGGGAAATGGAGCAGCCCGCGGAATCTGGGGGCCGAGATTAACAGTGTTTTCGATGAGGAAGGGGTTTTCCTGAGTGAGGACGGAAAGACCATGTATTTTGCTTCGAGGGGCCACAACAGTATCGGGGGCTTTGATATCTTCAAATCTGAATTGGATGATCAGGGGAACTGGTCTCTGGCCGAGAACCTGGGTTATCCGATCAATACGCCCGATGACGAGTTGTTCTATATTACCGACAAGAAAGGGCAATATGGTTACTATGCCGCCAACCGGGAAGGAGGTTTTGGTGCCCGGGATGTTTATCGGGTGATTTATCTGGGAGCGGAAAAGGAAATGCAGCTCTTAATGCGCGACAGCCTTGTGGCTGGCCACGGTGGCCGTAAAACGGGCTATCTGATGCTTCCCCGTTTGCTGGAACTGGATACCAGCATGCTGGTACAGGGCAGGGTTTTGGATACCATTGAGGGAAAACCGGTCGTGGCAAAGCTGGCTTTCATTAATCCCGAAACCGGACAAGTCGAATCTACAGTCATTAGTAATGCTTCGGGGGCCTTTAAAGCCAGGCTTTCACATCCGGGTGTATTTGGCGTCGAAATAAGTGCAACAGGTTACCTCTACTACCTGGACATTCTGGACCTGATCGGGATGAGTACAGATGAGAGGGTGGAAAAAGACTTTTATTTACAGCCCTTCGATGTGGGAACCAAGGTCGTGCTGGAGAATATCTATTTTCAAATCGGAAAGGCTGTTCTCCGTCCCGAGTCTTTTGAGGCCCTGGATCAGGTGGCGAAATTTATGGAGAACAACCCCGGGATGAAGCTCGAAATATCGGGTCATACCGATAATACAGGTTCATTACGTACAAATCAGAGGTTGTCGCGAGAGCGTGCCAAAGCAGTTGTGGACTATCTGATCGGAAAAGGCATTCCGTCTTCGGTGCTGGTCTATGAAGGGTATGCCGACAGCCAGCCTGTTGCACCAAACAACACGGCAGACGGGAGAGAAAAGAATCGCCGGGTCGAATTCAAAGTCCTCTCGAAATAGCCTTGCCATCACCTGTTATTTAACAATTTCTTTCCAAGGGGAAAGTGTTACTTTTGTCGACATCATCCACTCTTTAATTCTTTAGAAGTGAATCAAACTGTATTTCATCGCTACCATTTGGCGCTGGGTGCCAGGATGGTTGAATTTGCGGGATTTCATATGCCGCTCGAATATGAAGGGCTCAAAAAGGAGCATGTTCATGTAAGGGAGAAGGCAGGTGTATTCGATGTATCCCATATGGGAGAACTCTGGATCAAGGGAGAGGGAGCCTATGAGCTGGTGCAGCATCTGACCTCTAACGATATTTCCCTTATGAAGCCGGGTTCTGTGCAGTATACCTGTTTTCCGAATGAGCGGGGAGGGATAGTGGATGACCTGCTTGTGTATTGCTATCCGGGAGAAAAATACCTCCTCGTGGTGAATGCAGCCAACCTCGAAAAAGACCTCAACTGGGTCCTGGATCACAACCATTTTGGAGCAGTTGTCGAGAATGCATCGGATCGGATGGCCCAGCTTGCTGTTCAGGGCCCCCTGGCAAGTCGCATTTTGCAAAAACTGACGGCAATTCATCTCGGGGATATTCCTTATTATCATTTTCAGACCGGCGAATTTGCCGGGGTGTCTGAGGTCATTGTCAGCAATACAGGTTATACAGGTTCGGGAGGATTCGAATTGTATATGGATGTGGCTGATGGCCCTCTAATCTGGGAACAGCTTATGGAAGTGGGGAAAGAGTTTGATCTGAAACCAGCGGGCCTGGCCGCCCGGGACACCCTCCGTCTGGAGATGGGGTTCTGCCTTTACGGGAATGACATTGATGAGCAGCATTCACCCCTGGAAGCAGGACTGGGCTGGATTACCAGGTTTGTAGAAGGCAATGATTTTATTAACCGGGAAGCCCTTGAACAACAGAAAGCAAATGGAGTTGACCGCAGGCTGGTCGGTTTTGAGATGCTGGAGCGGGGGATTCCACGACAGCACTATCCCATATTGGATGAAAATGGCCGGGAACTTGGAGAGGTAACATCCGGAACAATGTCTCCGATGCTGAACAAGGGCATTGGTATGGCCTATGTAACTGCAGAGAAGGCAAAGGCCGGGACAGAGATCTGGATTGGGGTCAGAAATAAGCGCATTGCAGCACGGGTCTGCAAGACGCCCTTCTACAAGGTATAGCGATGCCGGGAAAGAGCCTTAAGGTTGAGACCTGTCCCACACCTGTTCAGTATCAATCCTATGAGAACAGGGAAGCCATTGTCGTTGTAAACGATATCCTGAGAGCCAGTTCGGCCATTGTAACAGCATTTATGAACGGGGTCAGCAGCATCATACCCGTGGCTACCCTCGACGAAGCGAAGTTGCTGAAAAAGAAAGGTTACGTAGTTGCCGCAGAAAGAGACGGAATCGTAAGGGATTTTGCCGATTTTGGGAACTCTCCCTATAATTTCAGCAGCGACAGGGTGGCCGGACGCGATATCGTTTACAGTACCACCAACGGTACCCGGGCCATTCAAATGGCCTCGACGGGGCATCAGGTCCTGATTGGGGCTTATCTCAATCTGGCAGCACTTGCAGACTATATTGTTCAGCAGGAGCGTGATCTGCTCATATTATGTGCCGGATGGAAGAATAAGTTCAACCTTGAGGATACGCTGTTTGCCGGAGCGCTTGCCGAACAGGTCTTAATGGATGAACGCTACAGCACAATATGTGATGCCACCCATGCGGCCATGGACCTGTATCTCCTGGCCAAAACCGATATGCTGGGTTACATCGAAAAAGCAGCCCAGCGCTCACGACTCAGAAAGAATCATCTGGATGATGTGATCCCCTACTGCCATGAGATCGACCAGACCGACATTATTCCGGTCCTGGAAGGGGATCGCCTCCGGAGACTTAAAAATGCCCGTTGAAAAGCTGTTTTGAAGATATAAAACTGTAATTTTACCCTGGTCTAAATAACAATCTACTGATACGATAAAGCAATGAAAAAGCACAATTTTTCCGCCGGCCCTTCCATCCTTTCTTCCTACACCATTCAACATACAGCTGAGGGGATCAGGGACCTGGATCAAAGTGGTCTTTCCATAATGGAAATCTCCCACAGGAGCAAAGAGTTTATGGCCATCATGGACGAAACCCAGGACCTGTTTAAGGACTTACTGGATATTCCTTCCGGCTATTCGGTACTGTTGCTTCAGGGAGGTGCCAGCATGCAGTTCTGTATGGTGCCCTACAACCTGCTTAAAAGCAAGGCTGCCTATTTGGATACCGGAGCCTGGGCCAATAAGGCGCTGAAGGAGGCAAAGCTGTTTGGAGAAGTAGAGGTCGTTGCTTCATCCAGAGACAGCACCTATTCATACATTCCCAAAGGCTACACACTTCCTGCCGATGCAGACTATTTCCACATCACGACAAACAATACCATTTATGGCACAGAGATCAAAGAAGACATGGATGTGCCCATGAACCTGGTGGCGGACATGTCTTCGGATATTTTCAGCCGGCCCGTGGATGTGTCAAAGTATGCCCTTATCTATGGGGGGGCGCAGAAGAATCTGGCCCCTGCAGGTGTAACCTTCGTCATTGTTAAGGATAGTATTCTGGGACAGCCAGACCGTTCCATTCCGACCATGCTGGATTACAGGACCCATATAGACAAGGGCTCTATGTTTAATACGCCACCTGTGGTTCCGATTTATGCTGCTATGCACACCCTGCGCTGGTACAGGGAGCAGGGAGGGGTGGCTGCCATGCACAAGTTGAATGTGGAAAAGGCCGGAATTCTGTATGATGAGATCGACCGAAATCCGCTGTTTACCTCCAATATTGAGGATGAGAACGACCGCTCCATTATGAATGTGACCTTCGTGATGAAGGAAGAATACAAAGAAAAGGAGGCCGATTTCCTGAGCTTTGCAACGGGCAGGGGAATGTCGGGAATCAAGGGACACCGTTCTGTAGGTGGGTTCAGGGCATCGATATACAATGCGATGCCGAAGTCTTCAGTAGAAGCCCTGATCGAAACCATGCAGGCATTTGAAAGACAAGTCTAATCTAAAAACACAAGCTGATCATGGCAAAAGTATTGATAGCAACGGTTAAACCCTTTTCTGCTGCAGCAGTGGCAGCAGTTGAGGGGGTACTCAATAAGGCCGGATATGAAGTAGAAGTTCTTTCGAAGTATCCGGATCAGTCCGATCTGGTATCGGCCGTAAAGGATGTCGATGCACTTATTATTCGTTCGGATAAGGTCGACAGAGAAGTGATTGAAGCGGCCGAACAGCTCAAGATTGTCGTTCGGGCAGGTGCCGGCTACGACAATGTCGATCTGGAGGCAGCAAGCGAGAAGGGGGTTGTTGTGATGAATACGCCCGGACAGAACTCCAATGCTGTAGCAGAGCTTGCGATTGGCATGATGGTTTTTATGAACAGAAACCGGTTCAGTCCCGCAGCCGGACAGGAACTGCGTGGCAAAACACTGGGCATTCATGCCTATGGCTATGTGGGTCGCCTTGTAGCAAGCATTGCCAGAGGCTTTGGCATGAAGGTGCATGCTTACGATCCCTTTGTTGACCCTGAATTAATCAAGAAAGACGGACTTGTTCATGAGGAAAGTGCGGAAAATCTATACAGGAACTGCAACTATATTTCCCTGCATATTCCGGCCAATGCCCAAACGAAACGATCCATTGGTTTCGATCTCTTAAACAGCATGCCCGAGGGAGCTACGCTGGTGAATACGGCCAGAAAGGAAGTGATCAATGAAGAAGACCTGAAAAAGGTTTTCGCAGCCCGGGACGATTTCCGCTACCTTAGCGATATTGCACCCGATTGCCTGGAGGAACTGCAGGCGAAATATGCAGATCGTATTTTCTGCACCCCCAAGAAGATGGGGGCACAAACAGCCGAGGCCAACCTGAATGCAGGTGTGGCGGCAGCAAAACAGATTGAGGGCTTCCTGGAAAGAGGAGAGGAGCGTTTTAAGGTGAATTGATTAAAAACAACTGTGCTATGGCGAAACTACATCCCTTCAAGGGCTACAGACCTTTGAAAGAAAATGTGAAAGATGTGGCCTCAAGGCCCTATGACGTGCTGAATTCGGCCGAGGCCCGGGAAGAGGTGAAGGGGAATCCCCGCTCTTTTCTGCACGTTGTTAAACCGGAAGTGGATCTGCCGGAAGGTGTCAGCCTTTATGATGAGTCGGTCTACCTGAAGGGAAAGGCGAACCTGCAGAAACTGATCGACGATGGCTACTTTGTTCAGGACGGGAAGGACATGCTCTATATCTATGGCCAGACCATGTTTGGCCGTACCCAATACGGCATTGTTGGTTGTGCGGGGGTGGACGATTACCTTCAGGGCATTATTAAAAAGCATGAGCTCACGCGTCCCGACAAGGAAGAGGACAGAATGAAGCACATCCGGGTAACCGGGTTTAACGCCGAGCCCGTCTTCTTCGCTTATCCCGATCATCCCGGGCTGGATGAAATTGTTGAAGGAATCGTGGCAGGTGAAGCAGAGTATGATTTTGTGACCGAAGATGGTGTTGGGCATCATTTCTGGCTGGTTGATGACGATGCGACCATTGCAAAGATGGTCGGCTACTTTGAAAAGGATGTCAAGTATACCTATGTGGCTGATGGTCACCACAGGACTGCGGCAGCAGCCCTGGTGGGAGCCGAGCGCAGGGAGCAGAATCCCAATCCCAAAGGAAACGAGGAGTACAATTTCTTCCTGGCCGTTCATTTCCCCGCCTCACAATTGAATATTATTGATTACAACCGGGTGGTAAAGGATCTGAATGGCTTGAGTCCCGATGATTTCAGGAAGAAGCTGGAGGGGGCTTTTGAGCTTATTGACAGGGGGGCTGAGCCCTATAAGCCTGCCGCATTGCATGAGTTTTCGATGTATCTCGAAGGCCGGTGGTACAGTCTTGTTGCCAAAGAAGGGACCTTTGATGATGATGATCCCATTGCGGGGCTGGATGTAACCATCCTGTCGCAACAGGTGCTGGGTCCCCTTCTGGGGATTACAGATCTGCGCAAGTCGAAAAGCATCGATTTTGTAGGCGGAATTCGGGGTTTGGAAGAGCTTAGCCGTCGTGTCGACAGTGGTGAGATGGCCGTTGCCTTTGCACTCTATCCGGTTAGCATGGAGCAGCTAATGGCGATAGCCGACAATGACATGATTATGCCACCCAAGACCACATGGTTTGAACCTAAGCTTCGCAGCGGGCTGGTGATTCATGCGCTGGATTAAAGCCTGGCAGGATCATGGGAATTTCGGAGAATCTCCGCGCCATTGGCGAAAGTTTGCCCGGGCATGTACAATTGGTTGCCGTTTCGAAAACCAAGCCCGATGATCTGATTCTGGAGGCCTACCAGGCCGGTCAGCGGGATTTTGGCGAAAATAAGGTGCAGGAACTTCAGGCGAAACAGCTGCGTTTGCCGGCAGATATCCGGTGGCATATGATCGGCCATCTGCAGCGAAACAAGGTCAAGTACCTGGCACCCTTTGTGCATCTGATTCATGGGGTAGACAGTCTTCGGCTGCTTGAAAGCATAGACAGGGAAGCTGCGAAAAATCAGCGTTGCATCGATTGTTTGCTGCAGCTTCACATTGCCCGTGAATCGAGCAAGTTTGGAATGAATGAGGAGGAGCTTAGGGAACTGCTTTCCTCGGAATCGTTCAGGCAGATGGCCCACGTGCGGGTCAGGGGATTGATGGGAATGGCCAGTTATACTGAAAATACCGGGCAAATCAGGGCAGAGTTTCGCCGTCTAAAGCGTATATTTGATCAGCTGAAGGATTCCGGATTTCATGGAGATCAGCATTTTGACCTGCTGTCGTGCGGGATGTCCGGCGATTTTCAGCTTGCCATAGAAGAAGGCAGCAACATGGTTCGGATAGGCAGCCTTATTTTCGGGGCGCGTCAGAAGCACTGAGCACAACACAGAAAGCATATGATAGATTTGTCGACCTCCTTTGCCGGGATTTCCCTGAAGAGTCCCATCATTGTAAGCAGTAGTGGCCTGAGCAATTCCCTGGGCAGGATTGAAAAAATGGCAAAGGCCGGTGCCGGAGCTGTTGTACTCAAATCCCTGTTTGAAGAACAAATCAGGCACGAGACCGGCCTTCTCATGGAAGAGAATGATTATCCCGAGGCGGTGGACTATTTGAAAGCCTATGCCCGGGAAAACTCGCTTGATCTTTATCTGAACCATATTCAGGAGGCAAAAGCTGCTGTGGATATTCCGGTGATTGCGAGCATAAACTGTTCGACTTCCGCTGAATGGACCGATTTTGCTGCCCGGATTGAGTCGGCTGGTGCCGATGCCCTGGAATTGAATATATACTTTCTTCCGATCGACAGGGACAGGGATTCCGGTCGTTACGAAAAGGACTACCTCGACCTGGCAGGGGCAGTATGTAAGCAGTCTTCCATTCCGGTTATTGTAAAGCTCGGAAGCGGCTTTACCAATGTCTGTTGGATGGCGAATCAGTTATACATGAGAGGAGCAGCGGGCCTTGTATTGTTCAACCGCTTTTACACGCCCGACATCAGAATGAAAGACCTTAGTTTTGTTTCTTCCGAGGTTTTGAGTTCTCCGGCCGATCTTCGCTTGTCGCTGAGATGGATAGGCATCGTTTCCTCCCAGGTGAGTGAGATTGATCTGGCAGCATCGACAGGAGTGCACAATGGCCATGCAGCCCTGAAGCAGATTCTGGCTGGTGCAAGTGCTGTGCAGGTTTGCTCGGTGCTCTACCGCAATGGAATCGAATACATCCATGATATCCTGGCAGAAATGAGGGAGTGGATGGAGAAGCAGGGGCACGAAAGTCTTTCAGACTTCAGGGGGAGTATGAATTATGCCAGCCTGAAAGACCCCTCTGTGTACGAAAGGGCACAATTCATAAAGTACTTTAGCCGGATGAGTTAGCAGGCTCGTCAAAGGCCTTGATTGCACTTGCAAGCTCGAGCAGAAGTGCCCTTTTTTCTTCTGGTGCAGCGGATAAACCGGCACTCAGTCTCTTTAGCAGGTTTCGACGCTCCGAGGCTTCCATTTCACCGGCAGCCTCTTCCAGGATGGTGAAAGCTTCAATGGCTTCGGCATAGTCGTTTTTCAACACGATATCGAGGAAGTGTGTGGCATGACGGCTGTATGAAAGCCGGTTTTGCCAGCATGCCGCGAGCAGCATGCTGCGTTTCGATGTGTATTCCGGGTCCTTGATGTATTCAACGAGAACATCCGCACAATCCTGATCCCGCAGATCGCATAGCAAGCGCTCGACCGCTTCAAGAATTTCGGGATCTCCGAATCCGGGCAGACTGTCGAGCATCGCTTTCAGCAAGCCTGCATCCCCATCCGACCTTATGCTTTCAAGGGCTTCCAGAATGCCTGCCCTGTTTCCGGATCGCAGGGCCTTCACAACATCCTTTTTATCCATCATGCTTTGTAATCGAGGGGGCTTAAGGTGTTTTACATAGCTTCCCGGCTAGTTCTTCCGCTTCATGAATGCCCTGGCTGAAGGCCATCCGGTAAGCGTGACAGGCTTCATCGTTGTCGCCCAGTTTCTCTGCGACTTTGCCTTTTTCATACCATGTTTCGCCGTTTTCAGGATCCAGATCCAGGGCCATGGCGAAGTCCCTGTAGGCATAACGGTGGGTGCCCGTGGCTGCATAAGCTTTCCCCCGTTCCAGGAAGTAAGCAGCATTGTTTTGGCTCAGCTCCAGTGCTTTGTTCAGGGCTTTTAATGCATCCAGATGCTTCCCGTGCTCGCTGTATATCTTTCCCTTCAGGTAAAGAACCGAATCACTTTCGGGGAAACAGGACAGAAAGAAATCCAGATCCCCGATGGCAGCTCTCAGTTTGCCGTCCTTGCTGAAGCTCACAGCACGTCGGAGATAGGCAGGGAAAAAGGCAGGGTCCTGCCGCAGGAGGCGGTTCCAGAGAGGGATGGCGAGGCCGGCTTCATTTTCGGCCATTTCGAGTTCGGCCAGTGCCTCAAGGGTGGGGATGTGTTTGGGATCCTTCTTTAGGGCCTCCTGGAAGGCTTTTCTGGCGGCTTTCGGGTTGTGCATACGGGCATACACCCGGCCCCTTTCAAACCCGGCTTCAGCACTCCGGTAGCCTGTCTTTTCAAGTGCGTTCAGCAGGTTCATAGCATCGGGGATTTCTCCGCGCTCGAGCAGGAAACGAGCCTCGCCAAGCATCTTGTCCTGCTCGCTGTACCATTCTTTTTCCTTCCACAGTTGCTGCCAGCCAGTTTCCTTTTCCAGTTCGGATAGTACCGGATCGAGCAGAATATCGCTTTCGGCAAGCCGGTATTTCGATTCCAGATGGAGACGCAGATAGTACAGGGCCCGCTCCTGATGGTGCAGAAGGGTTTCGGTACGGGCAAGCTGGAGGCAGGCACAGCCCGGCCTCAGTTTTTCTGCTGTCAGGAA
>PDRI01000056.1 GCA_002748055.1 Bacteroidota bacterium | reverse complement strand
CACTTAGCAAGGGGTATTTGAGCATGCGCCGATATTAACTACTTTTGTGGCTACAATGGTTCCTTGACGCACAAGAACATGTGCGCCGGATTAATAGGGAATGCAGTGAAAATCTGCAACAGTTCCCGCTGCTGTAAATCTGGTCCGCCGGTTGCGGATCGCGGTTTTTGTATCAAGCCACTGTACGCCCCGGGCGAATGGGAAGGCCAAAAACCAGGATAAGTCAGAAGACCTGCCATTGAATCGTTGACCATTTTGCTTCCGGGTAAGAAGTATGATGCCTGACTGTCCACACAGCCGCCATGAGCTTTTGGCCTTAGGAACTGCAAAGTGAGTACAACACTGTAAAACTGCTGTGATGGCCGGAAGAATACGAAGAACAATTATTCAGCTTCATAACTTTACAGGTTCCCTGCTGAGCCTGGTCTTGTTGTCCTGGTTCATCTCGGGAATAGTCATGATCTTTCATGGCTTCCCGCATGCCCCGAGAGAGAGCAATTTTCTTCGGCTGGACACCTTCAAACCAGTTCATTTCAAAGATCTGCAAGCCCCTCCTGAAGATTTCGAGGGTCGTGTAATTCTGGAACTGTGCGAAGACAGGGCTGTTTATCGCTTATACGGCAAGGGGCGGGCTCAGCAACTGATCGATGCCAGCAGCCTCCTTCCCCTTCCCCCCTTTACAGAAAGCTATGCCAGGAAACTCTGCAATGCCTGCGGAAAGGGCCTTGTTTCTGGTATTCAGGTGTTGGAAAAAACGGATTCGTGGATTCCCTGGAGTTCTTACAACAAGCTGCTCCCCTTCTACAAGTGCAGCATGGACGACCCCGGGAGGACCGTGCTCTATGTTTCCGCGGTCAGCGGTGAAATCATCCAGGAAACAAACCGGACCAAAAGATGGGCAGCACGATTCGGTGCCATTCCTCACTGGATATACTTTAAAAAGCTGCGACTGAATGTCGAGGCCTGGAGCGCTGTCATTATTGTTCTTGCTCTTTTAGGGCTGGTCGTATCCATCAGTGGCCTGTATATGGGACTGGCATTCGCCGGTAAACGGAAAGGAAGACTCAGCCCCTATAAGAAGCGCTGGTACAGATGGCATCACCTGACGGGTTTCTTTTTCGGCATTTTTCTTTTCACCTTCTTAATCAGCGGGTTCTTTTCAATGGTAAGCGTTCCCGATTGGATGGCCGGCGTACGTAAAAAGGAAAAGATTGCGATTCGATGGAACCAGAGCCTCGATATGAAAGGGCATGCCGGACTTACTCCTGCAGCAATCTTTAACGGACTTGAACAAAAAGAGGGGATCAGGCGAATCGAATGGAAAACAATGAGAGGCAGGCCCTCGTACCGGGTTTACTACGACCGCTACCGCGAAGCCGTGATCTATACCCGGGAAGGAGAGCAGATCATCAAAGCACCACCCCTCTCCACAGACGATGTGAAAACCTATGGCAAAAGCTTGTTTGGAGAGCTTCCCTTCAGCATCGAAGTAATGCAGAACTATGACCGCTACTACACAGGATCTGCAAGCCGTTACAGACCCCTCCCCATATACAGGGTCAGCGTCGAAGATGCAGCGGCAAGCTGTCTGTATATTGACCCTGCCACCGGTGAGGAAATCCGCCGGACCAACCGCAACTCAAGAATCAGCCGCTGGTTATACCGCGCCCTGCACACCCTTGATTTCCCGGCCCTGAAAAGGGCCGAACCTCTGCGCAAAGCGCTCCTGATCTTTCTCTCTCTCGGAGGCATAGCCCTCAGTGTAACCGGACTGGTACTATCGTTCAAATGGTTCCGGCGTAAAACCAAAAGAAAATGAAACAAATCTTAAGTCTTATTCTCATCATGGCAGCAACAAGCCCGATCCTGGCACAGGGACACTCAAATGAAGGAGCCGAAACCCGTGAAGGCATTCTGCTGGTCACCTTTGGCACCAGCATCCCCAGCGCCCAGGTGGCCTTCCATCACATCGAAGAAAAGGTCAGAAAGGCCTTCCCCGAAACAGAAATCCGCTGGGCCTATACCTCGAACACGATCCGCAAAAGATTACATAAGCAGGGAACAGAGCTCCCTACACCAGCCGAAGCCCTTGCCAAAATGGGCGCAGATGGTTTTACCCATATTGCGGTCCAATCGCTTCATGTGATCCCCGGCGAAGAATATGAGAACCTGCATAAAACGGTCAAAGCCTTTCATCACATCCCCAAAGGAAGCAGGGCCATTCGCATTGGTGCCCCGCTGCTCACCAGCCATAAAGACCATCTCCGCCTAAACAGCTTCATTCAAAAGGAATTCGGAGCGTCTGCCGGTGGAGAAAAAGCCGTCGTCTTTATGGGACACGGGACCCATCACCGGGCCAACATTCACTACCCCGGCTTCCAGTACTATCTGATGCAGGAAAACGACCACATGTTTCTGGGGACGGTAGAGGGCTTCCCTCAACTGGAGAACCTGCTTCCGGACCTTGAGCAAAAAGGAATCAAAGAAATTACCCTGCTCCCCTTTATGAGTGTGGCCGGGGACCATGCCCTCAACGACATGGCCGGAGAAGAGGAAGACAGCTGGAAGTCACAACTGGAATCGAAAGGTTATGTGGTAAAGCCAATCTTAAAAGGCCTTGCAGAATATGCAGAAGTTGTTGACATTTGGATAGACCATCTCCACAGCACGCTTGAAGCGCTTCATGAAGACTAACATCATATCCGGCTTGCTTTTGCTGTCTTTGCTTGGCTGCAAGGGGCCGGGAAAAAGGGATATCGACGCCGGAAGCAAGGATGCCTTAAAACCCGTAGAGCTAAAATATGCGAGGGAATTCCGGGTCTCTAAGAACGAAAGCTCCTGCATGCTCTACATCCATCCCGGAGGGGCTGAAGCGGCCTCAGATTCCTTTCTGCTGAGCAAAGCCCCTTGTGTTGATCAGCATATGGCCTGCATCCCGGTCCCCTGCAGGAAAATTGTATGTCTGTCCTCTACCCAGCTGAGTTATTTTCTGGCCCTCGGGCAGATCGACCCCATCGTAGCCATCAACAGCAGCCGCTACCTCCGGCATGAAGGGATGAGGGCCAGAATCGAAACTGGAGAAGTGGCCCGTATCGGAAAGGAAGGCAACTTCAACCTGGAAATGGTAGCCGCGCTGGATCCGGACCTGATATTTGTTTCACCCTTTAAAGCCGGTGGCTTCGATATGCTCCGAAACCTGGGCATCCCGCTTGTTCCCATGGCTGCATACAACGAAGAAACGCCACTCGGGCGTGCCGAATGGGTGAAAATGATCGCCCTGTTTCTGGGGATGGAACAAGAAGCGGATTCACTCTTCAATGCCATTGAAAAGCGCTATAACGATTTGAAAGAACTGGCCGCCGGGGTAGAAGATCGCCCGGGGGTTTTTTCCGGAAAGATGAGATCCGGAACCTGGTATGTCCCCGGTGGGAACAGCTTTTACGCACACTATTTCAGGGATGCCGGAGCCGACTATATCATTAAGGATGAGAAACAGGGGGCTTATCCGGTCGATTTTGAAACGGTATACAGCAAGGCCTCGGAATGTGAATACTGGCGAATTATACATCCCGAAAAAGCCGGGTTCGATCTGGATGCCCTTGCTGCACAGGATCCCCGCTACAGGGATTTCAGGGCCTTTCGTGAAAAAAAAGTCATTTTCTGCAACATCCGCGAGAAGCCCTACTACGAGCAGGTGGCCATGAAACCCGATGTTATCCTGGCCGATTACATCCACCATTTCCATCCCGAAATCCTGCCCGACCATGAACCCTGTTTCTACGAAAAACTCCAATGAAAAAGGGGAGAGGAAGAATAGCGCTGGTTATTGCTTCAGCTGTTTTTCTGCTGCTGAGCCTGATCGTGGTCAATCTGGTCCTGGGATCGGTTCGCATACCCCTTCAGGATGTCCGTGACATTGTTCTGGGGGGGCAATCCTCCAATGTCATCTACGAAAACATTATTCTAAAAACCCGTTTCCCACAAACCCTGGTGGCATTGGGTTCGGGAATGGCCCTTGGCGTGGCCGGCCTGCTTATGCAAACACTTTTTCGCAACCCCCTGGCAGGCCCATCCGTACTCGGCATCTCATCCGGCTCCAGCCTGGGCGTAGCCATTGTCATGTTGTTCACCGGAAACATCCTGGGCTTTACCTTTACCAGCCTGGGCAACTGGGGCGATTTTGCGGTTGTGCTCTCCTCCTTCCTGGGTGCAGGCATCGTTTTGGTGCTCATTCTTTTGATCTCGAATCGCATAGGGGGGAGCCTGAGTGTGCTGATCATCGGCGTGATGATTGGCTACCTTTCCACTTCACTGGTCAGCATGCTGAAATTCTACAGCCCGGAAGAAGACGTGCACAATTACGTGATCTGGGGACTGGGTTCTTTCAGCCGTCTGGCTCCGGCCAGGGCAAAGATTTTTGCCTTCCTGACTGTGGCACTGTCGCTTCTTTCGGTCCTGCTCAGCAAATCACTGAACCTGATGGCGCTTGGCGATCGCTATGCCGCCAACCTGGGCCTCAGGATCAAGCGCGCCCGATTCTACATCATTGCCTGTGCCGGCTTACTGACTGCCGTGGTAACTTCCTTCTGCGGCCCCATCATCTTTATCGGAGTGGCGGTTCCCCACCTGGCCAAGTTGCTTACCCGGTCCTCTAGTCACATTTATCTGATACTCAATGCTTCTCTCATTGGAGGGGTCGCAACCCTCCTCTGCAATCTGATTGCCCGGCTTCCGGGTATGGAACAGGAGCTGCCCATCAACTCGGTCACAGCCTTTATCGGAGCTCCGGTAGTGATCTGGGTGATCTGGAAACGGCGCTACGAAAACCGGCTCGACTGATGAAGCAAAGCATTCTCCATATCGATGAGCTGAGCATCGGATACGGCAAAGGAAAGCGATCCCATATCGTGCACAGGGACCTTACAGCCAGGCTTTACCGGGGCGAGCTGGTCTGCCTGCTGGGAGAAAACGGATCGGGGAAAAGCACCCTGATCAGGACCATCTGCGGATTTCAGCCGGCCCTGAGCGGAATGGCCTCCATGAATGGCAACAATCTCCTTCAACTCACAGAAAAGGAGTTGGCTTTGCTTGCTTCCGTGGTGCTTACCGACCGGGTCGTTGTGCCCAATGCAACTGTGGAAGAACTTGTAGGGCTGGGCAGGAGCCCCCATACCGGTGCCCTTGGCATACTGGACGATGAAGACCGGGCCATCATTGGCTTGTCCATGGAAAAATGCAGGATCCTGCACAAACGGAAAGATCCCCTCTCGAGCCTGAGCGATGGGGAAAAACAGAAAGCATTCATTGCCAAAGCACTGGCACAGGACACCCCTCTAATCATCCTGGACGAACCCACCGCCTTCCTGGATCTGCCGGCAAGGGTAGAGATCATCCAGCTACTCAGGAGCATTGCGAGCAGCTCGGATCGTTCAGTCCTGATGTCGACCCATGACCTGGATCTGGCGCTGCAAATGGCCGACCGGCTGTGGTTGCTTGCTCCCGGTGAAAATCTGCTGGAGGGAAGCCCGGAAGACCTTCTGCTTCACAACAAGTTTCAGGGGCTTTTCAAAAGCAGAGGCATTGAATTTGACAACCGCAGCGGTTTATTCAGAGTCGAATACGACTACAAAGCCGATCTCAGGGTCGAAGGACAGGGATTTGAATACGTCCTGCTAAAAAGGGCCTTTGCCCGCAAAGGCATCCGGGTAAAACAGGCTGCCCGGAAACTGAAAAACCTTCTGGAACCCGGGGAAGGAAAGCCCCTCCCCAAAAACCGGAACACCCCCTTCCTCTTGAAAATCGAAGGAGAAAAAGACAAAACCTTCTCCCTGTTGCACAAAGGAGAGCAGCTCTTCTCTGAAAGCTCCATCGAAAAAACGGTAAGCCAATGTCTCCAACACCTGCAAGCCAATGACTAAGCTAAGTGCATTTATGCTGGCAGCCCCTGCCAGCAATTCGGGAAAAACCCTGCTTAGCATGGGGCTGATTCATCTGCTGGTCAAACGGGGTTTAAAGGTTCAACCCTTCAAATGCGGCCCCGACTATATCGACCCTATGTACCACAGTTTGCTCGCAGGCCGGCCCTCTTACAACCTCGACCTTTGGATGGCGGGTGAACATCATGTAAAGCAGATTTTTCAACGCAAATGTGCCGGGGCCGACCTGGCTATCGTAGAAGGAGTGATGGGGCTTTTCGACGGGGCTGATGGTGACAGGGGCAGCTCGGCCCACCTGGCACGGGTACTTGAGCTTCCGGTGATCCTGGTGGTTGAAGCCTCCGGGGTGGCCCACTCGGTTGCCCCCCTGCTCTATGGATTCAGGAACTACGACCAGCATTTGAATGTAGCCGGGGTCATTTTCAATAAGGTAGCCAGTCATTCGCATTTCAAAATCCTGCATCGGGCTGCGGAAGAAGCCGGAGTAAAGGTTCTGGGCTATGTTCCCAGAGACCCTCATCTGAAGATGGAATCGCGCCATCTGGGGCTCCATCTGCCCGAAGAAACAGCCTTTGAAGAGATCCTCGAAAAACTGGAGGGCCACCTCGACAAACACATCGATCTGGACAGCTTCCTGGCATTCACGCCAGCATTCTCTCTGCATGAAGATGCAGCAGGTCGGCAGCCCCCTAACCTGCCCGACAACAGGATCCGCATTGCCCTGGCCTCGGATGAGGCTTTTCGCTTCTCTTACCAGGCCAATCTGGATGCCCTCTCCGGGCTGGGAGACCTGGTCTCCTTCAGCCCCCTCAGAGACAAGCAGGTGCCCGAGGCAGACCTGGTCTGGTTACCGGGTGGTTACCCGGAGCTGTTCGGAACGGAGCTGGCCGCGAACCATTCCATGAAACAATCCGTCCATGAGCATGTTCTAAAGGGGAAGGCCCTGGTGGCCGAATGTGGAGGCATGATGTACCTGGGAGAAAAACTGATCACAAAGGATGGACAAAGCCACGACATGGCTGGGCTTTTCGCTTATGAATGCAGCTTTGAGAATGCCCGTCTGCATTTGGGTTACCGCGAACTGAAGGCCGGCTCCCTTTGTTTCAGGGGACATGAGTTCCATTATTCCTCCCTCACTGGCAGGGAGGAGGGAGCGGACAATCTGACAGCCTTAAATGCACGCGGAAAGGAGGTTGTGATGCCTGTATTCCGCAAAAAAAACTGCTGGGCCTCCTACCTGCACCTGTACCTGGGTGAAAGGGCCCGGATAAAAGCCTTTCTGAATCAACTCGGACTCTAAAAACCAAAGATGGAAAAAAGGATATTCTGCATAGGAACCGGGCCTGGCCACCCCGACTACCTGACCGCCGGTGCAAAGGCCGCCCTGGAATGGGCGGAGGTCATGATTGGCTATGGCCCCTACTTCAGCTATATTGCCAGGCTCGTTAAAGGAAAGGACCTGATCCAAACGGGCATGAAAAAGGAAAGGGAAAGGGCCCGGAAAGCATTTGAGGAAGCGGATAAGGGACGAAAGGTCTGTGTTATCAGCAGTGGCGACTCCGGGGTCTATGGCATGGCTCCCCTGCTCTGGGAAATGAAAAAGGAAGAAGAACGGGATGTTGAGATAGAAGTTGTGCCGGGCATTTCAGCCATGCTGGCCGCCTCGGCCCGACTGGGCGCACCCCTGGGCCACGATTTTTGTGCCATATCCCTGTCGGATTTACTGACCCCCTGGTCGCAGATAGAAAAACGCATCCGGGCCGCAGCTGAATCGGACTTCGTTACTGTCGTTTACAATCCGGTAAGCAAGGAGCGGTTCTGGCAGATTATGCGCCTGAAGGAGCTCTTTATCAAGGCCGGTGGAGCAGACCGCCCGGCTGGCATTGCAAGAAATATTGGCCGGGAAGACGAGGCTGTAAGGGTCATTTCCCTGAAGGAACTAGCGGCCCGGGATCTGGATATGTTCAGTCTGCTAATCATTGGCAACAGCCAAAGTTTTAGCCATCAGTCGCACATCGTTACACCCCGAGGCTATTACCGAAAGCAGGAAGCCATCCGGGAAAAACCCGGCCGCAGGATCATGAACAGCAGCTTCCAAACCATTTTGCAGCAATGCGATACCTCAGCCTATGACCTCAGCCATACCTGGATTGCCCTGCACTGTATTCACACCACCGCCGATTTCAGTTTTCTGGATGCACTGGAAGTAAGGCCCGGAGCAGTTGAACTTCTGCACCAGAAACTGAACAGCGGCTCGCCACCGGTTATTATCAGCGATGTGAGCATGGTTACCCGAGGCATCCGCAGGGCCCTGGTTGAAAAGCTGGGCTTGGAGCTCCGTTGTTACATTGATGACGAAAGGACCCGGCAACTGGCCGAGAGTAAAAACACCACAAGGGCCCTGGCGGCCATGCAGGTGGCCGCCGGAAGGCATCCGGATGGCCTGTTTGTCATCGGAAACGCCCCCACTGCCCTCATGGAGCTGGTCCGGCTTATCAGAAAAGGCGAGATCAGGCCAGCCGGCGTAATCGCTGCTCCTGTGGGCTTTGTAAATGTGGAAGAGAGCAAGTGGCAGTTTAAGTATGGCTGTCCGGATATCCCCTCCCTTATTGTTCAGGGCAGAAAGGGTGGCAGCAATGTGGCAGCTACCATCGTAAACGGCATTCTGAGCTGGAACGAGGCCGAAAACATGCGCCCCGGCGAAGGACTATAATGCAAGCTATGGTCACACTACACATTATCGGCATATCGGACAGTGTTCCCGGCTTTTCTCCGGAAATCGGAAAGCTTATACGCGAAACGACACAGTTTGCTGGAGGAAGAAGGCATCTCGACCTGCTGGCCCCGCTACTTCCCGAAGATGCGCTGCTTCAGCCTATTGAAGCCCCGATACAGGGCCTGGTCCGTAAAATCACCGAATTGAAGGGAAAATGGGTGATTCTGGCCTCGGGCGATCCCCTGTTCTTCGGCATTGGGAACACCCTGATCAGGGCCTTCCCGGAAGCGGAAATCAGGATTTACCCCGCTCATCATTCCTTACAGCTACTGGCCCATCGCTTCAAACTCCCTTACGGCAACTTCGATACCATATCCCTTACCGGCCGTTCCATGGACGCATTTCACGAAGCGCTGGTCCGTGGAGTCCCGCGAATGGGCATCCTCACAGACCGTAAGCACACCCCCGCCTACCTGGCAGAACACATGCTGGAATACGGCTTCCGCAATTACCGAATGTTCTATGGAGAACGCCTGGGAGGTGAAAAGGAAAAGACCATGGAGCTCAGCCTGGAAGAAGCCAGGGCCCTCAAACCGGCTCACCCCAATTGCTTTTTCATGGAGAAAACCGATGAGCACAATCCGAAAAGGGGCATCCCGGAAGAGGCGTTTTCTCACCTGAAAGGCCGACCGAACATGATCACCAAACTCCCGGTGCGACTGTGTACCCTCTCCCTGATGCAACTCGAGAACAGGAAGGTCTTTTGGGATATCGGGACCTGCACCGGAAGTGTTTCCATTGAAGCCAGGCTGCAATATCCACACTTGCAGATTACGGCTTTTGAGCGTCGGGAAGAAGCCAGGGAACTGCTTCTGCAGAATGCCCGGAGATTTCAGGCACCGGGCATTCGCTTTTTACCCGGTGATTTCCTGGAAACCCCAAAAGAAGACCTGGAAAAGCCCGATGCCGTCTTCCTCGGAGGCTACGGGGGAAAGATGGAAGCCATCCTGAAGGAAAGCGACCGCCACCTGATTCCGGGCGGGATTCTTGCCTTTAATTCGGTTAGCGACAAGAGCCAAAAGGCCTTTCTCTCCTGCTCTGAGAAACTAGGCTACAGGCTTGAAAAAAGGCTGGAGTTAAAAGTCGACCAACACAATCTGATTACAGTTTTACTGGCTTCCAAACGCCAGCTCTGATAAGCCCAAGCCCATGAACTACATCATCACCTATTCCGATAAAGGCGAAGCGCTGGGCAAAGAACTGCTGGCCTCCGGCCTGGATGCTACCATCCACCGTTCTCCCGGCAAACTGGAAAGCCTATGGAAAGATGCGGGAGCCCTTATTTTCATTGGTGCCCTGGGCATCTGTGTCCGGGAAATTGCCCCCCTGCTGAAGGATAAGAAAAGTGATCCTGCCGTGCTGAATATGGACCCCCGGGGACGCTTCGTTCAATCGGTTGTCTCCGGCCACCTCGGCGGCGCCAACCAACTCAGCGAAGAGCTCGCCCGCCTCTGCGGAGCCAGCCCGGTGATCACCACCCTCAGCGACAGCAGCGGAATGTGGGCCCTGGACCTTCTGCCCGAAAACTTTGGCTGGAAAATGGAGCCCTGCAGGCAGCTTACCCGGCTCATGGCTGACTTTCTGAATGGGAAACCCACAGCCCTCCTGCTTGAGGTACGTGACCATGGAACATATACCCTGGAGAGCAGCCTTCCCGGCAACGTGAAGGTCTTTTACAAAGTCTCCGACCTGCAGCCCACGGATTTTGCGCTGGTCATTGCGGTTACCCCCTATGTGCATGATCTGGGGCCAAGGGCGATTGTCTATCGGCCACCGGTCCTTCAACTGGGGCTGGGTGCCCAAAAAGGGCTTCCCTTTGGCGCGTTTAAGGACAAACTGGAAAGCCTGCTGGCCGACCGGCATTTGTCTCCCCTGGCCATTGCGCAGCTCGCAACAATCGAGCTGAAAAAAAATGAAGCGGCCTTTGTCGCACTGAGCAAAGCATGGGGAATCCCCCTGCATTCCTTCAATGAGGAGGTCCTGGCATCCTATAAGGTTCCGAGCCCTTCGGCAAAAGTGACCGAGGTAACCGGGGTTGCAGGGGTTGCAGAGGCAGCAGCCATGCACCTCTCGGGAAACCAGCTCCTGGTTCCCAAGACAAAGGCCAGGGCCGAAACAAAGCATTTTACCTTTGCCCTGGCAATTAAAAAAGAATGCGAAAGAAAAGGGCATGTGGAGTTCGTGGGTGCCGGCCCGGGCGACCCTGAGCTCATCTCGGTCAGGGGACAAAAGCTCCTGGGAATGGCCGATCTGGTTCTGTACACCGGAAGCCTGGTTCCCGGCAAACTGGCCCTCAGCAGCCGAAGTGGCTGCGTGGTAAAGAGCTCTGCAGGCATGGACCTGCAAAGGCAAATGGAGACCATGAAGGAACACTACGAAAAAGGGCGTTTCATTGTCCGTCTTCATACCGGTGATCCCTGCATCTACGGAGCCATCCAGGAACAGATGACCATCATGGACCAGTGGGGATGGAACTACCATATTACCCCGGGCATATCCTCCTTTCAGGCGGCAGCGGCAGCATTGAAGTCACAGTTTACCATTCCCGGGGAGGTCCAGACCATCATCCTGACCCGGGGGGAGGGGCGCACCCCTGTTCCTGAAAGAGAAAAGTTAAGTGAGCTGGCCCGCTCCCAAAGCACCATGTGTATCTACCTGAGTGCTTCCCTTGCCGATAAAATCCAGGAAGACCTTCTGATCCACTATCCCCCGGATACGCCGGTGGCTGTTTGCTACAAGCTGAGCTGGAAAGAGGAGCAGATCTATCGCTGTCCCCTGAAGCGGCTGGCCCAAACGGTAAGCGAAAACAACCTAACGATGACCACCCTGATCGTGGTAGGAACTGCCATTGATAACCGCTCCGGGGCCTCTAAGCTGTATGATGCCGGTTTTTCACATGCCTTTCGCGATTCGGAATAAACAGCAGCAGCATGGTTCTGGTTTTTGGAGGAACAACGGAAGGAAAGAAGGTGGCCGGATTGCTCGACGCAATCGGCCAGAGCTACATCTATTCGACCCGTACTGAGAACAAGCTAAGCCTGAAGGGTGAAACGATTTGGGGGGAACTGGACCAGGCTGCAATGGCTGCCTTTTACCGACAGAGAAAGGTCCGGCTGATTGTGGATGCCGGGCATCCCTTTGCCCTGCAGCTCCATCGACATATCCACCAATCGGCCCGGGAACTCGACATCCCGGTGATTCGCTACGAACGACAATTCCCGGTACTGGAAAGCAGCGAACAGCTGCGGACCTTTCCCGGTTTCCCCGACATGGTCAGGGCCATACTTGCTTCCCCATACAAGCGCATTCTGGCTCTTACAGGCGTACAGACCATCGCTGCCCTGGAAGAAATATGGCGGGCAAAAAGCTGTTTCTTTCGCATCCTGGATACAGCTGAAAGCCGGGAAAAAGCCAGAAATCAGGGGCTGAGTGAATCCCGGATCATCAGCAGCACACCCAGGGGAGATGCGGATGAACTCACCGCCCTGGCCAGGGAACTTAATATCGATCTGATACTCAGCAAAGAAAGTGGGAGCTCCGGCTTCTTCCAAACCAAAACAGCTTGTGCCGGCCGCCTCGGGATTCCCCTCTGGGTGGTCAGGCGACCCGATCTTCCAGATTTCGATTTCCATGTCAGAGAGGGGAAAGACTTCCTCCGCCTCTTCCTCCAGCTTAAGAAAAAGCAGCTCCGCGATCCCATGAAACTGAAGAGTGGATACACCACGGGCAGCTGTGTAACGGCTGCAGCCAGGGCTTGCTGCCTGGCCCTTGCTGAAGGCAGCTTTCCGGAATACTGTGAAATCAACCTCCCGGGAGGTGAAAAAGCCCTGTTCCCCATCTTCGACGGAAAGCTGCAGGGAAATGAGGCCTCCTGCCTGGTCATCAAGGATGCAGGGGATGATCCGGATGTGACCCATGCAAAAGAAATCGGTTGCAGGCTGCTACGCAGAGACAAGCCCGGAATACACTTCCTGCAGGGAGAGGGCGTGGGACGTGTGAGCTTGCCGGGACTCGGACTCGAAGTAGGGGAACCTGCGATAAACCCTGTGCCACGCAGGATGATTAGCGGAATGCTGGAGGAATGTGCTGCGGCCCACGACCTGGAGGGTGGATTCGAGGTAAGCCCCTTTGTTCCGGAGGGCCGGGTCCTTGCCCGACAAACCTTTAATCCGCGCGTGGGTGTGAAGGATGGCATCTCCATTATCGGTACCAGCGGCCGTGTACTGCCCTATTCTCATGAGGCCTTTATCGCCAGCATCCGGCAACAAATCAATGTGGCCAGGCAAATGGGCTGCGACGAGCTTCTGTTTTCCTCCGGGAAACGGGGTGAGCTGGCGGTCGCATCGCGCTTCCCGGGATTAGTCGAACAGGCCCGGATTCACTATGGCAATCTGATCGGAGAAACCCTGAAGATGACAGCAAAAGCCGGGATCCGGCGGGTCGCGCTCTCTCTGATGTTTGGCAAAGCCGTTAAACTCGCCGAAGGCCACCTCGATACCCACAGTAAAAAATCGAGTTTCAATCCCGAATTCCTGGCCACGCTTGCCATGGAAAGCGGGCACCCGCAATCGGTGGCAGATCGGATCCGCAAAGCCACCCTGGCCAATGCCATTCCCGCTATCATCCCCTTCGCAACAACTGAAGCCTTTTACCTGAATATTGCACGGGCCTGCATGCGAAGCTGCCTTAAGGTCTATCCCTCCGATGCAAGCCTTAAACTCTTTCTCGTTGTTGGAAGCGAGGGCATCATCAGCATAGATCAGAAGGCTCTGAGGATGCTATGAAGAAGGTGCTGGCAGGTTCAGGATGAGGCGAATAATTAGAATTCCGGACTGTTAAGGAGCTCTCCCAAAACAGTCTGTAAGACTGTACGATTCCCTGCAACAGATTGCACAATTCTTCCCCAGTTGAGGAAAAATTCATATATTACCCGCCGCTAAGCTTCTATTGTTTAACACAAAAACTATATCACAATGAGAAGAAAACTACTATTTTTCTTGATGATTGTATCCAGCGGATTGCTTTTCGCTCAGACGGATACGATCAGGTCGCTTGTGATTTCAGAGGTCAGGTATGATCGTGCCGACCATGCCTATCTGGAACTCACAAATATGAGCGATCAAACCATTAACCTCGGGGAATTCGAGATCGTAAGTCACGATCCCTGGACAACCTTCCCGGATGGAGCACTTTGGCCTACAGAGCCTCAGCGTCCAAACGACAGACGATGGACAATGCTGCCCGCAGTAGACCTGGCTCCCGGTGAGTCTTATGTTATTGCATCTTTTCATGACTGGGTTGAGGAGCAATATGCCAAGGATGTTGCCAGGCTGGGATTCTCGCCCGACCATCAACCGCACCTGACCAAGCCGGAATTGAAAGAACTCACAGATCTTCCGATTCACAGGGCAGAATCGCCGAACAATGACCCAACAGACAGTATTTCTGTTTTCAGCGAGCTCCTCGAATCATGGTCTTACTCAGCAATTTTTCTGCGTCATCACCCGCCCGGTGGGGACTCCTGCACAGTTGATCAGGTTGGTGGACTGTTCACCGATCCGGATGGTTCCAACCCCAATGGTGGCTACCACGATGTAGCAGGATTTACCGGTGCATCGGGCCGTGCTGTTCTTGTCCGTCGTTTCGACGTGAAAGAGGGTAACCTGACCTTCGTTACCGGGAATGACCTGAGCGAATCAGAGTGGATCCCCATCCCCGTCCTTAGAGAAAACGATGACACCTATGAACCCTGGCGTGCTGTATTCTGGACCGTAGGGAATCATGGTGACTACAACCTTGATGAGCAGACTTTGACCTCATCCGTGATTGATATCGACTGGGCTAATCACGTTCTCACCGTGCCCTATGGCGTACGTAACGATGACTCGATTATGTATGCCTTCAATCGCGTACCAGGTCTGGCCTGGCACTACCACTATAATACGGGTGAAAATGCCTCCGCCGACTCTGCCTATGCAAGCGTCAGGACCGGTGACTCGCTGACGATTTATGCCTGTGGGAACGACCTTGATGTCATCAAGTGGCACATCGAAGCTGCTCCTCCCACGGCTGATGCAAACTGGGTGATCCCCATGCGCAAGCGCTCTGAATGGGATGGTAACTACCCCGAAAACGGAGAAGTATGGAAGGTTACACATATGATGCGGGAAGGTGTCCTGGATACCATTTTTGAGATACCTTACAACACCCGTAAGGACAGCTTGCTGAAATACCTTGAGAAACCCCCGCTTGCTTCCTGGGAATTTATCTGGGTTGATGGCAACGAGCGTACCGACCTGAAAGAGGGTGACCTGCTTCGTGTTACTGCCGAGGATGGTTCTGTAAAGGACTACTACCTGAAGCTTCAGAAATACCGCGCTTCAAGGAATGCCTATCTCTCGGCTATTACCTGGCCCGACATTCCCGAGGACTATAAAGGAATCTATGGATGGGTTGGAGATACCATTCCGGAGTTTAACCGTGGTAAGTTTGACTACAAAGTGACTGTTCCCTGGGATGTCAGTGGCATACCAAGCCTGTTTGCCAAGAACGAAAACGACAATGCAAGTCACGTTGTTGACCGCGCTTCTACACTCTTTGGCAGCCTTGAAGACAAGACGGTTACCATCACTTCAACAGCCGAAGATGACACAACCATTCTGGAGTACAAGATCATCCTTGAGAAGCAAAAGAATCTCGATGACATCCAGCCCTGGGCAGGAGAACCCTTCATTTCCCAGTTTACCTGGAAATCGGAGTGGAGCCACACGCTTGTTGAGATCGTGAACCCCGGAACAGAGGTACTCGACCTGAGTAACTACATGTTCTTCTGCGGATATGAAAACAATCCGGCTTCAGCCATTGCCGGATGGGGCGAATGGAACGATCGTTACATCAAGTACATTCCTGGCTACAAATGGCAGGATGAAGCCGACTGGACCGTCCAGCGAAGCGTCGCCGTTCAGGATGTAAATGTCAACCCAAATGTTTATCCCGGTGATGTATTCGTTATGGCTGAGGTGAATGAAAGTGATGAGGACTACCAGACTTACGAATTCAAGGACCAGATTGACATCGACTTCAGGCACAACCCCTGGGGTGAGGACTATGAGGGTGCTACCGCTGTTTACAGTTGGAAAGGAATGAACTTCTACATGTGGAGAATCGACAATGACTCCATCAAACAAGGCCTCAAGCCGGCTACCGATCCCAACGACTTTACACTGATCGAAGTCTTCGGTATGGGTGATGGGTCCGATTTTGCTCCGATTGGTGAACCTAGTGGACAAACCAGCTCCTATACCAGGAAGCCACACATATACACGGGTAACGACCAATTCGGCTTTGATGGATCCTTTGGACAAACACCTGAAGAAAGTGAGTGGATACTGACAAATCATCATACCCTGCAGTTGAAAGGATATCCCTGGCCTGAGTGGAATACCCTGGTGCCGGAAGGAACCGGAAGCCACTTTATGGACGAGGTGACCATCTATCGTTCAACAGTAAACTCAGTGGTTTACAAAGTTAGCCCCGGCTATTCCATGGAAGAAGAGATTCGTGGTGTTGTCGATTCAACTTCTGTTGAAGACATGCTTGGCAATCTGATTCCTGCCGACACAGGCCAACGCATGAAAGTTATTGCCGTAGCAGATGGGGCTGTTCTTGAACTGACCGATCTTGTGATGAACGGGGATACCCTGGTTGTAACTTCAGCCGACTCGAGCAATGTAAGTAAGTACATACTTGAGGTTGGTGCGGGTCTGAGCGATGATGCCGTACTGACTTCATCCACCTACACTGTTGCCGTGGATGGTGCAACGGGTACAGTAAGTGGCATGGAATATGGTGCAGTCCTCAAAGACGTTGTTAATGAGCTCAATGTTCCGGCAGGTGCAACACTGACCGTTGTGGATGAGAATGATGGCTACCTGCCCTTCGTACGCTTGAATTTTGACACCGTTTATGTCGATGTAACCGTCAGGGGTTCAGAGTATCTCGATGTTGTTGCGGAAGATGCTGTTACCTCAATCAAGTACCAGCTTGTTCCCAACAGTGATTCCTCCGATGCGTTTGTAATGTCTGACGTATACCTGGTCGAACAGGAACAGTTCCTGATTAGCCTTGTTCCTGAAGGAATTTCTGTAGAGGCCTTCCTGAGCTACCTGGAACTTCCCGCCGGAGCCACCATGCAGCTTTATGACAAGCTGGGTTACGAACGGAACGACGGTCTTGTCAGTATGGACGACAAGCTGGTTGTTACTTCAGCCGATGGCAGTGTTAATGTAACCTACTACCTGAAGGTACTGAACCAGCAGCCGAATTATCTGGCCTATGTTATTTCCGATGTTTATAAGGTGAACGAGTCCGATATGACGATCACGGGCGTTCCGGAAACGCACACCGTATCTGATTTCAAGAGCAACCTTAGCCCTGCAGCCGGAGCAACCATAGTCGTTACCGACGCCGATGGTACCGTCAAAGCCGATGCCGATGCAATGACAAACGGAGACCTGCTCCAGGTAACTGCCGGAAACGGTGTTACAACAGTCAGCTATGTTGTTACACTGAGCACAGGTATTGATAATCCCGCCGAACTGGCTGTAAGTATCTATCCCAACCCCAGTAATGGCCTCCTTTACATTAAAGGTGCCGAAACCGGAAGCCGGATAAGTGTTTACAATGCAGTAGGCGTCCAGATGCGCAGTATCGTAGCATACAATGCACTGGAAACCATTTCACTGGAAGGTGAAGCCAGCGGTATGTACTTTATAACCATCAGCAATGATAAGGCCGTTCTCGGTCAGTATAAGGTGATTGTAAAGTAAACGCTGATGCGTTCTATATCAATAAGAGCCTGCCCTGTGCAGGCTCTTATTTTTCTAATCGATTTAATTGAGCAGTAGCCCATGACCTATAAATGCCTTATCAGCCTTATTCTGCTTGGGGTCTTCTTTGGTCTTGATGCCCAGATGACCCCCGAGGAAGCTATTTCGTCCATGAAACACGGCATCAACCTCGGGAATGTACTCGAGGCCCCGTATGAAGGCGACTGGGAGCAACATGCACGGGAAGCTTATTTTGACATGTATGTAGAGGCCGGGTTCGACCTGATACGAATTCCTGTGCGCTGGGACAAACATACAGGCAACACTTCTCCCTACAGGATAAATGAAACCTGGATGCAGCGTGTGGAAGAAGTTGTCGGGTGGGGCCTGGAAAGGGATTTGTTCGTGGTACTGAACTCACATCACGACAACTGGATCAAGGAAGGATACGACAATCCCGTGATGCGGGCACGTTTTGACAGTATCTGGTCACAAATCTCCATACGTTTTAAGGACAAACCGGATAAACTAATCTTTGAGATTCTAAATGAACCAAAGGGCCTGAGCGAGGCTCAGAATAATGAAATGCACGAAAGGGTGCTGGGTATTATCAGGAGAACCAATCCCACCAGGAATGTTATTGTCCAGGGCAATGAATGGGGCGGAGCAAACGAACTGGTCGCTATGGAAATACCCGATGACCCGTATATTATTGGCTCCTTTCATTCTTACGATCCCTGGCCTTTTGGACTGGAAGGAAGCGGATCATTCGGAAGCAGCTACGACCTTCAAAAGCTTGAAGAAAAGTTCGTCATGGTACGCCAATGGTCGGATACCAGCAAGATTCCCGTTTTTCTGGGTGAATTTGCCTGTCACACAAAAGCGGACTACAACTCGCGCATGAACCACTACCGCGCCTATGTGGATTTTACGCAGAAATACGGATTTACGCCGGTCACCTGGGACTGTGGCAGCGGTTTCCAGGCCATGGATCGACGCGCACTTAAATGGCTTCCTGTTAAAGAAGTGCTGATGCATTCGGGACCCTTTGCACCACGTTTTACGGATCTTGAGATCGTGCAGGACACCCTCATCAGTTTACATTGGAGAAACGGGGAGATGGAGGCCGACAGCTTCTGGCTCCAGCGAAAAAGCGGGAATGGTGACTTTCAGACACTTGCTGTCCTGGGGAAAGCAACATATAACTACACCGATTCCAGTGCCAGACAAAATGAAGACCACTATTACCGGATCATTGCTGCCTACCCGGGCGACAGCATCGGGCATGCCCATCCACAACACATTCATTTGCCTGCCTATGTCCCGCTGGTCAGGGCTTACTATCTCGGATACCCCCACCCTGTCCCGGGAATTATTGAAGCTGAGGACTTCGACCTGGGGGGAGAGGGCCTGTCCTACCACGAATTGGATACCCGAAATATTGCCGGGGCTTACAGGCCAGACGAAGCGGTGGATATCTATGCTGTTGGCCAAACAGCATACCACCTGGGTAACATGCTGCCCGGTGAATGGGCCGAATACAGCATTGAGGTAGCTGAAGACGGAGACTACCACCTGGGCGTATACTGTGCCGCTTTCAGCTCGGGAGGGCGTTTCAGTATTCAGCTGGGCGAGCAGATACTGGAAATAGACAGTGTGGTAGGAAGCGGAAGCCTGACCGGCACCCTTGAACAGGAGCTTTTCTGCAGCCTGAAAGCCGGT
>PDRI01000055.1 GCA_002748055.1 Bacteroidota bacterium | reverse complement strand
ATAGCGACAAAGTGCTGCCTGGGGAGGACTATTCCTTTTCACGATGTCGAATTAATTGCTAAATTTGCACCCACATTGATATATTCTCCGGAAACGGAGCATTCTCGGTATGGGTAAACTGATTTTTTTTATCGACGATGACAAAATGATCCTCAATCTCCTGGAGTACACCCTTCAGGCAAGGCAGGATTACAATGTGGTTTCTTACATGACAGGGGAGGCCTGTTTGGAAAACCTCGATAAGAATCCCCAGCTCATTGTGCTGGACCATGTCCTGGGTGGGGAGCATGAGGGCAAAATGAATGGCCTTGAAACCCTCAAGCAGATTCGGAAGGTGAACAAAGAAGTGCCGGTTGTGATCTTAACCGGGCACAACGATGATACCCTCCTTACCGAATTCATGGAGAACGGGGCCAATCGTTATCTGACCAAGGACGACTTCTTCATTGATTCGCTCATCGAAACCATTTCACAGGTGCTGAGTTGATTCTCAGGGCTTTTTTTGGACGCTCCCGGTTGTTTAATCCGATATTATTTTCTACTTTCGCACACCCAAATTGAAAGATGGTGAGGAAGAAGGCGGTATATGCGGTGCGCATTTCCGGGTTAGGGGAAGGCTTACACGATTTTTCATTTGAGTTGGACGATGCGTTCTTTGCCTTGTTTGAACAGGCCGAAATCAGTCATGGAAGGCTCAATGCCACTGTGGTACTTGACAAAAAGGCGGGTGCTATGGCCCTGCATTTCTCGCTGAAAGGCGAGGTGGAAGTCTGCTGCGACCGCTGCCTGGGGTCCTTTATGGCTCCGGTGGAGAATGAGCAGCGGATTTTTGTGCGCAGCGGAGAAGATGTCGGCGAGCTGGACGATGAAGTGATGGTGATTCATCCCGACGACCATGAGATTGACGTAACCCAGCTGCTGTATGAGTTTATCGTGCTTGCCCTGCCTGTTCAACGTATTCATCCAGAGGATGAAAACGGGCTGCCCGGATGCGATCCGGAAATGCTCAGGAGGCTTGAGGCGCATTCGGCCCGACACGAAAAAGAAGAGATTGAAACGGATCCCCGATGGGATGCACTAAAAGGTATAAAAGGATAAAAGTAAAGCGATATGGCACATCCGAAAAGAAAAACCTCAAAGACCAGAAGAGACAAGCGAAGGACCCATTATAAGGCCGAGGCACCCACCCTTTCGACCTGCTCTGCCACGGGCACCGTGCACCAGCGTCACCGGGCCTACTATGTGGACGGCAATCTGTATTACAAGGGTAAACTGCTCATTGATTCCGAGGCTGAGCTGGGCTAGTCTGGCCTGGTTCTGTTCCAGCCGCTTTTCTGGCGGCCTTTCAGCACTATGCGGATCGGAATAGATATGATGGGGGGTGATTTTGCCCCCTTGTCCGCTATACGCGGATCGCTCCTTGCAAAAGCCGTACTCCCCGAAGAAGTCGAGATTGCTTTAATAGGTGACCGGGATGTTCTTTCGCGTACTTGTGAGGAGCATGAACTCGATACGGGAGCGCTTGCACATATTCATACTTCAGAAAATGTGGGGATGGGCGATCATCCCCTTAAGTCGTTTAAGGAAAAACCTGATGCCGGTATCTTCCTGGGACAGAGGATGATTGCCCAGGGTGAACTGGATGGTTTCTGCAGTGCGGGAAATACCGGGGCCATGCTGATCGGGGCCATGCAAATTGTAACGGCCATTCCGGGCATCATTCGTCCCGCCATTGCCGCGCCTATCCCCGATATCAGTGGTAAGCACGCCATCATGCTCGACGTCGGGCTGAATCCGGATGCCCGCCCCGATGTTCTATACCAGTATGGCACCATTGGTACCATTTATTCCAGACTGGTGAACCGCGTAAAGGATCCCCGTGTAGCTTTGCTTAACATTGGTCACGAGGAAGACAAAGGCAACCTCGTGACCCGGAGTACCTATCAGCTGATGAAGGATACAGTGGAGTACCATTTTGTTGGAAACATCGAGGCCAATCAGCTTTTTATCGGGGGCAGCGCAGATGTAATCGTAAGTGATGCTTTTGTGGGAAACATTGTTTTAAAGGAGGCCGAGGCCTTCTACCGGACCTTAAAAACCAAAGGGGTCGGCAACGGTTACTTCGAAATGTTTAATTTTGAAAATTTTGGTGGCACCCCGGTATTGGGTATTAACGGCAGCGTATTAATCGGTCACGGGGTTTCCACCGACCTGGCGATAAAGAATATGCTCCTTCACACCGCCGAGGTGGTCGGGGCCGGATTAGTAAACAGCTTAAAAGAAGAATTGAACTGATGAGTAAGATAGTGGCAGGAATTACGGGTGTCCAGGGTTGGGTACCGGAATATAAGCTTACAAACGATGAACTGAGTACCATGGTCGATACCTCCGACGAGTGGATCATGCAGCGCATCGGAATTAAGGAGCGTCGGATTTTAAAAGAGGGAGCAACTTCCGACATGGGGGCCAGGGCCGTATCAGGCCTTCTCGAAAAGACCAATACAAAACCCGGGGAGGTCGAGCTCTTGATTTGTGCCACCGTTACCCCGGACTATCATTTCCCGGCTACCTCTAACCTTATCTGTGAGAAAGCCGGAATCCAGAACGCCTGGTGTTACGATCTCAATGCCGCCTGTTCGGGATTCATATTTGCACTTCGGACCGCTGTATCTATGGTTGAATCGGGCCTGCTTAAGAAGGTTGTATTGGTGGGAGCCGATATGATGTCGGCCATTACCGATTACACCGATCGCAGCACCTGTCCCCTGTTTGGGGATGCCGCAGCGGCAGTCATGATTGAGCCAGTCGAGGAGGGCTTTGGTTTGCGCGATTCCATATTGCAGGGCAACGGAAAGGGGGAGAAGCACCTGAAGATGAAGGCCGGGGGATCGCTGCGTCCACCCTCTCATGAAACCGTCGACAATCGGGAACACTATGTTTACCAGGAGGGGCAGGCCGTATTCAAAGTGGCTGTTTCAAAGATGGCCGATGTGTCTGTCGAGATCATGGAGCGGAACAACATCAGCCCGGATGAACTGACCTGGCTGGTTCCCCACCAGGCCAATATGCGCATTATCGAGGCAGTAGCCAGGCGCATGGGCATCTCCAAGGAGAAGGTGATGATTAACATCGAACGTTACGGCAATACAACTGCTGCAACCATTCCGCTTTGTTTGTGGGAATGGGAGTCGCAGCTGAAGAAGGGTGACAACCTCATCCTTGCAGCCTTTGGAGGCGGGTATACCTGGGGCGCGATTTATCTCAAGTGGGCCTATGATGGTAAGTAATAATCACTAATTTTGTGAAAAACCACGGAATTATGGCGAAAGTAGGAGAGGCAGAAAATGCCAGCAAAGTGAATATGATCGGGGTGGGAACCACCATCGAAGGCAACATCAATTCCAGCGAGAATATCCGTTTCGACGGTATCCTGAATGGAAACCTGACCAGCAAGGGCAAGGTATTCATCGGACAGGCCGGTAAAGTGACTGGCGAAATTAGTTGCAAGAATTGCGAGGTCGAAGGCATTATTGATGGAAAAGTAAGGGTTGAGGAATTGCTTTCCCTTCGTTCCATGTCCAAACTCTATGGAGAGATTGCCACGGGCAAACTGGCCATTGAACCCGGCGCCACCTTTACCGGGAAATGCGACATGGGTGGCAGGAAGGAGTCAGCTCCGGCAAGTACGCCATCCGGCACCCGTTCCAAATAGGCTTACACCTGATATCATCCGGTGATGGATGAACAAGAATTACGCAGGCATCAGGCAGAAAATGACCAGGCCCCGGTTCCCCGGGATGAGAAGGGGAGGAACGAGCGCATTGCCCGTGATCTGCTGAAGAAAGGCAAAGGAGCACCCGGACCCGCTAAGGGCGTGAGCAGTTTTGTGAAGTACTCCGGCATGGGATTCCAGATGCTGGCAACCATTCTGGTTTTCTACTGGGCGGGATCGAAGCTCGACCAGCGCTCCGGAAACGAAAAACCCCTTTACACAGGAATTCTAACGATGCTTGGTGTTTGTGCCGGCCTCTATCTGGTACTAAAGGATTTTATCTTCAGGAAGGATGGCTGAACACCTCAGATTTCTTTGGCAATGGCTGGTCATTTGCTGCCTGCTTGTGCTGGCAGGCATCCTTCTGTTGCCGGCCTTCCTCCCAAATCTTTCCCTTCCACATTTTTTCACCAGCCTGGGCGTGGTGGCTGCCATCAATCTGCTGGCCTGGATGCTCATGGTCCGGGGCATGAAGAAGCAGAGCAGGGACGGAGCCTTTGTGGCCATGGCTGGCATAGGCCTGAAATTCCTGCTCTACCTCTTATATATATTGTTGTTTTGGCTGGCTACAAAAAATCTGACAAAAGACTTTATCATAACGTTTTTTGCACTATATTTAATATTTACATTTTTTCTAGTAGGAAGACTGTTTAAATTACTGAAGAACAATTAATTATACAGATCGTGAGCAGGAGAGTTTTAGCACTTGCATTTTTCGTTGTCCTCACCGTCCTGGCATTTATCCCCGGACAAAGCCTGAGGGCCCAGCACCAACACCAGGAAGAACACAGCGATGCCACCACCCAGGATACGCACGCTGGTGAGCAGGAAGGGCATGATGCCGATCGCCACGAGCTTGTGATTTCTGAAGGCTTTGGCGAGCGTCTCGTCGAAGAAGAAGGAGCGCATGGGCATGGCACGGTGCATGAGGAAGAATTTGAGCCTACGGAGTACATTCTCGAACACGTATCCGATGCCCATGAATGGCATATCCTCACTACGAAGGACGGGCAGCATGTGAGTATCCCTCTGCCTGTAATTCTCTATAGCAAGCATTCCGGCTTCCACCTGTTTTCTTCAAAGCACATTGCCCATGGCCATAGTCACGATGGATTTCAGCTGGGGCATGGAAGCATGTTGGTTCCGGGTAAGGATGGCGAGCTGGTCGAACAAAGTGTGAATGGCAAAATTGTGGAACTGGATGAAGAGGGCAAAGTGGTTGCAGCCGGCCTTCCCCTCGATTTCTCCATTACCAAGAACGTATTTATGATGGGGCTGGCCACCCTCATCCTTCTTCTTGTTTTTCTGAGCCTGGCAAACTCCTATAAGAAAAGCGGCATCAGTGAACCTAAAGGATTGCAGGGCTTTCTCGAGCCTGTGATCCTGTTCATCGAAGAGGATGTGGCCATTCCCAATATCGGAGAAGAAAAGTATGCGCGCTTCATGCCCTACTTGCTTACCGTTTTCTTTTTCATTTTGCTGAACAACCTGATGGGGCTGATTCCCTTCTTTCCTTTCGGGGCGAATGTAACAGGAAACATTGCACTTACCATGGTGCTGGCCCTGTTCACTTTCTTCATTACCCAGTTCAGCAGTAACAAGTACCACTGGCAGCACATTTTCATGACCCCCGGCGTACCCAAGCCGCTGCTGCTCATTATGATTCCTGTAGAACTTATCGGACTTTTCACCAAGCCTTTTGCGCTGATGGTTCGTCTCTTTGCCAACATCACAGCCGGGCACATTATCGTGCTCAGTCTGGTTTCGATGATCTTTATTTTCAAGTCGATTTTTGTAGCCGTGCCCGCAGGGGCAATGGTTTTGTTTATGGACTGCATCGAATTGCTTGTCGCTTTCCTGCAGGCCTATATTTTCACCTTATTATCAGCTTTGTTTATTGGCATGGCGATGCCCGAGCATCACCATGATTAGTGTTTAATCCTTAATATTTAATTAGTATGACTGGTACATTAGCAGCAGTTGGAGCAGGCCTCGCCGTTATCGGTGCAGGTGTTGGAATCGGTAGAATCGGTGGATCGGCTATGGAAGCCATGGCACGTCAGCCCGAAGCAGCCGGAAAAATCCAGACAGCGATGATTATCGCTGCTGCCCTTATTGAAGGTGCTGCCCTTTTTGCCATCGTGGTAGCCATGATGGGGAACTAGGCAAAAATTTGAACAGGCCTGCAACGGTTGGTTGCAGGCCTTTCTTCGAACATTCATTTTAAACAAGATACACAATGGATCTAGTAACACCGGGAATAGGAATGATCTTTTGGTCAACCCTCTTTTTTCTCATCCTGCTTTTTGTCTTGGGCAAGTTTGCCTGGCCTGCCATTCTGACGGCAGTCAAGGTGAGGAACGAGAGCATTCGTAAGGCACTTGATGCAGCTGACGCAGCAAAGGAAGAAATGGCCAAATTGCAGGCAGATAATGAAAAGGTCCTTGCCGAGGCCAAGGCCGAGCGAGATGCGCTTCTGAAGGATGCCAAAGAAGTGAGAGAAAAGCTCATCGCAGATGCGAAAGAAAAGGCATCGGAGGAAGCCAGGAAGCTGGTTCAGCAGGCACGTGAGTCTATCCAGTCCGAAAAAGCAGCTGCCATCAATGAACTCAAAACCCAGGTAGCCGGGCTTTCAGTCGACATCGCCGAGAAGA
Source organism: Bacteroidota bacterium (assembly GCA_002748055.1). Classification (GTDB taxonomy): domain Bacteria; phylum Bacteroidota; class Bacteroidia; order Bacteroidales. Next base: position 13,359 of record PDRI01000055.1, on the reverse strand, counting down.
TTCTGAAATCTCAACTGGCCGACAGTAAGTCGCAGAAGGAACTGGTCGACAAGTTGATTAACGAAGCCGACCTGAATTAGGCGATCAACCAGAATTATTAGGGAACTATGAATGAAAGTCAGATATCTGTAAGGTATGCAAAGGCCTTGTTCCAGAGTGCTTTGGAAAGCAAGGAGCTGGATAAGGTTTATGCGGATATGGAGTTGCTGTCACAGGTGTGCAAGATGGAGGATTTTGAAGCAATGCTCGTTTTGCCTTCCCTGCAACCCGGTGATAAATGCAAGATTACAGCAGAGATCTTCAGCAAGAAAATGACCGACAAATCGCTGGCCCTGATCGACCTGGTCATCAGGAACAAGCGTGAGCTTTATTTGACCGGTATTGCCAGGAACTTCATCCGGCTCTATCGTGAAGAAAAGGGCATCAGAACAGCCACTTTGTACACGGCCGAGGCCGTGGATAAGGGCACAGGTGAAGAGATTAAAAAGCTGATCGCCAAGCTCTACAATAGTGAGGTTGAACTCAGTTCTGAGGTCGATGCCGGCCTGATTGGCGGATTCGTCCTTACCGTAGAGGACATGCGTTACGATGCCAGTGTGGCAACGAGCCTCAAGAAGATGCGAAATCAATTACTACAAACAAGCACCGAAAAATAGGATCAAATGTCTCAGATTAAACCTTCCGAAGTATCGGAAATTCTCAAGAAGCAAATAGAAGGGTTCAAAAGCGAGGTTGAACTCGAAGAGGTAGGAACCGTGCTCCAGGTGGGCGACGGAATCGCACGTATTTATGGGTTAAACAGTGTTCAGGCCAATGAGCTGATCGAATTCGACAGTGGCGTTATGGGTATTGTGATGAACCTTGAAGAAGACAATGTGGGTGCTGTATTGCTCGGCTCTTCCGAAAAGATTAAGGAAGGTGACTCGGTGAAACGGACAAAGCGTATTGCCTCCATCGGGGTTGGTGAAAGCCTGCTGGGCCGTGTTATTAACACCATTGGTGAGCCCATCGATGGAAAGGGACCGATTGGCGGAGACCTGATCGACATGCCCCTTGAGCGCAAAGCGCCTGGTGTTATTTACCGCCAGCCGGTAAGTGAGCCGCTTCAGACGGGTATCAAGCCGATCGATGCCATGATTCCCATCGGCCGTGGCCAGCGAGAGCTTATCATTGGTGACCGTCAGACGGGTAAAACCGCCATTGCCATCGATACCATTATCAATCAGAAGGAATTTTATGAGAAGGGCGAGCCCGTTTACTGTATCTATGTGGCCATTGGCCAGAAAGGTTCTACGGTAGCCAATATTCAGAAGACACTGGAAGATGCCGGTGCCATGGCGTATACGGTAATCGTATCTGCTACCGCATCCGATCCTGCGGCCCTTCAGTTCTATGCACCCTTTGCCGGATGTTCCATCGGTGAGTTTTTCCGCGACACCGGCCGTGCGGCCCTGATCATTTATGACGACCTGTCCAAACAGGCTGTTTCCTATCGTGAGGTGTCCCTTCTGCTGCGTCGTCCCCCGGGACGTGAGGCCTATCCCGGTGATGTATTCTACCTGCACTCACGTCTGCTCGAGCGTGCCGCCAAGATCATTCAGTCCGACGAGATTGCAAAGGACATGAACGACCTTCCCGAGCAGCTTAAGCCCATCGTTAAGGGGGGAGGGTCACTTACCGCACTTCCGATTATCGAGACCCAGGCAGGTGACGTTTCGGCCTACATTCCGACCAATGTCATTTCCATTACCGATGGACAGATTTTCCTGGAGTCTAACCTCTTTAATGCCGGTGTACGTCCCGCTATTAATGTGGGTATTTCGGTATCGCGGGTTGGGGGTTCTGCTCAGATTAAATCGATGAAGAAGATTGCCGGTACCCTTAAACTCGACCAGGCACAGTTCCGCGAGCTTGAGGCCTTCGCCAAGTTTGGTTCCGACCTTGATGCTGCCACCATGGCCGTGCTCGACAAAGGGCGTAAGAACGTCGAAATCCTCAAGCAGGACCAGTATTCACCACTCTCAGTCGAGAAGCAGGTGGCCATCATTTATTGTGGTACCAAGGGGCTGTTGAGTGAGGTTCCGGAAAACAGGGTGAGGGAGTTTGAGAGGGAGTTCCTCGATTACATGGAGCTCAAGTACAAGGACACCCTGGATGCACTTGCCCAGGGCAAGCTTTCCGATGAGATCACTTCCACCCTGGAGAGTGCCGCCAAAGAGATTGTTGAGAAGTTTAAGTAAGATTGTATGGCTAGTCTGAAGGAGATTAGGGAAAGAAGGGCCTCTGTGGCCTCTACCAGGCAGATCACCAGTGCGATGAAGATGGTATCTGCTGCAAAGTTAAAGAAGGCTCAGGACGCCATTGTGCAGTTCAGGCCCTATGCAGAGAAACTGCAGGAAATCCTGGCCAGTGTCGGCGACAGCATGAAGGATGATGAAGACAACCTCTATGCCCAGCAGCGCGACCAGGAGCGCATTCTGCTTGTGCTGATTACCTCGAACAGGGGGCTCTGCGGTGCTTTTAATGCTACGGCAATCAAGGCAACTGTTCATCGTGCACTGGGAACCTACAGCAACCAGATGATGGCCAAGCAGGTCGACTTTCTGGCTATAGGAAAAAGTGGTGCCGATTTCCTGAGGAAGAACGGTTATAAGGTCATTTTCGATGGCAGCGAGCTTTTCGATGATCTGAGCTTTGAGCGTGTGGCGCAAATTGCTACCATGCTTATGAAGCTTTACACCGAAGGCGAGTACGACCAGATCGATCTGATCTACAACCAGTTCAAGAACGCAGCCACACAGGTATTGATGGAGGAGCAGTTCCTGCCCATTAAAATCGACGATTTCTCAGACCAGGGCAGTGCTCCCAAAATCGATTACATCTTCGAACCCAGCAAGGAGTACATCGTTGAGGAGCTCATACCCCGTTCCCTTAGGCTGCAGTTTTACAAGGCCATTCTTGACTCGCATGCAGCCGAGCATGGTGCCCGAATGACCGCCATGCACAAGGCAACCGACAATGCTACCGAGCTGATCAAGGAACTTGGTCTGCAATTCAACAAAGCCCGCCAGGCCGCTATTACCAACGAGATTCTCGAGATCGTTTCCGGTGCAGAGGCCCTTAAAGGCTAGTGATAGATATTCGTATAGAAAAGGGGGCCGGTTTAACCGTGCCCCCTTTTTTGTGCCTTATTGCTGAATGCTGTGCCCCCTGCTTCGGGTTTACACGGGCCTTCCCCATTCGTTAGGGCTTGCTGAACTTTATTCCGCTTCTCGGGTCTTCTTTCCAGCCTAGTACTCATCCCAGGCTTTGATGGAGACATCCTCTATCTCCATTTTGCAAATCGCGTAGATAAAGGCCGAGGCCAGTCGGGCATTTGTTATCAGGGGAATGTTGAAGTCCACTGCCCCCCGACGGATGCTGTAGTCGTTCGAGAGTTCGTGCGAGGAGAGGTCCTTGGGAATATTCACCACCAGGTCGATCTTCTTCGAGCGCAGGTAGTCCATTACGTTGGGTTTGGCATCCTCGTCGGGCCAGGCCAAATCGATCGATTCGATGCCATTCAGGCGCAGGAATTCGTGCGTGCCATGCGTCGCAAAGAGCTGGTAGCCCTTTTCCACAAGCATCTTGCAGGAGTTTACCATTTCTACTTTCGAACGCATGCCACCGGTCGACAGAAGGATGTTTTTCTTCGGGATGCTATAGCCTACGGAAAGCATGGCTTTCAGAATGGCTTCGTAGTAATTGTCGCCGATGCAGCCCACCTCTCCGGTCGAGGACATGTCGACTCCCAGAATGGGGTCGGCCTTCTTCAGGCGGGAGAAGGAAAACTGCGGGGCTTTGCAGCCTATATAGTCCAGGTCGAAGATCGATTTGCCGGGCTTTTCGATGGGGACCTTCAGCATGATCTTGGTGGCCTGGTCGATCAGGTTCGATTTGAGCACCTTCGAAACGAAGGGCATGCTTCGGGAGGCCCGCAGGTTGCATTCAATGACCTTGATGTCGTTGTCCTTGGCCAGGAACTGCATATTGAAGGGGCCGGAGATTTGGAGTGCTGCAGCCAGCTGGCGGGCAATCTTCTTGATTCGTTTAACGGTCTCGAAATAAATCTTCTGAGGCGGGAAGACCATGGTGGCATCGCCGGAATGGACCCCTGCAAATTCGACATGCTCGGAGATGGCATAGGAAAAGAGTTCACCTTCGCGGGCAACGGCGTCGATTTCAATTTCCTTGGCCTGTTCGATGAATTCCGAGACCACCACGGGATACTGTTTGGAAACCCGCGCAGCGAGGGTCAGGAAACCTTCCAGCTCCTCCCGGTTCGAAACCACATTCATGGCGGCCCCTGAAAGCACATAAGAGGGCCTTACGAGGAGGGGGAAGCCCACTTCATCTACGAAGTCGTAGATCTCATCCATCGAGCTCAATTCCTTCCATCTGGGTTGGTCAATGCCCAGTTGGTCGAGGAGCATGGAAAACTTGTGACGGTTTTCGGCCTGGTCGATCGACTCCGGCGAAGTACCCAGGATGTGCACATTCTCGCGATGCAGGCGCATGGCCAGGTTATTCGGGATCTGGCCTCCCATTGAGACAATCACTCCGCGCGGGCTTTCCAGGTCGTGGATGTCCATGACCCGTTCAAACGACAGCTCATCAAAGTAGAGCCGGTCACACATATCATAGTCGGTCGAAACTGTCTCGGGGTTGTAGTTGATCATGACCGAGCGGTAGCCTTCCTCGTTTACTGTCTTAAGGGCGTTTACACTGCACCAGTCGAATTCCACCGAGGAGCCGATGCGGTAGGCGCCAGAGCCAAGGACGATGACGGCGCGTTGGTCGTGCCTGAATTCTATGTCGTGTTCCCCTCCGTTGTAAGTCAAATAAAGGTAATTGGTCCGGGCCGGGTATTCTGCAGCCAGGGTGTCGATCTGCTTCACACTGGGCAGGATGCCATGGGCCTTTCGGAAAGCCCGGACCTTCAGCATGTTTTCGCTTACATCGCCTTCCATAACCAGACGGGCCACCTGAAAGTCGCTGAATCCGGTTTTCTTCACCTGCAACATGAGCTGCTCATCAAGGTCCTCAAGCTTCGTTAGCTTTTCCAGTTTCAGTTGCTGGTCATGGATGTTTTTAAGCTTCACCAGGAACCATTTGTCGATGCGGGTGAGTTCATGAATGCGATCGATGCTGTAGCCTTCGGCAAATGCCTGCTCAATTACCATGATGCGCATATCGGTGGGTTCCGCGAGCTCTTTGTCGATGTCATCGACGGCCATGTTGTGGTTGCCCACAAAACCATGCATGCCCTGTCCGATCATCCGAATCCCTTTCTGTATGGCCTCTTCGAAGGTCCGCCCGATGGACATAACCTCACCCACCGATTTCATCGAAGAGTCGATCAGCTTGGATACCCCCTGGAACTTATTCAGGTCCCAGCGTGGGATTTTGCAAACAATGTAGTCGAGGGCCGGTTCAAAAAAGGCAGGGGTGGTTTTGGTTACTGAGTTTTTCAGCTGATGCAGACCAAAGCCCAGTGCCAGCTTGGCAGCCACGAAGGCCAGGGGATAGCCGGTGGCTTTTGAGGCCAGGGCCGATGAACGCGACAGGCGGGCATTGACCTCAATTACCCGGTAGTCTTCCGACTCCGGATCAAGCGCATACTGCACATTGCACTCGCCCACAATTCCAATGTGCCTGATAATATCGATCGACAGCTTCCGCAGCTTGTGGTACTCACTGTTGGTGAGGGTCTGGGAGGGTGCCACCACGATGCTCTCTCCTGTATGTATGCCCAGGGGATCGAAGTTCTCCATATTGCAGACCGTGATGCAGTTGTCGAAGCGGTCGCGTACCACCTCGTACTCCACTTCTTTCCATCCCTTCAGCGATTCTTCGACGAGGATCTGGGGGGAATAGGAGAAGGCCTTTTTGGCCAGCTTGTCGAGTTCATTGCTGTTGTAACAAAAGCCACTGCCCTGTCCACCCAGGGTGTAGGCTGCCCTGATGATAATGGGGAAGCCCAGGTCTTTCGCAGCCTGGTGCGCATCTTCCACTGAAGTTACCGCAATACTACGGGCAGTCTTCACCTTGATTTCGTCGAGTTTTTCAACGAAGAGTTCCCGGTCTTCGGTATCCATGATCGATTGGACCGGAGTGCCCAGGACCTGTACACCATATTTTTCCAGGATGCCCGATTTGTAGAGGGCCACCCCACAGTTCAGGGCCGTCTGGCCGCCAAAGGCCAGAAGAATCCCGTCGGGTTTTTCCTTTTTAATTACCCCTTCCACAAAGTGGGGGGTAACCGGTAGGAAGTAGATCTTATCGGCGACCTCTTCCGAGGTCTGGACCGTTGCTATGTTCGGGTTAATCAGTACGGTAGAGACGCCTTCTTCACGGAGGGCTTTCAGGGCCTGCGATCCCGAGTAATCAAATTCACCGGCCTCGCCGATCTTTAGTGCGCCCGATCCAAGGATCACGACTTTGTGGATTCCGTCAATTACCATGATTTGCTAACTGTCTGTTTAGATGTGGATCGGGAGGGCCTTCAGCGGCATCCGCTTCCATGTTTTACCGGGGTGTAAAAGTAGAAAAAAAGCTGAAAGGAAAGACGGGAATATGAAAAAATGTATAAATTTGCATGCCTAACGAATAAATATACGCTGGTCATGAAGAACAAGAATGAACGTTTGCTCGAAATAAGACGGCTCATCTCCAGTCGGAACATTTCCAGTCAGGACGAACTCATGAAGCTCCTCGAGCAAAAGGGCTTTGAATTGACCCAGGCAACCCTGAGCCGTGATCTGAAATACTTAAAGGTAGCCAAGATGCCCGATGATCAAAGCGGCTATGTTTACATTCTACCCGATAAGGAGCAGGTGGTGGCTGAACAGGAGTCCGGGGTGTCTGGCCTTCCCGGTCTGACCTCCATCGATTTTGCCCAGGGAATGGCGGTTCTGCGGACCCTGCCTGGTTTTGCATCCGGCATTGCCTATTCCATCGACAACCTCGATGCCTATGAGATTGTCGGGACCATAGCGGGCGATGATACCATCCTGTTGATTCCCCGTGACGGTGTGAGTAAGAACGACCTGGTAAACCTCCTGCGTTTGCGTCTGCCCGGAACCACAAATGAGGTCATAAAACCCTGATAAGTAAAACACGATGCCAGCCCGTATTGAAATACATATTGCCGGAGAAGAACATCTGGGCTATCTCGACGATGTTGAAAAGGCCCTTTATGCTGCTTCATTGCAGAAAGGCACCGGTATAGCAGTGCGCAGCAGCGCCTATCTCAGTCAAAAAATGCTGCAGGGCAAGGCTGTCATTGCCCATTCCGATGAAGGGGTCTGGGCCGGTTTCTGCTACATCGAATCCTGGGGCCATCAAAGGTATGTGGCCAACAGTGGCCTGATTGTCTCTCCGGATTTCAGGGGTTATGGACTGGCCAGTGAAATCAAGAAGCGGGCACAGGAGTTGTCGGCCCGACTCTTTCCGGGCGCCAAACTGTTTGGTCTCACGACCTCCCTGGCCGTGATGAAGATCAACAGCGAATTGGGTTACCGGCCGGTGACCTTCAGCGAGCTTACCGACGATGACCAGTTCTGGAAGGGATGTGAAACCTGTCCCTACTACGATATTCTGGTACGTACTAAACGCGACGATTGCCTCTGCACGGCCATGATCATGGATCCGGCCGCGAAGCACAAGGTGAATGGAGCAGTGCAAGCCGAAAGAAAAAAAGTGATCATTAAACACAGTTGATTCCGAAATGGGAAAGAAGAACGTTCTACTCGCCCTCAGCGGCGGATTGGATACCTCGTTTTGCGCTGTTTATCTGGCGCGTGAAAAGGGCATGGAAGTGCATTCGGCCCTGGTGAATACCGGTGGCTTTTCGGACCGGGAACTGGAAGGCATTGCCAGGCATGCCGAACGGCTCGGTATTCAGTCCCATACAGCCCTTGATGTTACCGAAAAATACTACCGGCATTGCATCCGTTATATGCTCTTTGGCAATGTGCTGCGAAACCGCAGCTACCCCTTGTCGGTGAGCTCGGAACGCACCTTTCAGGCCATTGCGCTGGTGGAATATGCCCGGGAGAAGGGTTTCGACTGCATTGCCCATGGCTCTACAGCTGCGGGCAACGATCAGGTTCGCTTCGATCTGGTCTTCCAGGTACTGGCCCCGGAGATAGAGATTATCACCCCCATACGCGATCTGAAGATCTCGCGGGAAGATGAGATTGCAGCGCTGAAGGAGGCTGGCATCGATATGAACTGGGAAAAGCTGGCTTATTCCATTAACCAGGGCATCTGGGGCACCAGTGTAGGGGGAAAGGAGACCCTGAGTTCAGATGGGGAGCTGCCCGAGGAGGCCTGGCCGGTGCCGATGTCGAAATCGGGAAGCGAATTGGTCGAGATCGGTTTTGAAAAGGGCGAGCCAACATCCTTGAACGGTCAGAAAATGAAGCCCCTTGAGTTGATTAAGGCCCTTCAGGAACTGGCTGCTCCCTGGGGTGTAGGGCGGGATGTGCATGTGGGGGATACCATCATTGGCATCAAGGGCCGGGTTGGCTTTGAAGCGGCTGCTGCACGCCTTCTGATCGATGCCCACCTGGCCCTGGAAAAGCATGTACTCACCCGCTGGCAATTGCATTGGAAGGAACAGATCGGCCAATGGTATGGCATGTTTGTACACGAGGCCCAGTATCTGGAACCGGTGATGCGCGACCTGGAACAATTCCTGCTGTCGTCGCAGCAGAATGTCACCGGAACAGCAAAAATCCGCCTCCGCCCCTATGCCCATGTCGTCACAGGTATAGAAAGCCCTTACGACATGATGAAGGCCGACTTTGCAGCCTATGGAGAGATGAACAGGGCCTGGACTGCCGGGGAGGTGAATGGCTTTACCCGCATTCTTGGAAACCAGCAGCGCCTCTGGTTTGCGGTCAACGAAAAGGCCACGAACACCGGGGAAAAGGAATAAGGTGCATAGAATCCGCCGGAAATTCAGGTACAGGAAGGCCTCTGGCTGCAGGCGGGAAAATCGGGAAATATGAAAGAGATCAATCAAACATCGCAAAAGAATGTGGGCATAATTGGTGCCGGAAATATTGGCCTGGCCATTGCGAAGGGGCTTGTTAATCATGGAGGCTATAGCCATTCGCAGATCTGGCTGTCTCGCAAAAGGCTTCGCCTGCTCGACGACTACAAGAAGGAGGGTTTCGGGGTAGGAGAGAGCCTGGAATTGGTGCGTCACTGCGATGTCCTGGTGCTGGCAGTTCTTCCATCCCAGGCTCGTGAGCTGCTGACTTCCCTCCTGTCTGCGCTGAAAGATCAGGATAAGATTCTGGTCAGTGTGGTATCGGCGGTCTCCCTGAACGAACTTGAAAGCTGGACCGAAAATGCCCTTCCGGTTGTTCGGGTCATGCCAAATACGGCGTCCGAATTTGGGGCCGGAATGACCTGCATCAGTGGGCATGACGAGGCAGCCATCGAAACCGTGAAGGAGCTCTTCGATTCACTGGGCCTCAGCATGGTCATCAAGGAACAGCTCATGCCTGCAGCCACCATTCTGGCGGCTTGTGGGATCGCCTTCTTTTTGCGTTACATTCGTGCCGTTTCCCAGGGGGGCATACAGATCGGTTTCCATGCCGGGGAGGCCGGATTAATTGCAGCACAGACTGCGCGGGGAGCTGCCGAGCTTCTGATGCAAACGGGCAACCATCCCGAAGAAGAAATCGACCGCGTTACCACGCCCATGGGCTGTACCATTGCCGGACTTAACGAGATGGAGCACCATGGCCTTAGTTCCTCTATGATCAGGGGCATTGTGAAATCCTATTCCGGCATCAGCGACCTGAAATAAGGCCCATGAAAGACAAGACATCCCATATCGATCTTTTGCTGTCCATGCTCGCTATTCCTGCCATTTCCAGGGATGAAAATGCGCGCGCCGATTTTCTGGAGCAGTGGATGGCCAATCACGACATTCCCCTTCGGCGGATGCACAACAACCTTCTGGCCGGAAACCTTCCTGTTGCAAATGACCGTCCCGTAGTGCTGCTGAATTCCCATATTGATACCGTACCTCCGGTAGAGGGCTGGGAGGGGGACCCCTTCAGGCCGCTGATGGCCGGGGGCCGGATTACGGCGCTGGGGAGCAATGATGCCGGGGCCTCGGTCATCAGCCTGCTGCACACCTTCATAGCTTTGCACGACGAGCTTGCAAAGGATATGCATCTGCTTCTCCTGCTGAGCGCGGAAGAAGAGGTCTCGGGCAGCAATGGCCTGTCGGCTATCTGGCCCAGCCTGCCGCTACCCGACATGGTTATTGTGGGAGAGCCCACCGGGATGCAGCCTGCAGTGGCTGAACGGGGCCTTATGGTTCTGGATGCAAAGGTGTTTGGAAAGGCTGGCCACGCCGCCCGAAAGGAGGGGGAGAATGCGATTTACAAGGCCCTGAAGGATATCAGGGCCATCGAAGAATTGAGCTTCGGGGAGCACTCAGCGTGGTTGCCCGACCCCGGGGCCCAGGTGACCATGATCTCGGCCGGAAAGCGGCACAATGTGGTCCCCGATCTTTGCAGCTTCGTGGTGGATGTGCGCAGCAACGACCTTTACAGCAACGAACGCCTGCTCGAAATGATCAGGGAGCGGTGCACTGCCACGCTGGTGCCGCGTTCGACCCGTCTGCGTTCCTCTTCTCTCGATAGGGATCATGTCCTGATGCAGACGGTTCGTGCCTGTGGTCTCAGGCCCTTCGGCTCGCAGACCATGTCCGACATGGCCCTGATTCCCGTTCCGGCCGTGAAGATGGGGCCCGGCGATTCGGCACGCTCGCATACGGCCGGGGAATACATCCGGCTCGACGAACTTGAGGCAGGCATTGCCGGTTATAGTCACTTTCTCAGGACCCTGGCCAGGCAGCCGGGTTTTGCTGAGCTGAAATATGAAAAAGGAACATGAAACTTTGGGATAAAGACATCAGCACCGAGGCACGCATCCTCGCATTTACGACCGGAAAAGATCCGCTTTATGACATCGACCTGGCGCCTTACGACGTCCTGGGATCCATGGCCCACGTCATTATGCTTTCGGAGGTCGGCCTGCTCCCCGCAGAGGGTGCAGCCACCCTGCTTAAATCCCTGGGCCGGCTCTACGAAAAAGCCCGTGCGGGTCAACTCAGCCTGGAAGAGGGCGTCGAAGACATCCATTCCCAGGTAGAAATGGAGCTTACCGCCGAGCTGGGCGACCTGGGCAAACGCATCCATACAGGCCGCTCCCGGAACGATCAGGTCATGGTCGATATTAAGCTGTTTGTGCGCGATGCCCTGCAGGAAGTAGCGGAGGCCGTTCAGCAACTGGCGCAAACCCTGCTCAGGCAGGCCGCGAAATACAAGGATATTGGCATGCCCGGCTACACCCACATGCAGGTAGCCATGCCTTCGTCCTTTGGCCTATGGCTGGGGGCCTATGCAGAGGCCCTGGCCGATGATCTGAGTTACTTACAGGGCATTTATGGGGTTGTGAACCAGAACCCCCTGGGTTCGGCAGCTGGTTTTGGTTCCTCTTTTCCGGTCGATCGCCAGCGTACAACCGACCTGCTGGGCTTTGCCGGCATGCATCTGTCGTCGGTCAATGCGCAGATGAACCGGGGACGTACCGAGTGGTATGTAGCAACGGGACTGGCAGCAATTGCCCGCAGTATGGCGGGTCTGGCCATGGACAGTGTGCTGTTTATGGGGCAGAATTTCGGTTTTTTGAAACTGCCCGCCGAGCTTACCACCGGTTCGAGCATCATGCCCCATAAGAAGAACCCCGATGTACTTGAGCTGATCCGTGCTCACTGCAACCGCCTGAGCCAACTGCCTGCCTCGGTGGGTGCGGTTACCACAAACCTGATTTCCGGCTACCATCGCGATTTCCAGATTCTGAAGGAAATTCTGCATCCGGCTATTGAAGAACTGCTCGACTGCATCAAGATGCTGGAATACAGCATGGCCCGCATCGAGGTCAATCCAAGCATCCTCGACAACGACATTTATCGCTACCTCTATTCGGTGGAGGAGGTGAATCAAAAGGTCCAGGAAGGCATCCCCTTCCGTGATGCCTATAAGGAAGTAGCTGCTGAGATCGAAACCGGACGCTACAGGCCCGGCCGCGAGCATAGCTATTCCCATGTGGGAAGCATCGGAAATCCCGGCATCGGGTCCATTGAGGCAAAGCTTAAGCGGTCTATGGAGGCCTTTGATTTTGCCAGCTCCGAAAAGATCCTGGAAGGAATGCTGACCTATTTTGATCCATCATGACACATCGTAAATACCTTAAGCATAAAGAGCGAATCGTGGTAAAGGTTGGCACGAGCCTGCTCACCTATGAAAACGGTAAGATCAACCTTGCCCGCATGGAAAAACTGGTGCGGGTGCTGGCCGACCTGCATAATTCCGGCAAGGAAGTTATTCTGGTATCTTCAGGAGCAGTGGGTGCAGGTGTCGGCATGTTGGGTTTCGACAAACGGCCAGGTGACAAGGTGAAAAGGCAGGCCCTTGCGGCCATCGGACAGGTGGGACTGATCCGCCTGTACCAGAAATTTTTCGACGAATACAGCACAACCGTTGCCCAGGTGCTGCTCACCCGGGACGGCATTGAGAACAGCATCCGCCGGAAAAATGCCCGGAACACCCTGCTCGAACTCATGAACATGGGCATTGTCCCCGTTGTTAACGAGAACGATACCGTGGTTACTTACGAAATTGAATTTGGGGATAACGACACCCTTTCAGCTTCGGTAGCCACGCTGGTCCATGCCGACCTCCTGATTATTCTAACCGACACGGATGGGGTCTTTACAGCCGATCCGCGTGTAGATCGGGATGCGACCAGGGTAAATAAGGTCCTGGATGTAGAAAGCGATCTCCGCGATATCAATGTCGAAGGAACCTCCCGGATGGGTAGGGGGGGCATGGCCTCCAAGGTGGCCGCTGCGAAGCACTGCAAGGAGCAGGGCCTCGATGTGGTGATCGCCGATGGTACCAACCCATCTACCATTTCAAAGATTTTGGATGGACAGGATTTCGGGACCTTTTTTGTTAGCGAGGCTACGAAGAATGAGGAAAACCTGGCCGGGGAAGGAAGGACAAATACAAAGTAAGCCAGCTAGTTAAGCTAATGATCCAGGCGCCCGGGTTTGCGGCTTTTCGGGCAAGGGGATGTTCAGTTAATCTGTTTTTCGCAGATGCGGATTAGTCGCGTTTGCTGAGAACAGCCTTAGGAATACGTAAAACAATAGAACGATGAACGCTTTGGAAGAGATTGGTAAGAAGGCAAAGACAGCTTCGGCACAGCTAGCGCATTTAAATA
>PDRI01000054.1 GCA_002748055.1 Bacteroidota bacterium | reverse complement strand
AGTATTAACTATAACAATCCGAATGCGGCAAATGCCTCGGCCAATTATATACTAAATACCGGTAATCGCTACCTCTGCCTTTGTACCTACGACAGGATTAGTGATGATGGAACCGATATGCTGGTAATGAGTTTCGATGATGAGTTGAGCCCCAGTATAAAGGTCCTGGATGGTAGTTTTGATGAATATGCCCGGGCCATTGAGGCGGATGGAGAGAATAGTTATCTTCTGCTGGGAAACCGGGTTAATACCTCATCGGGAAAAGAAGAGATTGTGATCTATTCTGTTGAAACCAACGGCCTGCTGGTTACCGGTTCAACGCAAATCACGACCATTTCCGAAACAAATGCCAATTTGCGATCGGCCCGCTTTGTGAATCTCCCCGGCGGCAGCTTTGGGATTGTTGGTACGCAGGAGCAAAACGGGAACAGTGATATCTTCCTTCAGTTTCTGCTCGACGATTATCAGTTGGGCGAGCGAGTCCTTTTTGGTGCTTCAGGAGATCAGACCGGTGTTGATATTGCCCTGCCCGGGGATGGCAGCATTCTCTTGCTGGGCACGAACAAGATTGGAGACAACAGCATGATTTCCCTGTTGAAAACCGACCTGGAGGGCAAGCTCTAGGTATGCAGAACATCTAAACCTTTCCCATGAAACGCTTTTTCCCCGTTCTATTTTCCCTGCTTGTTTCTCTTCCTGCATTCCTTCTGGCACAGGAGAAGCAAAGGCAGGAGGCCCAGGCACCTTCTGCATCCATTCAGGGCCTGAGCAACTGGATCTGTCTGGGTGATTCGGTAGCAGCCGATGTGCGGCTCTATGGGAATGGCCCCTGGGAGTTCGATATTAGCAATGAAGATAGTGTTTATGCGACCTATACGAACGTTAGCACATCCTTCATCAGAATCTGGCTAAAGCCCGTCGAGGACAATGTTTTTAAGATATCCCGCCTTGTTGATGTCCTTGGAGTTGAAGGAACCGGATTAGGGCAGGTGCTTGTCGATGTTTATCCCACACCTGAGGTTTCGATCTTACTCGATCGCAGTGCCTTCATAAAGACGGAAGGCCCGGTAACGCTGATGTCTGATCCTCCCGGAGGCGTTTTTAGCGGAATTGGTGTAACGAGCAATAAATTTTATCCGGCCTATGCCCCTCCGGAGAGTTCTCCCCATACAATCAGGTGCGTCTATACCAACACCTACGGTTGCTCCGACACAGATGAGAAGGATCTGATTGTGATTCACGGAGATGCCGAAGTTCAGGTTTTGCAGAACGGAGAGGCAGTAACCACGATTTGTGATGATGGGCTTTCCTATCCGGTACGCGGAAGCAATTCGGATGGAGTGGCCGGCACATTCAGGCTGGAGCAGGTCGAACCCCGGATGGTTCTGGATAGCTATCTGATTGATGACGATGAAAATGACAACGAGGCCCTGCTGAATCCGGCAGGACTAAGTGGTACCTACGATCTGATATACAGCTACAGCGTTGATGCTCTAGAGCTTGTGGATACCACCACCATTTTGGTGAATGATCTCGGGCCTTTATACCTTGCAGGCCTTCCTGCTCTGATCTGTGGATCCGATGAGCCCTATGTCCTGAGTCCCGGAGGCCCCTCGGCTGATTCCGGTGCCGATTATAGTTTTTCCGGACCCGGTGTGAGCGGAAGCATGGAGGATGGTTATTTCTTCGATCCTGGATCAGAAGATGCTTTTGGCAAGGAGATTAGTATTCATATGGACTATACTTCCTCGAACGGCTGCCTTGGCTCCGTAGATTCTGCGGTTATGGTTCATCCGACGCCCACACTCGGCTTTGATTTCTCACCGGCCTGTATAGCGGAGGCCGGGGGAAGCATAGCCCTTAGCAATACCACTGAGGGGAAGGATCTGGTGGAACGCTGGGCCTGGGACTTCGGTGATCCGGAGAGTGGGAATGACAATACGAGTGAGCAGGAGAATCCAAGCCATTTTTACAGTAGGCCCGGTCCCTTGCAGATTCAACTCGAGGCTGAGACCTCCACCGGCTGTATTGCGACAATGGAAATGGATACAGTGCTGGCCGACATTCCGCGGATCGATTTCAGTTTGCTTCACAATTGCTACAATGACGGAGGTGCCATTTCCATCCGCAATCGTACCAGCTGTACCTACACTACGCTTGATTCCTTGATTTGGCACTTTTACGACGAGGATGAGCGTCTGCTGGATTCGCTGATTTCACTCGATCCGGATGAAGTGCCGGAGTATGTCTTTCCTTCGACAGGGCTTTTCAATGTTGCATTGCGCGTGGTCTCGGCCCACGGTTGTGAGGCCGCTCTCACGAAAACGACAGACCTGAGACCCACCGTCGTTGTTGATGAGGATGGATATAGCCAGAATTTCAACGGGACAGCCCATGCCTGGAAGGCCTATGAGGGGGGTGACGGGATGAGCTGGACCCTCGGGAAACCGGGGTTTAACGGGTTTTTGGCCAGTGATGATGCCTGGTACACCGACCTTCCCAATCAGGGGGACTATCTTGAGCGTTCCTGGGTGGAGAGTCCCTGTTTCGATTTCAGTAAGGCAGGCAGCCTTCAAATGCGGTTTGATATCCTGAGGAGTTTCTACCCGGGGGTTGAGGGGGCAGTAATACAGTACGATAAGGGTAAAGGTGACGGGTGGAAAACCCTGGGTACGTCTGGCGACGGAATCAACTGGTACAATGTAGAGGACGTTTATCATGAGCCGGGAGGTTCTGCCGCTGCCTGGAGCAATACCTATCCCTTTCATCCCGACACCGAATGGCAAAAGGCCGTTCATCATTTGGATATGCTGAGCGGTGAAGCCCATACCAAATTCAGGGTGGTGATTGCGACAGGAGGCCGAAGCAATATGGGTAACCAGGGCTTTGCCTTTGATAATTTTGAGCTATTTGAGCAATCCAAGCGCTATTTACTGGAGTATTTTACGAATGCTGGCAGCACTGCTGCCCTTGAGGCTGACGAACTGGTCGATTCCCTGTCGGCTCAACGTCCTTCCGGCTTGGTTACCCTGGAGTACCATACGGCCTATCCGGGTAATGATGTCATGAACGAGCGTTATCCCTACGGGGCTGAAACCCGTTCTGTATTTTATGGCATTTCGGTTGTACCCTATGCCATATTGAATGGTGGCGTGGGGAACGGTCATCGTTTTACCTTCACCGACGAAGCGAACTCTCCTTCCGGTGAAATGCTTAGCATGGCCAGCGAGGAGGAACCCGCTTTTGACATTGATCTTGATGTAAAATGGGGAGAAGAAGAGCTTCAGCTTACCGCAGAAGTTGAATGCCTGACAGATACTTTTCATGCGAATCTTCAGCTTTACCTGGTTCTGATTGAAAAGGAGGTCACGAATTATACCGGTGCCAACCAGGACACCATTTTCAGAAATGTGGTTCTGGATATGCTGCCCAATCCGGGGGGTAAATTGCTGGGTTCGGAATGGTCGAGCGGAAAGGTGGTCACGACCGTTTTACAGGCGAACTATCCCGACTATGTCGAAGACCTGAAAGATCTGGCACTGGCGGCCTTTGTTCAGGACAGGCAGAGTGGACTGGTGCTGCAGGCGACGATCGATCATCTTGATAAGGATACGGGCATTAAACTGCCACCAGGGATGGAGCGCAGGGAACTTTCCCTCTATCCTAACCCTGCCAGGGATCGCTTATTTGTGAATCTGGGTTCGGCATTGAACAAGGATGCAAGGCTCCTTATTTATGGTCCGTCCGGCGCAGTCGTTGAGGAAGCTGAACTGCCCGCAGGATACCAGATTCGCCAAATCGATGTTTCGGCACTTCCGGAAGGCATGTATATTGTCCGCTGTATCACCGAAGGGCAGCTTGATCGTCACAGCAAATTCATTCGCCTGCGATAGACCGAAGTTTGGTCCGGGGAGTTTATTGAAGTGCTGCAGCTACCGCTTTACCCAGTTCGCTAAGTTTGCTGTTTTCTTCGGAACCGGCAACGAACCGGGCCGATACGCCTTCTGAAACCACTTTTAGCTTGAGCTGGCGCAGCTGGTTCTCAATAATCGGAATGGCCTCTCCACTCCAGCCGAAAGACCCAAAGACTGCAGCTGCTTTACCCTTGTCCCTGATGGGATTCATCACGGAAAACATGCGGTAAACAGGCAGGAGGGTGTTTTGGTTAATGGTTGGTGATCCCACAATGAGGGCATCGGCTTTGGAAATGTGTTCCTCAAGATCGCCCAACAGGATGTGTTCAATATCGAGCAGGGTGCATTCTATCTCTGATTCATTTTTAAGGCCTGCCGCAATTTCTTCGGCCATCTCCTTTGTGTAGCCATAGGCCGAGATATAGGCAATCAGGATCCGCTTCTTCTTTTCGGTCTCATTCAGATAGGCAGTGGCCTTTTTAACTGAGCGGTCGATCTTTTCCTTCCAGGTACTGCGAAGGATGGGGCCATGACCAGGAAGAATCATGTCGATGGGCAGGGTCTTGATTTTGTCTATGGCCTTTAGCATGAATTTGCTGTAGGGCCTGAGGATGACATCAAAATAGTAGTCAAAGGCTTCACTGTAGTCTCCCACCAGATCGTCGAACATCCGCTCGTCCGAGAAGTGGGCACCGAAAGAGTCGCAGGTAAAGAGCATGGCATCTTCCTCAAGATAGCTGTAAATGGTATCGGGCCAATGCAGATTTGGGGCACCAATCACTTTGAGTTTTTTATTTCCCAGATCGAGCACATCACCATCTTTTACCTTGAGTGATTGAAAGGGCCTTCCAATCATTTCGTTGAGATAGTTGAGGGCCTGTCCACTCCCGACAACAGTAGCGTTTGGGGCCATCTCAAGGAGGTGTTTAAGAGATCCGGAATGGTCAGGTTCCGTATGGTTCATAACGATGTATTCGATCTCGGCCGGGTCGGTGAGGGCACACAGTTTTTCTTTGTATTCCGGCCAAAAGGTCTCCTTGACGGTTTCGATGACCGTCTTTTTTTCTGCCTCAATGAAATAGCTGTTGTAGGTACTCCCGTACTTGGTTTCCATTACAATGTCAAAGGTGAGCAGATTGGAGTCCAAAACGCCAATCCAGCTGATGTCTTCGCTTATCCGGAGGGTGGGTGCCTGCTTCATTTTTAAGCCTGTTTGTGAGGCTGCAAATATATGGAAAGTGCTTAAAAGAAAAAAGCTGCCCCATGACTGCGGGACAGCTACCAATTCTGAATATGAATGGATTAAAGCCTTACTTTTGTTTGTTACAGCTTTTGGAACAATCCGAAGCTTTCTTTTTGGACGGGCAGGCGCTTGCGCAGTCTTTCTCGCTGCTCTTGCAGTGCTTTTCGCTGCTCTTGCAGT
The DNA here is from genome assembly GCA_002748055.1 of Bacteroidota bacterium. Classification (GTDB taxonomy): domain Bacteria; phylum Bacteroidota; class Bacteroidia; order Bacteroidales. The sequence continues at coordinate 14,594 of PDRI01000054.1, read as the reverse complement.
GCTTTTCACTGCTCTTGCAGTGCTTTTCACTGCTCTTGCAGTGCTTTTCACTGCTCTTGCAGTGCTTTTCACTGCTTTCACATCTGGCTTTCTTTTCCTTCTTCTTTGGGTCATCCTCATTCAGGGAAATCTGAACAGGGCTGTCCTGGCTTGCGGCATATGTGTCTATACTGATTCCTCCTATAAAAAGGGCAAGTGCAATAAGCGTGAGTACTTTTTTCATCTTGATTTGTTTAATCGTTATTAAGGTCCTCAAGATAGGGAAGTCCTTCGAGCCCTTTTGTTAAGCAGGTGTTAAATAGAGGTTTTTGCGTCTTTTAGTTGAGTCTTGCCAGGGGACTGATCCCCCCATATACCTTTTCGCCAAGCTCAACTTTTATGGCTGCATCCAGCGGGAGGAAAACATCGACCCTTGATCCAAAACGTATGAACCCCAATTCATTACCCTGTTTTAGCTCTTCCTTATCGCTGCAGTAATTCCGGATTCGTCGTGCCACATAACCGGCAATCTGGGTCAGCATAATTCTTCCATAGGCCGTTTCGATTCCGGTCGACCATCTTTCATTCAGCTCGGAAGACTTTGGGTGGCGTGCCAGCAGGTATTTCCCGGGGTAGTACTTCAAATAGCTTACTTTCCCGTCAATGGGAACGTAATTGATATGGACATTATGAATGCTCATAAAGATGGAAATCTGCATGCAAGGCCCGCCCATAAATGCCTGGTTTTCGACGCGCTCAATCACCACCACCTTCCCATCTGCCGGGGAGCAAACGGTGCTTTCTTCCAGAAAGGGGCGCCGGGCCGGAACCCTGAAGAAGCGCAGGACCAGAACCAGGATTGCAATGGCAAGAAGCTGGAGAAGCAGGTTCAGCCATGAGGAGAGCAGAAAAGCAGCCAGGGCCAGCACGGCCACTAAAAGCAAGACTGTGATGGCCACGATAGCTCTTCCTTCTTTGTGAATTGGTATCATGGGAGTAAAGATATAAATATCAGGCTGATCAAAAGGGCAGGAGCTGCAAAGAACAAGGAATCGAAGCGGTCCAGCATGCCCCCGTGGCCGGGCATTATTGTGCCCGAGTCCTTCAGGCCATGCTTTCTTTTGATGCGGGATTCAGCCAGGTCGCCCAGCAAGGCACTTGTGCTGATGAGGGGTGCCAGAACCAGCCAGTTTACCGTGCCTGACGGATCGATAAGGGCCGAGAGGGGCCATGTTGCCAGCATGCTGAACACAAGCCCCCCCGCAAAACCTTCCCAGGTTTTTCCCGGGGAGAGTGCCGGGGCAATTCTATGCCTGCCCAGCAGGGAGCCCGTGAGGTAGGCAAAGGTGTCGTTGATCCAGATCAGCACAATCAGGAATAGCGGAAATTCCCAGCCCCATTCTGCTCCGGGATTCCACCAGCCAAGCCCATACCAGGCAGCCAGTGGCACAGCCAGCCAGATGAAGCCGCGTTGCGCGGATTCATCTGGCGGAAGAAATATGATGGATACGATCAGGACTAAAGCCGGCAAAGCCAGCAGGTAGAGCGGAAGCCTGAAGTTCAGGGAAAAGTAGATTACCAGGAGGAAGATGCCTCCGGCGGCGGTGTTAAGTTTCAGGGCCTTTCCAGCCTCTGTTTTCTCCATCTGAATCAACTCATGGCTGCCTGCAGCATAGACCAGAAAGATGAGGAGAAAGAAGCTGTGAGGGCCCGATAACAATGCCCCCAGGACAACCAGAACAAGAGCTGTTCCGGTCAGACTCCGGATGCCAATTTCTTTCACCGAAATCTCTTTATCAGCTGGTTTTTTCTTCGGATGCTTCTTCCGCTTTATCCGGTTCTTTTACCGCCTTTGGCTCTTCAACCGCCTTCGGTTCTTTTACCGCCTTCGGTTTTTCAACCGCCTTCGGTTCTTTTACCGCCTTTGGTTTTTCAACCGCCTTTGGCTCTTTTACCGCCTTTGGTTTTTCGACAGGCCCGGGTGCTTCCTTGCTGTCGCTCCAGGGGCGTTTCCCAAAGATGTTTTCCAGATCATCGCTGAAAATCACTTCTTTCTCGAGCAGGATGCCGGCTAGTTCTTCGAGTCCTTTCTTGTTTTTTCTGAGCAGCTCAAGGGCCCTTTTATATTGCTGGTCTATGAGGGCTTTGACCTCCTTATCGATGGTTTCTGCAGTTTTTTCACTGTAGGGCCGGTTGAAGGAATACTCCTGCTGGCCGCTGGAGTCGTAGTAGCTCAGATTCCCGATCTTAGCGCTCATTCCAAAGTAGGAGATCATGGCATAGGCCTGCTTGGTGACCCGTTCGAGGTCGTTTAATGCGCCTGTCGAGATTTTGGAAAAGTTCATCTCTTCGCTGGCCCTTCCGCCCAGGGTGGCACACATTTCATCGAGCATCTGTTCGGTGGTAGTGATCTGCCTTTCTTCGGGGAGGTACCAGGCAGCACCAAGAGCCCGTCCACGAGGGATGATGGTCACCTTCACAAGTGGATTGGCATGTTCGAGCAGCCAGCTTATCGTGGCATGCCCTGCCTCATGAAAGGCGATGGTGCGTTTTTCTTCCTCCTTGATAATCTTGTTTTTCTTCTCCAGTCCGCCTATGATCCGGTCGACTGCATCCAGGAAATCCTGGCGTTCTACCTTCTGCTTGTCCTGCCGTGCCGCGATCAGCGCCGATTCATTACAAACATTGGCAATATCGGCACCGGAGAATCCGGGGGTTTGCTTGGCAAGGAAGTCCACATCAACGGAATCGGCCACCCTGATGGGCTTCAGGTGCACATCGAAAATGGCCTTGCGCTCATTCAGATCGGGCAATTCCACATGAATCTGACGGTCGAAACGCCCGGCTCTGAGCAGGGCCTTGTCCAGGACATCGGCCCGATTGGTGGCTGCAAGAATAATCACACCACTGTTCGAACTAAAACCGTCCATCTCTGTAAGGAGCTGGTTAAGGGTATTTTCTCTTTCGTCGTTTGAGCCGAAATTCGGGTTCCTTCCCCTGGCCCGTCCTACTGCATCAATCTCATCGATGAAAACAATGCAGGGAGCTTTTTCTTTGGCCTGCTTGAACAGATCCCTGACGCGCGAAGCCCCTACACCGACAAACATCTCGACAAAGTCCGATCCCGACATGGAGAAGAAGGGCACGTTCGCTTCTCCTGCAACGGCTTTGGCCAGCAGGGTCTTACCTGTCCCGGGAGGGCCTACCAGCAGAGCGCCCTTGGGAATCTTACCCCCCAATTCGGTGTATTTCTCGGGATTCTTCAGGAATTCAACGATTTCGCGAATCTCAATCTTGGCTTCTTCAAGTCCGGCCACATCGCTAAAATCGACCTTTACTTGCGTGTCTTTATCAAATATCTGGGCCTTTGATTTTCCTACGCTGAAGATGTTATTTCCACCGGTGGCTCCTCCACCGCCCATTCTCCGGAGCATATAGATCCAGATGCCCAGAATGAGTAAAAATGGCACGATCCAGAGGAGGATCTCGCCGAGATAGTTGCGTCGGGTAACGGTGGAAATGGCCGGGCGTTTTTCCGTAGACAGTTCGTTCAGGACCTCGTCCAGCTTGCGGACAAACACCTCCTGGCTGATGATGGTAAAATAATACTGGGGCAGGGACTGTCCGAGTACGGTGTTGTTTTTCTGCGAACGGATGTCCTCGTAGCTTGCATCGCTCAGCCGGTCATCTTTGATGTAGACCTCAACTTTCTCTTTGTTTACGATGACTAATTTCGCAATGTCGCCTCTTTCAAGAATCTGAAAGAAACGGTTCGAGTCTATTTCCTTGAGGGATGATCCCGAGCCCAGAAACTGCAGTCCTATCATGACCAGCAGGATAATTCCAATGATCCAGAAGGAATTGAATTTGGGTTTTCCCGGGCCCGTGCCGGGTTTATTCGTTCCGCCTGGTCTCATTCCGCCTGGTCTCATTCCACCACCTTTGTTTCCTCCGGGATTCGGACCGGGTCTGCCTTTTTTATTGTCTGTCATTTTTCTTCTTTTTCTTCAATCTCTATTACTTTGCCATCGGCCCAGAGTTCTTCCAGTTTGTAAAAATTCCTGAAATCCTCCATAAACACATGCACAAGTACATCGAAATAATCGAGCAGGACCCATTGGCAATTTTGCAGGCCTTCGATATGATGAGGCCTGATGCCTGCATCCGTTTTCAGCTTTTTTTCAACTGCCTCAACCAGGGCACTTACCTGCGTACTCGATTCTCCATGGCAAATGATAAAGCCGTCACAGATGGCATGGTCGACTTCACTTAAGTCAATGCTGACAATCCGGTGTCCCTTCTTTTCCTGAATAGCTTCGATGATCATCTGCCTCTTTTCGGAGGCCTTCATAGCGACAGGCTTGTCCATGCAGTCCTTTTGCGGTAAAGTTAATGAAATTCGATGTATTAAATTTGCAGGTATTTAGTGATGCTAATTATCTGAAAGCTTGTCAAAAACTGTACCATAACATGAAGTGGATCAAACTTGACAGTACCGATTCAACAAATCGGGAAGCTGCCCGGATTCTGGCCCGGGGAAACACGGGGGAGGAGTTTGTTATAACTGCTGAATATCAGTCCGATGGAAAGGGGCAGGGGCTGCACTCCTGGCATAGCAATCCCGGAGAAAATCTCTTGATGAGTCTGGTTTTCTTTCCTGCATTTTTGTCAGCTTCCCACCAGTTTCAGCTCTCCAGACTTCTTTCCCTTTCCCTCTGCTTTTTTCTGGAAGAGGAAGGACTGAAGCCTTCTGTGAAATGGCCGAATGACATCCTGCTGGGCTCTTCGAAGCTTGCGGGTATTTTGATCGAGAATGCAATTCTGGGACAGCATCTTTCTCACTCCATTGCCGGGATTGGCTTAAATCTGAACCAGAAGGCTTTTCCCAAATTTCCCCGCAGGGCGAGCTCTTTTGCCCTGCAGAAGGGCTGTGACATGCCTCCTGAGAAGGCAGCCCGCCGGCTGACAGATCTGTTTTCTCACTATTACAGGCAGTTGCAGTTGGGGGGCTCTGCTTCGATTGAAAAGGCCTATCACGATCGGCTGTATCTGCGCGAACGGAGCGCTAATTTTCAGATCAATGATGAAAGATGTCTGGCTACGATAACAGGGGTGAATAAACAGGGCGAATTAGCGCTTCAGCGCAATGGCAGACTTGAGCATTATGGCCAGGGGGAGATTGTATTTATTGATTAGGAGCTATGGTTCCTTGATTAGGGGCTATGGTTCCGGAAAATGATAGCCTTCCATTTTTGTAACCAGGGTATCGGCCAATTGTTTGAGAGGTCCCTTTAGCATCGGGATCATCATCTGGCTGACTTTCGGCTCGATGGTGATTTTTATCCTGGTGTTGTTTTCTGCGATCTGCTTCAGTTGAATCCAGATAGTGAACTGGTAACTGGCGATGCCCGGATCCGACATCAGCTTTACACATTTGAAGGCTTCCTTCTCGACCAGGATCAGGCCGATGAGACCGACCGGACTGACTTTGAAACTGCAACGGTCCTCAGAGGCCTTCCATTCGCTGACCCGCCCTTGCGGAATCAAGTCCTGAAAGTTTCTGAAATCGGTGATAAAATGATAGATGGCCTCGTCTTTCTGGCTCGATTTCCCAATTCTGCTTTCGATCTTCATTTGCTCGTCTTTGAGGCTCAGGGTTTCCAGGCGGAGGGATCCTTTCTCCATTGCTCCAGCAGGGCGACCTGCTCTTCTTGCACATAAGCACTTTCTCTGGCTATGCCTATCAGACTGTCGTAGTTGCTCAGCGTTCTCAGCTCGACATTTGCATTCCGGAAGGCTTCTTCAGAGACTGCAAAACCATAACTGAAGATTGCTGCCATTCCCAGCACTTCACTGCCGGCTTCCCTCAGTGCTTCGACTGCCTTCAGGGAACTTCCACCCGTACTGATGAGGTCTTCGACGACTATCACGCGCCGGCCAACTTCCAGGCGCCCCTCGATCAGGTTCTTTCGGCCATGCCCTTTGGCCGAAGCTCTCACGTATACAAAGGGGAGTTGGAGTGCTTCGGCAACCAGCGCGCCGATGGCAATTGCCCCGGTGGCTACACCCGCGATGACATCCGCCCCGGGGAAGCTTGTTTTTATAACTTCCACGAATGCCGATTTAATCCGGTCCCTGATATCCGGATAGGACAGGGTAATGCGGTTGTCGCAGTAAATGGGCGAGCGCCAGCCCGATGCCCAGGTAAAGGGCTCCGAGGGCTCCAGAATGACGGCCCTGCATTGCAGCAGGTCTTTTGCAATCTCCTTTTCGATCTGGCTCATTGGGCAAATGTATAAAGATTTTACGGGATCAATGCACGGTAAACAAGCAGGGGCGTGTCCGATTCAAACTGCAGACTGAAGAACTCGCCCGTAGTCTCGTTCAGTGAGGCTGTATACCAATGGGAGAGCCTGAGCCCGTCGAGGGGGTATTTGAGGCCCGAGGCGCTTACCTTTATGCGGTTATCCATGGAAAAGATACTGATTTGCTCTCCGGGGCTGCAGGCCACAGCTTTGTTGCTATAGACCGGGAAGAAACTCCCGTAATCGGATTCTATGCTCACCTTCATAAGTGGCAGGTAGGTGAGCATGAGTGAAATATTCCCAAGTGTATGGTCTTCCCGAAGGCCGGTGGCACCAAGGATGACCGCATTTTTATGTCCGATTGATGCACAGTAGTGTACAGCTTTGCTCAGATCATTGCTGTTCTGGTCTTCAATCCGGATCATCTTGTTTGCCCATTTCGTTCTCTTCGCCACCGAAAGGGAATCCATGTCTCCGATGATCAGATCGGGTTCGAAGCCTGCTGCGGTCAGTTTATCTGCTGCACCGTCGCAACAAACGATTGTTCCGGCACAGCTAAGCATCGCCCTGCATCTGTCCGAAGCGGGAAAGGCTCCGTTGGCGACAATGATCAGATCCGCTGTGTCATTTTCCTTGCTCATTTCAGCCAGTTAAAGGTCGCGACGCCAGCTATACAGCCCCACTACTGCCATGACCGTATATACGAAGTAAAGCAGGGCAGTGGGGTACAAGCCTTTGTAAATATACAAAGCTAATGCGACTGTATTCGCCACAATCCACAGCAGCCATTGCTCAATGATCTTTCGCGTAAGCATCCATGTAGCCACGATGGCCAGGGCTGTGGTAAATGCATCTCCCAGGGGGATCAGTGAATCGGTGAAGTGGTCGAGGATGTAATAGATCAAAAACCAAAGCAGCAGAAACAGGAGAGCCAGGACTGTCCCCTCGGTTCCTTTTATCCTGCGTACGGGGAGTTCCTTTTTTCCCTCTTGCTTAGGATGCCTGCTCCAGCAGTACCAGCCATAGATGCTGATCACGACGTAGTAAACCTGCAGTCCGGCATCGGCATAGAATTTCCCGACGAAGAACACGTAGATATAGACCGCTGAGCTCAGGAAGCCCAGGGGCCATAGCCAGCGGTTTTGCCTTACCTCCAAAGTAACATAGAGGAGGCCTGTAATCGCGCCAAAGATTTCAATCCACATCTCAGAAGTTCAGACTGATCTTTGCCATGAAGTGACGGGTGGCCTGGGGGAAATAGGCCGACCAGCTGTATTCTGTTCCATCGCTCCACCAGGTGCCGCCATAGGCATTGTTCGCGTAGAGGGCATTGAAGAGGTTGTTCACCTGAAAATGGAGGCCAAGTGTGCCGAGGCCTTTTATTTGCAGCGGGTAGTCGAACCGAAGGGAATTGACAAACCAGGCATCAATTTTCATGTCTTCGTTCATGGTGTTCACGAAGTATTGTTCGCTCACGTATTGTGAGAGAAGGTGAACATCAAGCCTCCTGAGCACACTGATGCACAGATCGCTCGAAGAAATTACCGAGGGAGAATAGGCGATGTGCGTATCACCCATTTCCCTGGTTTTTTCTGTTCCTGCCCAGGTTTCGCTATCGTAGTCCACATAGCTTTCCACGAAATTCCGAATCCTGTTCCGGCTCAGGGTCAGGGAGGCATCCCATTTGACGAAAGAGAGGGGCATGAGTCCAAGCGAGAGTTCCATTCCCGTCCGGTAACTGCTTTCTACATTCGACATGATGGGGTAGCCATCGGTACTGAGTTCGCCGGTGGGGACAAGCTGGTTTACATAGTCCATGTAGTAGAAGTTGATGGAGGCGGCCAGATGAGTTGAACTGAACTCATAGCCGGCTTCCAGATCGCGAAGCTCCTCGGCGCTTGGGGTGGCCTCCTCATCGCCCGTTGCGTCTTTGAAATTCTGACGGGTAGGTTCACGGTGCCCGACCGAAAGCGAAGCGTAGGCCCGTTGCGTCGCATCAATCTCATATTGCAGGCCGACTTTGGGGTTCAGAAAGTGGAAGCTATGGCTTTGGTCGAGTACCCGCTTATAGCCATCGTCATCGATGCCCGACATTTGATAAGCCACATAGCGGTATTGCAGGTCGGCAAAAAGGTTGATTCCCCTTGCGCTTTGCCAGTTGCCTTTCAGATAAAGGTTGCCGTCGGTTTTCTCTCCCCTGTTCCTGTACCATTCATGTTCTTTTTCTGTTTTGCCGGCAAACCGCATCCAGATGATTCGCCCAAAGTGGTCCCCGTCGTAGTGATTCAGTCCTCCTCCGGCAACCATTTTGAAGGCTTCTTTTTTATAGTGAAGGGAGAATACACCGCCATAGAAATCATTGTCGAGCCATTTTCTGCGGGCAAGATCGCTGTTGCTTATGCTGTCTGTGCCAATGACAACGGGAGGAAGGTAGTACTTGGCCAGCTCTTGGTCCTGTTTGAACTGTTCGTAGTAGCCCCGACCCTGGGTGTAAAACAGTCCGGTATTCAGCCGGAGATTTTGGCCCAGCGAGGTAGCGTACAGCAAATGGTAGTGGTTTTGCCAGTAGTTGTCGGTCTGTTTTTCGTAGTAACGCTCTTCTCCGTCGGGAGTCTTGTATTGTCCCGCCGGATTGAAGGTCCGGTTGGTTTTCAGGGTTTCCTTATCAATGCCCCACCAACCGATACCGGAATGCTGTTCTCCGAGGATGATATTGGCCTTGATCCGGCCATGCTTCAGGAAATAGCTTCCGGTAAATTGTGCCGACCGGTTATCCGATGATGTGTAGTCGACATAGCCATCCGATTTCAGGGTGGAATAGCGCATGTCGATGGCCAGTTTGTCTTTGATCAGGCCCGTTCCTGCTTCGATCGTGTTGATGAGGGTATTGTAGCTTCCGAAGGTGGAGGACAGGGATCCCCTGGCTTCCTGTGAGGGGGCAGCGGTCTGCATGTTAACGGTTGCTCCAAAGGCTGCAGCGCCGTTTCCGGAAGTCCCTACACCACGCTGAACCTGAACGGATGAGAGCGAGGTGGAGAAGGCGGGCATGTTGACCCAGAATACCTGCTGCGACTCGGCATCGTTCAGTGGAATCCCGTCTACTGTAATGTTAATCCTGCTGGGGTCGGATCCCCGGATCCGGAAATTGGTATAGCCAATACCGGTTCCCGATTCGGAGGACTGGACAAGTGAGGGAGTGAGGCGAAGAAGGTAGCCCATGTCCTGCCCCATGTTTAGAGCATTGATTTCTTTCTCTGAGACATTGTCGTAGGCCATCGGGGTCTGCTCCCCGGCGCGGGTGGCCGTTACCACAACCTCATCGGCCAGGAAGGGGGAGGGATGCAGTTGCACCGTTCCCAGATCAGTGCTGCCGGGGCCTGCCACCAGGCTTTGGCTTTGGTAGCCCATAAATGATACGATAATCTCGGCCTCCAGATCAGCATCCAGTTTTAATGCGAAGCGTCCGTCTGCACGGCTGATAGCACCGAGCATGGTATTGGCTACCCTGAGGTTTGCTCCCGAAAGAGCCTGTTCATTTTCGTCAACAACCCTGCCTGTGATGACGATCGTCTGCGCCTGGACCAGGCTCCCGCCCCAAAGCACAATGAGCAAAAGTAATCCAATCAGTCTTTTCATCCCTTTGGTTTTAGTGAACAACGATTAAATACAGGAGGTGTTGGAACAATCCATTTTCCCTACGCTGGCATTACCCAGATCAGGTTGAGGGTGTGATCTCAGCCCGTTTTATTAAGGCACCCCAATATTTTAGGCAAAGATAGCAGAAAGTTTAGCTTAAAGTCGTAAGTTTATAGATAATTGAGCTTGGAATTCTATTGGGGACATGTACAAAGTTTATTTTAAGGACAGGATTGTTTATTTCGGGGATGATTTCAGTCGGGCTTTCGAGCGGAATAAGGGGCTCTTCTATCGTTTTTCGAGTATACAGGAATTGCACGAACTCATTGATGCTTTTTTTCAACTGAGAGAGATCTCGGTTCTTTATATTTTTCATGATGACCTGATTCAGTTACTGGAGGAATTTAAAGCCTGTTTTACACAGATAGATGCCGGAGGAGGACTTGTTTTCAACCAGAATGGAGAATTTTTAGTCATCTACCGAAACGGGGTTTGGGATTTACCAAAAGGCAAACTGGAGAGGGGAGAAGGCTATGAAGAAGGAGCAAGCCGGGAGGTGTTGGAGGAAACCGGTTTGAAGGGGCTGGAAGTGGTTCACCCCATTATGTCGACCTACCATACCTATCAGCTCGGTGATCAACGCATTCTGAAAAAAACGAAGTGGTATGAGATGCGCTATACTGGTCACGCTCCCCCTGTCTTGCAGGCAGAGGAGGGTATTACAGACTTTCGATGGGTAAAGCCCGGTGAAACCGATTTCATTCGGAAGAACACCTATCCCAGCATCATCGACGTACTTTTCATTAGAGAATTGCTCTGATCATAGCTCCTTTTTCATTCCGAAGAACACCTACCCCAGCATCATCGACGTTCTTTTTATTAGAGAATTGCTCTAATCAAAGCTCCTTTCTGCTTCGCATAATCCTGAACAGGTTTTCTTCAAACCGGTCACTGGGCAGTGCGGCCGGTGATTGCAAAAGCCTGCCGTCCCGGTCGAGGAGATAAGCTGTAGGAAAGGCCCTGATCCGGTAGGCTTCCAGGATGCCCGGCAGGTCGGCGTAGTAGATGTTTTTCCAGCTGTAGCCGTTCCGTTGCATGAATTGATCCACACTTTCGCGGTTTCGTCCCACCATTACAGTAATGACCTCCAGGTAGTCTCTGTGCTTTTGGAAGTAGGACTGCAGAAAGGGGTATTCCATCATGCATCCGTAATGCTCGGGCGTACAAAACAGCAGATAAACATACTTGCCTCTACAGTTCTCCAGGTTTTTTGTCCACACGCTGTTAATGGAGGGAGGGTAGTACCCGATCATCAGGGATTCCAGACTGCTTTTGATTTGTCGCGACCACTTTTCGATACCGGGATGAACCGGATCGGCTGCAAGTGAATCCAGGATTCTGAGAATGGATTCCTTGTGGTATTGCCCTTTATGGAACACATTTGCAAGGGATGCCAAAATGACCAGATCGGTTTGTTGCGGACTCATTATGGAAGGATGCCTGCTGATGATGTGTCTGATGCTGTCGATGCTGCCAGCCCGGTTGAGCAGTTTTCTTAAAGCACTTCCTTCGGGTGTTTGAGCGTAGTAGAACAGAAAATCGCGGTACATGAAGGAGAAGAGTTCAAGATAGGCCGGATTGTGCTCGTCGATTTCGGGGCCGAGGCAGGTTTCGGCAAGCTCCTGCAGGGAAGTCGATCCTTCATTTAACCGCAGAATACCGTATTTGTACAAGCGATAGCGATCAAAATAGGCCGAACTGTTTGTTTCAAAACCCGATTCGAGTGAAAGGATCATGGAATCGAGGTTCAGCACTTTGTTCAGTCTTCTGGCAGTGATTATCAAGTCGTTGCTTATATCGAAGAGGGAGTCAAATGCGAAGATACGGTGGTTCATGTCTTCGGGGTCTTCCAGTGGTCGCAGCGAGATCTGGCTGCGCTGAAAATACGGAGAAAGCACTTCTTCATATGCTAATTCACGATGAGGGGGAAGTTTCAGGCGGTAAGCCTTTCCGGGTTCAACAAAAAGCCGGGCATCGTAAATCCCGGTCCTGATTTGCATGATCCGGGCTTCCTCCAGAGGAAAGCTGTATTGAAACCGGCCCTTCTCATTGCATCTAAGGCTGTCGTGCCGAAGTGCCCGGTCAATGATCGGATTGTCGCTCAGGATGACCTCCAGGAGGGCACCTGCGTAATCGGGACTTTCTCCGCTGAGGCTGACTTCCTGGGCACCGAGCCAGAACGGGATCAGGAGAAGCAGCCCCGAAAAGTGTTTAAGCATCATAGGAAGTCCTTGATATCGATGCCGGAAGGCAGAAAGATGGAGGCATCTCCTTCATTTCGGATAATATCCCTGATAATGGTGGAGTTAACAGGTGTATGTTCCGGTGAAGTGAGCAGGAAGACGGATTCCACATCGGGCAGCATGCGTTTGTTAATCTGGGCGATGGCTCTTTCGTATTCGAAATCTGCAGCAGTCCGGATGCCTCTAAGCATGTGGGTGGCATTTACCTTTTTACAGTAATCCACTGTAAGCCCTTCAAAAGCATCGGCGCTTACCCTCTCATTGTCCCTGAATACGCTGTTTATCATCTCAACCCTGGAGCGGAGATCAAGCAGGGGTTTCTTCATCGAGTGCATGCCAATGGCCACAATGATGTGATCGAAAAGGCTTAGTGCACGGAGAACCACGTCCTCGTGGCCAACGGTAAAGGGGTCGAAGGACCCCGGGAATACGGCTTTCTTTTCCATAAGAGGATGCGGGGTATTAAGTGATTTCTTTCTTTTTATTTGCGCAAACGAAGAGTACGTTGCCAAGCTGGTCGTAGCCCTTAAAAAGCTTATAACCCTCTTCACTCAGCTGATCGTGCCGAAAGCCCACGATGGTGAGGTCGGCATCGGAAGATTTTTCAGAGACAATGCTGCGGGTGTTTTGTCCGGTGTCGGCACTGATCATGCTGATGTTTCCCAGGGAAATGGGAAGGCGCCCCTCCCGGATCAGCGCCTTCAGCTCCTCCCTGCGGGCCAAGGCCTCCTCGGGCCTGTAAATGGCAAAGATTTTGATGATGCCTTCCTTCCATTCGGGATGTCCCAGCATGATATAGCTAAGCAGGATCATGAGGTTGGCGTTGTCGTAATCTGCGGAGCTGATCCAGATATGAATTTGCTTTTTGTAGCCAAAGCCCTTAAATGATGTGCTCAATACGCAGAGATCGAAGCCTGTGGCGAATAGTATGTGATGGGTGTTCAGGGCCTCTTCAAGCTCTTCCGGATGCGATTGCGAAAACTCGAAAAGGATCATGTTGTTGCCCTTTCCGGATATTCCGGAAAGCTGGATAACCTGGGCTATGGCCGAGGTATAGGAGGGGCTGATAATGGTGTCGAGATAGACCCGGTTCTTGCTGCCGGCAGCAAGCTGTATCAATTTGTTCAGGATTTGCCTCGATTCTTTATTGGTTTCTTCGGTCAGAAAGCCCTTGATGTAATGGATGTAGGTGCCAAAACCGTATTTCAGGGAAATCCAGCGGAGAACGTCGAAGGCGCTTCTGCGGGAAAAGGTGTCTCGCGAAACACAGATCGTAAACGGACGCCAGTGCACGTCGAGGTCCTCCCGGTCGGCCCGCTGCGCAAGAACCTGTAACTGTCTGCTTAGTTGAAAGATAACCCCCCTAAACAGCTTCACCAGTCCTTTTTCCTTCCGGTGTCTGCCGGAAATCATGACATAAAACAAGCCCATGATAATCATTGAAAGGAGGGCGTAAGGTGCATTCATCTTGAACATCAGCCAGAACGAAGTGACTGCACCAATCAGGGACAGATACCATCTCGACCGGAAGGTAGGGCGGTAAGAGGGGTCGGCAGCGAAGTGTTCCAGCAGGGAGATCAGGCAAATAACTCCGTAAGTAACCATGAAGAACATGGAGATAATCTGGGCAACAAAGTCAATATCGCCAAAGGCAACGAAGACAAAGGCAATGATTACGCTGACTATGCCTGCATTGGTGGGTTCATTGTCTTTTTCCTTTCCCTTCGCGAGCCAGCGGTTGATCGATATGCCGGGAAAAACACGGTCGAGCCCGATGGCCTGAAGGGTACGCGGGGCTACCATGATGGACCCCAGTGCGGAGGAGAGCGAGGCTGCAGCCAGGCCAATCGGAATGATGGGCCCCCAGATTGCAATTTTTTCCATGATAAGCTGGTCGGAGGCCAGTTCTTCGGGTGTGGCACTGATGGTCATTTTATAGGCTACAAGCAGATAAACCACAAAGCCGCCCATGGTTGCCCAGAGTGTTCCCTGTGGTATCGACCGGCTTGGATTTTTCAAATCGCCGGATAAGCCCAGACCGGCCACCAGTCCTGTAAAAGCCGGGAAGACAATGGTGAAAACATAGAAGAAAGAATCCGGTTCTTCGATTTGTGCTTTTAGCGGGAAGGTGGTGTAGGAACCGGAACTCTTTCCAAGGAAAAAGAAAAGCAGGGAGCTGAACAGAAGTGCAACGACCACATAGAGGGCCTTCATACCGATATTTGCACCCCGGGTAAGGATGAGAACAGCCAGCAATGTCATGCTGAACAGGCCTATCCAACGCTTGTCAATAAGGGGGAAACTGAGTTCGCAATGCAGAAAGCGGATGAGCGGTTCGAAGGCTTCGGAAAAGGCAATGACATAGAATGCC